>NZ_JBTHHU010000018.1:97959-144228 GCF_059089585.1 Streptomyces sp. SX-6 | reverse complement strand
TCATCCCACAAGGGGACGGGGTTGTTTTATAGTCTGGCGTTGACTTTTGGCACGCTGTTGAGTTCTCAAGGAACGAACGCTTCCTTTGTACTCACCCTCTCGGGCTTTCCTCCGGGCGCTTCCCTTCGTTGTTTCCAACCTTACCAGATCCGATTTCCGGCTCCGGCCCCCTGTTGGATCGGGGTTTCTTTCTTTTCCTTCGCGCCTTCCGGCGTGTCCACTACTTTAGCGGAATTCCTCGGCGGCTCCTAATCGAGCCAATCGAAGTCGAATTTCGGCACAGCGAAACAGACCCCGATCCGGGGATTTCCTCGTAGTGGTGGTTGCGCCGCCCATCGGTCCACGCCCATGGCGTTGCCCGTCTCCAGCGGCTTGGGCTACGTTAGGCCCTCGCCGCCGAAGAGTCAAGCACCGGCCGTGGCACCCTTCTTGCGCGGGTGTCGGGGCACATGGGCCCGGTACGGGCTGACCGTCGGTTCGCCGTCGGCCCAGAAGCGCCAGGGATGGGTGGCCCCCTCTCCGCCCACGCCCGTACGAGGACCGTTGCGGACCAGGTCGGCGGGGACGGGGGTGCCCTCGAGGACGATCAGCGGGGAGTCCGGACCGGCGCAGACGTCGGTGCCGTTGAGGGCGCGGTCGACGTCGAGGGCGGTGGCGAGGCGGGCGGGGCCCTGGGCCAGTTCCCGGTCCTTGCGCGCCTTGGGACGGCGCTCGCGTGCGAGGTCCGCGCCGCTGATCACCTCGCCGGCGCGCAGCAGACAGCCGCTCGCCGTGCCTTCGGGGCCGCAGACCAGATTGAGGCTGAACCACATCCCGTAAATGAAGTACACGTAGGCGTGCCCGGGCGGTCCGAACATCGCGGCGTTCCGCTCCGTACGCCCCCGGTAGGCGTGCGATCCCGGATCCAGCTCGCCCGCGTAGGCCTCGACCTCTGTGATGCGGAGCTCGATCGGCCCCTGGGGTGTGGTGCGGACCAGGGTGCGCCCCAGCAGTTCCGGGGCCACCTCCAGCACCGGTCGGTCGAAGAAGGCGCGGGCGAGCGGCATGCGATCAGGCGCGGTCATGCGGACCGAGCGTAATGGAGTGCCGTCTGCGTGGCAGGGACACCGTCATCAGGCGAGGAGCACCGCGAAGGGTGTGTCCTGGCCTGCCCAGTAGTCGACGGCGTCGGTGAGGATCTCCTCTGCCGTACGTGCCTCCTCCGGGGCGGTCTTGTGGAAGGTGTCCCAGTCCTCCGCCAGCAGCAGATAGCCACGGGGCTCGCCGTCCTTCCGCCACCACGACAGGTCCATGAGGCAGTCAGCGAGGGCGTCCCAGTTGTGGCCGAACCATCCGGGGAAGTCCAGGTCGGCGGCGCACCTGTCGAGGAAGGCGGCCTTGTCGCCGATGCCGTCGAGGAGGAGCCGGGCCGTGCGCCAGCCGGCGTCGGCGGCGAGGGCCGTGGCGTGAGCGGGCGTCTCGGTCAGGGGCAGCCGGTAGATCCCCGGCGCGACGGAGCCGTCGATGAGTCCGGCGACGCCAGGGGCGGGCAGTTGGCCGGTCATGGGTGCACCACCGCTTCGAAGGTCTTGTAGTGGTCGCTGGTGTAGTAGCGCTCGGAGTGGTTCCCGGTGATGATGCGGCGGGCGCCGCGGTTGCGGGCGTCGGGGGTGGGGACGGTGTACTCGTGGTAGTAGCCGCGGGACTGCTTGGGCAGGCGGTTTTCGTAGTTGCCGAAGACGATGCCGTCCCTGGAGTACGGGAACGGGCCGCCCTTGTCGATGAGTTCGAGGGTACGGCGGGCTTCGGCAGGGAGTTTGTCCGGTGTGACGGTCTTCATGCCCTTCGCCCATGACGGAACGCCACCGGACGTGCCGGACACGGGCGGTGCCGCGGTGCCGGCGGCCGTCGCGGTGGCCTTTCCGGACTTGCCGTGGCCGCCGCCGGAGGAGCAGGCGGGGAGCAGGAGCAGGGGCAGGGCAGCAAGGAGCACGGTCAGCGTGCGCATGGCACGGCTTGCCGGTCGTCGGAACACACTTCTCAGCACACCTCGTATGGTCGCAGCTCGCACTGACACCTCGTCGTTAGGCTGGCACCTCCATTTCGTCTCCGCGTTCAGGAGGTGTCTCTGTGTCCGACGCACAGAAGCTGCGGCCGCTCCCCCATGATTTCCACCCGCCCGTGCCCTCGTTCACCGTGGTGAGCGATGACGTGGCACCGGGCGAGCGGCTGAAGAGCGGTCAGGTGTACAGCGGCGGCAATGTCTCGCCCCAGCTGCGCTGGGAGGGCTTCCCCGCCGATACGAAGAGCTTCGCCGTCACCTGCTACGACCCGGACGCGCCGACCGGCAGCGGATTCTGGCACTGGGTGCTCTTCGACATCCCCGCGACCGTGACGGAGCTGCCGGCCGGTGCCGCGAGCGGTGACATGAAGGGGCTGCCCGAGGGCGCGGTGCACGTCCGCAACGACTACGGGACACGGGACTTCGGCGGCGCCGCCCCGCCCGCCGGGGACGGCCCGCACCGCTATGTGTTCACCGTGTACGCGGTGGACCGGGAGGTGCTCGGCCCCGACACGGACGCCTCGCCGGCCGTCGTGGGCTTCCACCTTCGCTTCCACGCCCTGGCACGCGCTCAGCTCATCGGTGTGTACGAGGCGCCCGCGGCGGGCTGAACTCCCCGTGCGCGCACGGAAAACGCGCGTACGGAAAATGCGTTGCGCCCTCTCGCCCGGCGTCGCACAGTGGTAGCCGGCCGACGGCTTCGACAGTGGCCGTCGGGCAGTGGACACCGCAGTGGCGGGGGCGGGAGGGCGTATTGCTCGCCCACCCGTCCGCCGGAGTCCGGAGCCGGCTCCGGGCGACCGCGTCCGCTGCCATACGCTCCGGGCCCACGTCACACGGGGGAAGGGCCCGGAGCGTTCCCCGTTTCCAGGTGAGCTCCGTGAACTCCGCGGGCTCCGTGAACTCCCGTCAGCGGAGCAGGAGTTCGACGATGGCCACCACACCCACCGCCACGATGACGGCGCGCATGGCCGTGGGCGGCAGACGGCGGGCGACCTTGGCGCCTATCTGACCGCCGAGCGTGGAGCCCGCGGCGACGAGCAGCACCGCACGCCAGTCGATGTGCGCGACGAAGAGGAAGAAGAGCGCGGCAACACCGTTGACCACGACGGCGAGGGCGTTCTTGACCGCGTTGATGCGCTGGAGATCGTCGTTGAGCAGGATGCCCATGAGGGAGAGGTACATGACCCCTTGGGCGGCGCCGAAGTAGCCGCCGTACGCGCTCGCGAGCAGCAGACCGGCCAGTAGGGCGAGGCCTCCGTCGGCGTGGGCGTCGGTGCCGTTGCGCTCGCGGCGGCGGGCCAGCGCCCTGGCGAGCCGGGGCTGGAGGACGACGAGCACCAGGGCCATCCCGATCAGCCAGGGCACGACGGTGGCGAAGGTCCTGGGCGGCAGCGCGAGCAGCAGGATCGCGCCGGCGAGGCCGCCGACCAGGGCGACGCCGCAGAAGCGGACGAGCCGGGCGCGCTGGCCGCGCAGTTCACGGCGGTAGCCGATGACGCCGCTGATGTTGCCGGTGACCAGTCCGAGTGTGTTGGACACATTGGCCGTGACCGGCGGCAGGCCGACGGCGAGCAGCACCGGGAAGGTGAACAGGGTGCCCGAGCCGACGATGACATTGATGGTGCCGGCGCCGATGCCGGCCGCGAAGACCGCGATTGCTTCCCAGATGGACAAGGCCATCTCCTCCGATCAGTACGGTGCCTCCCCGCCATGGAGGTCGAGGGGCCGCACTGATCATGCATGAGACCGATCCGGAAATCGATCACCGTGCGAAGAGAAAGTGCCTCAGAAGAGAGAGTGCCTCAATCGTCAGTCGATCGTGGGCTGTTCCCGGCGCGGGGTCTCCTTGGCGAGGCTCGCGCCGCCGCCCTTCGGGCCGAAGTTGCCGACGGCTCCGCTCAGGCCCTTGAGGGCGTCGCCGATCTCGCTGGGCACGATCCAGAGCTTGTTGGCGTCGCCCTCGGCGATCTTCGGAAGCATCTGGAGGTACTGGTACGAGAGCAGCTTCTCGTCCGGGTCGCCCGCGTGGATGGACTCGAAGACCGTACGGATCGCCTGGGCCTCGCCCTCGGCGCGGAGCGCGGCGGCCTTGGCCTCACCCTCGGCCCGCAGGATCGCGGACTGCTTCTCGCCCTCGGCCGTCAGGATCTGCGACTGGCGGATGCCCTCGGCCGTGAGGATCGCGGCGCGCTTGTCCCGGTCGGCGCGCATCTGCTTCTCCATCGAGTCCTGGATGGAGGTCGGCGGCTCGATCGCCTTGAGCTCGACGCGGTTGACGCGGATGCCCCACTTGCCGGTCGCCTCGTCGAGGACGCCGCGCAGGGCCGCGTTGATCTCCTCGCGGGAGGTGAGGGTCCGCTCGAGGTCCATGCCGCCGATGATGTTGCGCAGCGTGGTGACAGTGAGCTGCTCGATGGCCTGGATGAAGCTGGACACCTCATAGGTGGCGGCACGGGCGTCCGTCACCTGGTAGTAGATGACAGTGTCGATGTTGACGACCAGGTTGTCCTGGGTGATCACCGGCTGCGGCGGGAACGGCACGACCTGCTCGCGGAGGTCGATGCGGTTGCGGATCGAGTCGATGAAGGGGACGACGATGTTGAGGCCCGCGTTGAGTGTGCGGGTGTAACGGCCGAAACGCTCGACGATTGCCGCGCTGGCCTGGGGAATGACCTGCACCGTCTTCATGAGCGCGATGAAGACGAGCACCACCAGGATGATCAGGACGATGATGATCGCCATCGTGGCTCCTCGTGCCTTTGTCGTTGGTCGAGCGGGTTGAGTCTTTCAGAACCTGCGGTCCGGCGCAGGCGGCGGACCCGGATCCCTCACATCACCACCGCCGTCGCACCGTCGATGTCGACGACGTCGACCTGCTGCCCCACGTCGAACGTCCGCTCGCCGTCGAGGGAGCGCGCGGACCAGATCTCGCCCCCGAGCTTGATGCGGCCGCCGTGGCCGTCGACGCGCTCGAGGACGACGGCCTGTTTCCCCTTCAGCGCCTCCACGCCCGACCTCAGCACGGGGTGGCGCGACCGCTGCCGGTTGGCGATCGGCCGCACCACGGCGATGAGGGCGACGGAGACGACGGCGAACACGACGAACTGGGTCACGGTTCCGCCGCCCAGCCCCGAGGTGACAGCCGCGGCGACGGCGCCGACCGCGAGCATGCCGAACTCGGGCAGTGCGGTCACCACCAGCGGAATGCCCAGTCCGACAGCGGCCACGAGCCACCACGCCCAAGTGTTCACATGGTCATGGTAGGCGTGCGGGCCGTGTCACGGACAGGGCATCTCGCAGGCGTGGCAGATCAGGAGAGCGGCAGTCCGTGCGCCGTCCAGCGGTCCTTGCGGCGCTCCACCACCAGGGGCAGGCCGAAGCACTTGGACAGGTTCCGGGAGGTCAGCTCGAGCTCGATCGGACCCGCCGCCAGCACCTGACCCTGACGGATCATCAGCACGTGGGTGAAGCCGGGGGCGATCTCCTCGACATGGTGGGTGACCATGATCATCGAGGGCGCGAGCGGGTCCCGGGCGAGCCGGCCCAGGCGGCGTACGAGGTCCTCGCGGCCGCCCAGGTCGAGGCCCGCGGCGGGCTCGTCCAGCATCAGCAGCTCGGGGTCGGTCATCATCGCGCGGGCGATGAGCGTGCGCTTGCGCTCGCCCTCGGACAGCGTGCCGAACTTGCGGTCGAGGTACTCCGTCATGCCCAGCACGTCGAGGAAGGCGCGGGCGCGCTGCTCGTCGACGGCCTCGTAGTCCTCGTGCCAAGTGGCGGTCATGCCGTACGCGGCGGTGAGCACCGTCTGCAGCACCGTCTGGCTGCGCGGCAGCTTGTCGGCGAGCGCGATGCCGGCGATACCGATGCGCGGCCGCAGCTCGAAGACGTCGACCGCGCCGAGCTTCTCGCCCAGGATCTTCGCGGTGCCCTTGGTCGGGAAGAGGTAGCTGGAAGCGACATTGAGGAGGGTGGTCTTGCCCGCACCGTTGGGGCCGAGGATCACCCAGCGCTCGCCCTCCTTGACCGACCAGGAGACCTGGTCCACCAGAGCCCGGCCCTCGCGGACCACGGATACGTCCACCAGTTCCAGCACATCGCTCATGAGCGCCTTGTCTCCCATTGCAGTTCGTCGTCGCTGGCGCCTGTCGGCGCAGCCCCCAAGGAAAACCTACGCCACCGGTCGTCGATGCCAGTCCCTAGGCTGGGGGCCATGCTCGATGAACATCACTCAGGGCGGCTCTGCGCATGGGGAAATGCCGTACTTGCCGGATTTGCCGCGCCCGACGACGCGGTGCATCACATCACCGGAGATGACGCGGTGCACCGTGTCATCGGCATCCCGGGTGAACCCGGGCCGGTCGGACTCACGCTCGCACTGGGCAGGCTGCGCGCTCTCGGGGCCACCGGACTGCGTCTCGCCCTGCCGGCCCCCGGGCATCCGCTGGGGCTGAGCGGACCCCCGGAGTTCAACGCCCGCGCCCTGGAGGCCGGCGAGGCGGTGATCGCCTCGGGCGCCGGGCTGGGTCTGGTGCCGGAGGTGCACGAGGCGGGCCCCGCGGGCGATGTGCACGTGGAGGTCCTCTGGCACTGCATGGCCGTACGGGACGCGCCGCCCGCCGACGTTCCGTCGCTCTCCGAGGCGGAGCGCGAACTGGCGGAGGCGCTGCGCGAGGCGACCCAGACGCTGTCCCGGCTGGACGTGGCGGGCTCGGGCCCGGCGGCCCAGGCAGCCCTCGAGGCCTACCGGGCCCGGGCCGAGCAGGGGCGCGAGGTGCTCGCGCCGGGCTATCCGCCGCGCGCGGCACGGGTGTTGGAGCTGGCCCGGCGGGTGGGGGCGCTGATCTCGATCGCGTACGCGCCCGGGCACGAGGGGGGCCGGGAGCACGGGGCCGCGGTGAGCGCCTCGGAGATCGCGGCCCGGGCGGCGGCGCTGCGGCCCGTCGAGCGTACGGCCCGGCGGGCCCAGGTGGCCGCGTACAACGCGCTGGTGGAGGACCGGGAGCGGCGCCGGCACTGACGCACGCGGAAGGCCCCGCGGACCGAAGGGGTCCGCGGGGCCTTGCTTGCGGGGCGAGTGCCCGCCGCGGCCATTACTCGTGGTGGTGGTCACCCTCGTGGTGACGGCCACCCTCGAAGTGGCGCTCATAGTGGCGCTCGTAGTGCATCTCCTGGGGGTGGATCTCCGCGTTGACGCAGGTGTTGCCGGACGCCGCGTTGAGGAGCCCGACAATGTCGATGGAGTTGCCGCACAGGTTGATCGGGAGGTCGATCGGGATCTGGATGACGTCACCCGAGAGGATGCCGGGCGAGTGCGTCGCGACACCACGGGCCTGGGAGCCACCTCCGTCGGTGGCTGCGGCCGTTCCGACGGAGGCACCGACTGCCATACCTACGGAGGCCAGAACGAGAGCGACCTTCTGAGCAGAGTTCATGAGGGCGTCTTCCTTTGCTGGTGACTTGCGACCCCCGAGAACGGAGTCGCGCCCTGATGAACGCCACTGTCCGGTCGATGGCACGGCCATCAATGGCATTTGCCCTCATTCGGACGATTGATCCCCCACGGATGCCTGGAAGACCCCGCGGACGGAACGCCCGCGGGGTCTCGCCCTGTGTGTCGGCGGAGTGCGGTGGGGTCAGCGCTCGTACGCGTCCTCGTGCTCGTGCATGTTCTCAAGCTCGTGACGGCGCTCGTGGTGATGGTAGTCGCGAATCTCCGTGTGGCGCTCCGGCTCCGCGTTGATGCAGGTGTTGCCGAACGTCGGGTTGAGGAGCCCGACGATGTCGATGCTGTTGCCGCACAGGTTGATCGGGACATCGAGCGGGATCTGGATGATGTCACCCGAGAGAACGCCGGGCGAGCCCTTCGCAACAGCACGGGCCTGGGAGCCGCCTTCGTCGTGGGCTGCTGCGCTGCCGACGGAGGCGCCGAGGGTCACGCCCACTGAGGCCAGAATGAGGGCGACCTTCTGAGCAGGGTTCATGGGGGTCTTCCTTTGCTGGTGACTTGCGACCCAGACGACGGAGTCGCGCCCTGATGAACGCCACTGCGCGGTCGATGGCACGGCCATCAACGGCGTTTGCCCTCATTCGGACGATTGGTCCCCCACGGATGTCGGCCCCGCCGAAGCGGGGCCGACCGACCGGATGGCGCAGCGGTCCTTACTCGTTGACGCAGAGGTTGCCGTGCGCCGGGTTCAGCAGGCCGACCACGTTGATGGTGTTGCCGCAGACGTTCGCGTCCACGTCGACCGGGACCTGGACGACGTTGCCGGAGACGACACCGGGCGAGTCCTTGGCGATGCCCTCGGCGCCGTGCGCGGAGGCGACACCGGCACCGGCGAGGGCAAGACCGCCGACGGCGAGCGTGATGGCAGCGGCCTTCTTCATGTTCTTCACTTTTCTTCTGACCTTCCTGAAACGTTGCCACGGCCAGCCGCCGCGGTTACGCCATGGAGAACGGTCCACCGCCGGTCAGGTTTCTGGGTCATATGGCCAATCACACGACCGCATGAATTACTGATCGGAATGCGACGTTCCGCAACCGTGCGGCTCAGTCGCCCATCCCGTGCCGCACGGCCCACAGGGCCGCCTGGGTCCGGTCGGCGAGGTCGAGCTTCATCAGGATGTTGGAGACGTGGGTCTTGACGGTCTTCTCCGACAGCACCAGGGCGCGGGCGATCTCCCGGTTGGACCGGCCGTCCGCGATCAGGGCGAGCACCTCGCGCTCGCGCTCGGTGAGCGCGTTGCCCCGGCCCTGGCCGCCGCCCCCGTCTTCCTGCGACAGGAGGGCGCCGGCGACCTCGGGCTGGAGCAGTACGTGCCCGGCCGACACGGACCTGATGGCACCGGCGAGGGCATCGGGGTCCACGTCCTTGTAGACATAACCCGCGGCACCGGCCCGCAGGGCCGGAACCACGGTGCGCTGCTCGGTGAAGCTGGTGACGATCAGCACCCGGGCGGGGTTGTCCAGCGCCCGGAGCCTGCGCAGCGCCTCGATGCCGTCGGTGCCGGGCATCTTCACGTCCATGAGGATGACGTCGGGGCTCAGCTCCTCGGCCCGGGCGACGCCCTCGGCGCCGTCCCCGGCCTCGCCGACCACCTCGATGTCGTCCTGGACCTCGAGGAAGGTGCGCAGCCCCCGGCGGACCACCTGGTGGTCGTCCACCAGCAAAACCTTGATCACTCGTTCGTCAGCCACCGGGCACCTCCATCTCGATCGCCGTGCCCTTGCCGGGCTCCGACACAACGGTCAGCCTGCCGCCCACGCCGTTCGCGCGGTCCCTCATGGACACCAGCCCCAGGTGCCGCCCGGCCCGCCGGACGGCGGAGGGGTCGAAGCCCTGTCCGTCGTCGACGACCCGCAGCACGGCGCCCTGGCCCGCCCGGGTGAGGCTGACCTCGACGCCCTGCGCCCCGGAGTGGCGCAGGGCGTTGTGCAGGGCCTCCTGCGCGACTCTCAGCACCGCCTCCTCCTGGGAGGCGGGCAGGGCCCGCATGGCGTGGGCGGAGAAGGTGACGTGAGCGGAATGGGCGCGGTCGAGCACCTTGACCTGGGTACCCAGGGTGGCGACGAGCCCGTCCTCGTCCAGCGCGGCGGGCCGCAGTTCGACCACGGCGGCGCGCAGTTCGTCGGCGGCCTCGGCGGCGAGACGGGCGACCTCGTGCAGCTCGCCCTTGGCGCGGACCGGGTCGCGGTCGACCAGGGCCGTCGCGGCCTGGGCGGTGAGGCGCAGGGAGAACAGCTTCTGGGACACGGCGTCGTGCAGCTCGTGCGCGAGCCGGGCCCGCTCCCCCGCGATGGTCAGCTCGCGGCTGCGCTCGTAGAGGCGGGCGTTGGTGAGGGCGATGGCGGCGTGCTGGGCGAGGGTGGCGAGGAGTTCCTCGTCCTGGGCGGTGAACCCGCTGCAGGGCACGGTCTTGTTGGCGAGGAACAGCGCGCCGAGGATCTCGTCGCCGTCGGCCACCGGCATGCCGATGAAGTCGCACATCTCGGGGTGGGCCTTGGGCCAGCCCTCGAAGCGGGGGTCCTCGCGGACGTCGGCGAGGCGCTGCGGCGTGGCGTCCTCGAGCATCGCGGCGAGGATGCCGTGCTGACGGGGCAGCGGGCCGATGGCCTTCCACTCCTCCTCGCTGATGCCGTCGACGACGAACTGGGCGAAGCCGCCGTGGTCATCGGGGACGCCGAGTGCCGCGTATTCGGCGCCGAGGAGCTCACGCGCCGAGACGACGATCGTCTGGAGGACGTCGCGCACCTCGAGATGTCGGCTCATGGCGAGGATCGCGGTGCTCACGGCGGTCAGGCCGGAGCGTTGGCCAGTGCTCATGGCCTCACCGTACCGAGCGGCGGGCGTCCGGGGATCGGACCGGCGGCGGCGGTCGCTTACGCCCCGCGCCCTAGGCCGAAGGGCCCTGCCGGCACCAGACTCGGACCATGCCGATACCTGTGCAGTGGACCCCCACCCATGGCGCTCCCTACCGGCCGGTCCCCTACCGGCCCGCGCGGATGCCCGCCGAGGAGTCCCTCGCTCGCGCCGCCGGGCTGAGGGCACGGATGGCCGAGCGGCGGACCGTACGGCAGTTCTCCGCCGACCCGGTGCCCGAGCAGGTGGTGAGGGACGCGATCGCCTGCGCCGCCACCGCGCCGTCCGGGGCGCACCAGCAGCCGTGGACGTTCGTCCTGGTGAAGGACCCCGGGGTGCGCCGCCGCATCCGCGAGGCGGCGGAGGAAGAGGAGCGCGTCTCGTACGAGGGACGACTCGGCGAGGAGTGGCTGGCGGCGCTGCGGCCGCTGGGTACGGACGAGGTGAAGCCGCATCTGACGGACGCGCCGGCGCTGGTCGTGGTCTTCCAGCAGCGCTACTGGCTGGGGGCGGACGGCGGCAAGCGCAAGCACTACTACGTGGACGAGTCCGTCGGCATCGCGGTCGGGATGCTGCTGTCGGCACTGCACCTGTCGGGGCTCGCGGCGCTGGTGCACACGCCGAGCCCGATGCGGTTCCTGTCCGAGGTGCTGGGGCGCCCGGCGAACGAGAAGGCCTTCGCGGTGATCCCCGTGGGGTATCCGGCGGAGGACTGCGAGGTCCCGGATCTGGTGCGCAAGAGCCTCGACCAGGTGCTGGTCGAGATCTGAGCACACAGCGCGCCGGAAGCATGACGCTGCGCGACGCAAACCTCCTCGCGATGTGAGCCCGCGCATAGGACGCAGATCACCTACGACCCTGCCTAGTTGCTGTGTAAGAGCGTAGTAAGCACCGCGTTGAGCTGGCGGCGAGCGGGTTCGGGGACCGCTCGCCGCGGGGCGTCGCAACGATGCTGGATAGTACGTCACACCTTTGCCACAGCTTTTTGCTGCCGCTAACAATTGCCCAGCCGCAGGGCGCCGTGACCGACAGACGGCGCTTCTTTTGCGCCGAAAACCGGGTCACTGCGACTCGGGCGATTGGAAGAGGTTCAGCACAGTCATGCGCTCCATCTCCGGCTATAGCCGTCTCACCAAGGTCCACACGTTCTCCGCCGCGGGCATCGCCGCGGCAGGCGTCGCGGCTCTGGCATTCGCAGTCGTCCCGGGCAGCTCCGCGAAGGAGGACTCGCAGGCGGTCGCCGTCAAGCCGGTGGCGTGGAACGCCCAGTCCTTC
This sequence comes from Streptomyces sp. SX-6, assembly GCF_059089585.1. Lineage (NCBI taxonomy): Bacteria > Bacillati > Actinomycetota > Actinomycetes > Kitasatosporales > Streptomycetaceae > Streptomyces > Streptomyces sp. SX-6. Next base: position 132,549 of record NZ_JBTHHU010000018.1, on the reverse strand, counting down.
GGTACCGAGGAGCAGCGCAGCGAGCTGACCAAGCAGTCGGACAACGCCGCCAAGCAGGCGCAGGCCGACGCCGCGGCCAAGAAGAAGGCCGAGGCCGAGGCGAAGGCCAAGGCCGACAAGGAGCGCGCCCAGAAGGAGGCCGCGAGCCGGTCCGAGGCCCGCAAGCCCGTCGAGGCCTCGACCGCCGCCCCGGCCGCCCCGGCCCCGAAGGCCTACGCGAACAACCTCGACGGCTGGATCCGCCAGGCGCTGGACATCATGGCCGCCCACAACATCCCGGGCAGCTACGACGGCCTCTACCGCAACATCATGCGGGAGTCGACCGGCAACCCGCAGGCGATCAACAACTGGGACTCCAACGCCACGGCCGGCACCCCCTCCAAGGGCCTGCTCCAGGTGATCGACCCGACCTTCCAGGCGTACCACGTCGAGGGCACCTCCTGGAACATCTACGACCCGGTCGCCAACATCGTCGCCGCCTGCAACTACGCGGCGAAGACCTACGGCTCGATGGACAACGTCAACTCCGCCTACTGAGCCGCGCGGACAGCAAAAGGGCGGCGGGGCCCGGTTTCCCGGGTCCCGCCGCCCTTTGTCATGGGTGCCGCTACTTGCGCATGACCTCCGGCTCATGACGGCGGAGCAAACGCGCGACTGCGAATCCGCAGAGGACTCCGAGCGCGATGAGAACGATCAGGTCGATGCCCCACTGGCTCGCCGTGTGGGCCCACAGGGGGTCGTGGTTGCTGCGGTCGTTCTTGTCCATCGGCGCCATGATGTGCGAGAGGTCCAGCGTGGCGCCGGTGCCGGCGACCGCCCAGCGGGACGGCATCAGCCAGGCGAACTGCTCGATGCCGGGCGAACCGTAGATCTTGAACATGATCCCGGTGAAGACGACCTGGACGATCGCGAACATGACCAGCAGCGGCATGGTCTTCTCGGCGGTCTTGACCAGCGAGGAGATCACGAGGCCGATCATCATCGACGTGAAGCCGAGCGCGATGATCGTCACGCACAGCTCCACGGCCGGGAGGTTCTTGAGGATCAGGCCGTGCTCGGGCAGCTTGCGGATCGAGAAGCCGATGCCGCAGATGATGATGCCCTGGAACGCCGTGATCACGCCGAGGACGATCACCTTCGACATCAGGTACGCGGAGCGGGAGAGGCCGACGGAGCGTTCCCGCTCGTAGATCACCCGTTCCTTGATCAGCTCACGGACGGAGTTGGCCGCGCCCGAGAAGCACATGCCGACCGCGAGGATCAGCAGGATGGTGCCGGCGTCCTGGTTGAAGTGGCCCGGGGTGGGCGCGCCCAGGCCGAAGTCGGAGGGGATCACACAGCTCACGCCGCCGAGGACGGCCGGCAGGATCAGCATCAGCCCGATGAAGCCCCGGTCGGAGGCGATGACCGAGCAGTAGCGGCGCATCAGCGTCCACAGCTGGGCGCCCCAGCTCTGCGGCTTGGGCGGCTTCACCACCTGCGGGGTCACCTGCTGCGGCGCCACGGCGTCGATGTCGGCCGCGTACATCTGGTAGTGCTGGGAGCCCTTCCAGCGGCCCGCCCAGTCGTAGTCGCGGTAGTTCTCGAACGCCGAGAAGACATCGGCCCAGGTCTCGTAGCCGAAGAAGTTGAGCGCCTCCTCGGGCGGGCCGAAGTAGGCGACCGAGCCGCCGGGGGCCATGACCAGCAGCTTGTCGCAGAGCGCCAGTTCCGCCACGGAGTGCGTGACGACGAGGACCGTACGGCCGTCGTCGGCGAGGCCGCGCAGCAGCTGCATCACATCGCGGTCCATGCCCGGGTCGAGGCCGGAGGTCGGCTCGTCCAGGAAGATCAGCGACGGCTTGGTCAGCAGCTCGAGCGCGACGGAGACGCGCTTGCGCTGGCCGCCGGAGAGGGCGGTGACCTTCTTGTCCTTGTGGATGTCGAGCTTGAGCTCGCGCAGCACCTCGTCGATGCGGGCCTCGCGCTCGGCGGGCGCGGTGTCGCCGGGGAAGCGGAGCTTGGCCGCGTACCGCAGGGCCTTCCGGACCGTGAGCTCCTTGTGCAGGATGTCGTCCTGCGGCACCAGGCCGATGCGCTGGCGCAGCTCCGCGAACTGCTTGTAGAGGTTGCGGTTGTCGTAGAGCACGTCGCCCTGGTTGGCCGGCCGGTAACCGGTGAGGGCCTTCAGCAGGGTGGACTTGCCTGAGCCCGAGGGGCCGATGACCGCGATGAGCGACTTCTCCGGGACGCCGAAGGAGACGTCCTTGAGGATCTGCTTGCCCCCGTCGACCGTGACGGTCAGGTGGCGGGCCGAGAAGGAGACGTCGCCGGTGTCGACGAACTCCTCGAGACGGTCGCCGACGAGACGGAAGGTGGAGTGGCCGACGCCGACGATGTCGTTCGGGCCGATGATCTGCCGGCTGACCGGCTGACCGTTGACATAGGTGCCGTTGTGGCTGCCGAGGTCGACGATCTCGAAGCGGCCGTCGTTCGTGGCCCGGAACTCGGCGTGGTGGCGCGAGACCTGGAGGTCCGCGACGACGAGGTCGTTCTCCAGGGCACGGCCGATGCGCATGACGCGGCCGACCGACATCTGGTGGAAGCTCGTCGGGCTGCGGTCGCCGGCGGCGGGCGACGGGCCGGGCGCGGCCTGCGCGGCCTGCGAGGCCGACGGGGCCGGGGCCTGCTGCTGCGGTACGTAGGGCTGCTGTTGCTGCCAGGCCGCCTGCTGCGGTACCTGCTGCGGCGCCTGCTGGTACGGCTGGGCCCAGCCCTGGACCGGCTGTTGGTGCGGCGCGGCCATGGAGGTCTGCGCACCGTGGAGGTCCGCGGCCGACGCCACGGCGGCGCTGAGGCTCAGCCGCGGGCCGTCGGTCGCGTTGCCCAGATGCACGGCCGAACCGGGGCCGATCTCCGTCTGATGGACACGCTGCCCCTGCACATATGTGCCGTTGGTGCTGCCATGGTCCTCGATGACCCAACTGTGCCCGCTCCAGCGGACGGTGGCGTGCCGCCACGAGACCCTGGCGTCCTCCAGCACCACATCACCCTGCGGATCACGCCCGAGGGTGTACGACCTGGATGGGTCCAATGCCCAGGTCTGTCCATTCAATTCCAGTACGAGATCAGGCACTCCATGCCCCACTACTTGTCCCCCGATGTACCCCCTGCTGTTCAGGGAGTCTAGGGATGGCGAACATCGGGAGGAACTATTTCAGGCACAGTCCTCCGATCGAAAGTCGGGGATTGACACGGCCCGGTAACAGGTGTGGTTGACGGAGGGAACCCCTCCCCGGACAGTGGACCGGGGGGCCGTGATGACCATTGCCGGAACAGGCCGTACGGCGCGCGGCGCCGATGTGTTCCTCACCGCGATCGCGGCAGTGAGCTGGTCCTTCCTCGCCATGGCCGCGGTCGCGGCGCTGGGGCTGCATCTGCTCGGCGCGGACGGCGCGGGCTCGCTCGGCCCGATGGCCGCGGCGCTGGTCGTGCTCGCGGTCGGGGGGTCCATCAGCCCCTCGGGGGCAGTGGAAGCATTCGGCATCCAGGGCGCCGGGGCGCACACCACCATCGACATCGCGCCACTTGGCGTGAGCCTGGCCGGGGCACTGCTGCTCGGCCTGGTCTTCGCCCGCTCGCTGCGGGCGGCGGGGCTCGCACCGCGCGGACGTGAACTGGCCCTGCGCGCGGGCACGGTGGCCGTTCTCTTCCTGCTCGTCCTCGGCGGGCTGTGCTGGGTGGCGTCCTCCACGATCACGTTCGACGGCAACGACCTTGTCCCGGGCGGGAATACAGGAGGAAACAGCGGCGGCCTGGATATCCCGGGCCTCGGGGACATCGGCGACATCGGTGGCGGACTGCCCGACGGGCTCTCCGGCCTCGCCCGCGCCAAGGCGACCGTCGGCTTCACCGTGCGGACCGGCCCGTCGCTGCTCGGCGGCGCGGTGTGGGTGCTCGCGGTGCTGCTGCTCACGATGCTCGCCGCACGCCGGAGCGCGCTGCCGCCGGGCTGGACCGTCCTGAACCGGGGGGTACGTCCGGCGGTTTCGGCCCTGTGCACCGTCCTGGTGCTGCCGGTCGGGGCCGGCTGGGCCGCGGCGGCCGTCGCGGCCGCGGGCGACGACCACCCGCGGCGGATCGCGGGCGCCGCGCTGCTCGGGACGCCGAACGGGGTGTGGACGGGAGTGCCGCTCGGGCTGTTCGTCCCCTGGCACGGCACGGCGAGCGGTTCACTGCTGCAGGTGCTGCCCGACCCGCTCGACAAGCTGCTGTCCGGCAAGGCCGACGAGCCGGTGTCGGTGCGCCGCCTCGCCGAGCTCGCACCGCCCGTGTGGCTGCTGGCCGTGGGCAGCGCGCTGCTCATGCTGCTCGCCGGAGTGCTCACCGCGGTCCGTACCCCGCACGGCGGCCGGGGCGCGGCGGCGTTCGCGGGGCGCTGCGCGCTCTCGCTGGGGGCGGCCACCGCCCTGGCCCTGCCGCTGCTGGTGCTGGCGACCCGGGTGAAGGCCGACGCGGGACTGGCCGTCCTCGGCGTGGACGCGGTCGGGGCCGGGCTCGACCTGCGGGGCGACCCGCTCGCGGCCGCGGGGCTGGGCCTGCTGTGGGGGCTGGGCGCGGGCGCGTTCGGGGCGCTGCTCGCGTACGCCGTGGGCGCCGCGGGCCGGCGCGCCACCCCCACCGCAGGCCCGGTCCCGCGGCCGCGGGCGGAAACGGAGCCGGGCCCGTACCGCCCGTCCACGGGCTACCGGCCCGCGCGCGACGACACCAACCCCTATCTGCGCCCGCCCTCCCGGGGGTGGCCGGGTGCGGACGACGAGCCGCCGCGCCGGTAGCCGCACGGTGAACAGTGCTCCCTCTGCCCGCTCCCCCTGCTGACGCCAATCGGGCACCGGATACGGTAGAAGCACCATGAGCGCATCGCAGACCCCGCCTGCCACCGCTGTCGCCGGTGACGATGTCCCCACTCTCCTCGTCAAGATCTTCGGGAAGGACCGGCCGGGCATCACCGCCGGGCTCTTCGACACCCTTGCCGCCTACGCCGTCGATGTGATCGACATCGAGCAGATCGTCACGCGGGGCCGGATCACCCTGTGCGCACTGGTCACGGCACCCCAGGGGGGCGGCGCGTCGGAGGGCGGACTCCGGGCGACCGTGCACAGCTGGGCCGAGTCGATGCACCTGCAGACGGAGATCATCTCGGGTACGGGCGACAACAGGCCGCGCGGCGTGGGCCGTTCGCACGTCACCGTGCTCGGCCACCCGCTCACCGCCGAGGCGGCGGCGTCCATCGCGGCCTGCATCACCGGCACCGGCGGCAACATCGACCGCATCTTCCGGCTCGCCAAGTACCCGGTGACCGCAGTGGAGTTCGCGGTCTCCGGCACGGAGACGGAGACGCTGCGCACGGCTCTGGCCGTCGAGGCCTCGAAGCTCGGGGTGGACGTGGCGGTCGTGGCGGCCGGTCTCCAGCGCAGGGCGCAGCGTCTGGTCGTGATGGACGTCGACTCGACGCTGATCCAGGACGAGGTCATCGAGCTGTTCGCGGCGCACGCGGGCTGCGAGGACGAGGTCGCCGAGGTGACCGCCCGGGCGATGCGCGGCGAGCTGGACTTCGAGGAGTCGCTGCACGCGCGGGTGGCGCTGCTGGCCGGCCTGGACGCGTCGGTCGTCGACAAGGTGCGCGCGGAGGTACGGCTCACGCCGGGCGCCCGGACCCTGATCCGTACGCTCAAGCAGCTCGGTTTCCAGGTGGGTGTGGTCTCCGGCGGGTTCACCCAGGTCACGGACGATCTGCAGGAGCGGCTGGGGCTGGACTTCGCCTCGGCCAACACGCTCGAGATCGCGGACGGCAAGCTGACCGGCCGGGTCACCGGGGACATAGTGGACCGGGCCGGCAAGGCCCGGTTGCTGCGCCGGTTCGCGGCGGAGGCGGGGGTGCCGCTGGAGCAGACGGTGGCGGTCGGGGACGGTGCGAACGACCTCGACATGCTCAACGCGGCGGGCCTGGGCGTGGCGTTCAACGCGAAGCCCGTGGTGCGGGAGGCGGCGCACACCGCCGTGAACGTGCCCTTCCTGGACACTGTGCTCTATCTGCTGGGGGTCACCCGCGAAGAGGTCGAGGCGGCCAACACCCACGAGTGAGCGGGCCGCCCTGAGGCTCTTATACGTTCGGGGTCCAGAAGGCGGCCAGGCGGGCCGCTCCGTGCTCGACGGACTTCCAGGAGCCGCTGAAGGTGAGCACCGCGATCGAGGCCGTCGGGAACCCGGAGCGGTTCATCCGTGCCAGCAGATCGCCGTCGGCCTCGCCGGCCAGCGCGTCGGCCAGGGCGTGCATGCCGGGGTTGTGCCCGATGACGAGGATGTCGTCCACCTCGTCGGAGACCTCGTTGACCAGCGCGATCAGCTCGCCGAGCGAGGCCTCGTACAGCCGGTCGTCATAGACGGTGCGGGGGCGCTGCGGCAGCTCGTGGACCGCGAGCTTCCAGGTCTCGCGGGTGCGGGCGGCGGTGGAGCAGAGGGCCAGCTCGGGGGCGATTCCGGAACCGGCGAGCCAGCGGCCGGCCACGGGGGCGTCCTTGCGGCCTCGTTCGGCGAGGGGACGCTCGTGATCGTCGATGTCGGACCATTCGGCCTTGGCGTGCCGGAGAAGGACGATCCTGCGGGTCGGTTCGGCGCTCATGCCGTCAAGCTTCGCATGAAACCAGCCGCGCGGCGCGGGGTGTTGACAGGCTTGACCTCGACGGGTGGTACGGCTCATGGCAGCCGGTGCTCGAGGGAGTCGTGCACCAGCTCGAGGACGCGCGCGATCGGCCCGTCGCCCGTCTCGCGCGACTGGGCGGAGGCCGGGGTGGCCAGCAGGGTGAAGAGGGCTATGAAGGCGACGGCGGGCAGCGCGACGGCCCACCACGGCAGCCTGGTCTGCACGGGGCCAGGCCCCCTCTGGCCGACGGACATGGCGGTCTCCTCCGGACGGTGTCGGTGCACCGCAGCGTCGCGGTGTACTCAACAACCTAAGGAAAAGAGCCGTGTTCCCCCATCCGGTAAACCACCCACACGCCCCTGATGACCGCCCCCTAGGGGATGGTGGGGCCAGCACCACCATCCCCACCGGGCGCGGTCAGCGTGAGGCGAACGTCGCGATGACCGCGATGACGGCGGTGATGCCGAGCATCACGCCGAGGATGGTGAGGAGGGTCTTCTGGCCGTTCTGGGGATTCGGTTCGAGCACGGGCATGGCATCAGTGTCCCATCCCGCTCACGGCCCCGACGCCGGGGTCGGGTCAGACACCGGAGTCGGGTTACGGGGCGCCGCGGAGCTCGTCCTCGACGACGCGGTCGCGCCCGGCCAGGACGCCCGCCACCGCCTGAGGCACCATCAGCGCCGCCATCAGGGCGATCGGCGGCCCCCAGCTCCCGGTCCGCCCGTACAGCCCGCCCACGAGCATCGGTACGGGCAGGGAGATCAGATAGCCCGCGCTCTGGGCGAAGGCGGACAGCCGCACCACCCCGGCCCCGGACCGGGCCCGCATGCCGATCATCGTGAGCGCCAGCGGGAAGGCGCAGTTGGCGACGCCCAGCAGCAGTGCCCAGGCCCAGGCACCGGCGGCCGGGGCCAGCCACAGCCCCGTGTACCCGGCGAGCCCGAAGGCGGCGAGGAGGAGCGCCAGCGCGCCCTGGTGCCGCATGCGGGCCGCGATGCGCGGCAGGACGAGGGAGAGCGGGATGCCCGCCGTCATCGTCAGCGCCGCGAGCACCCCGGCAGTGGAGGCGGACACGCCCGCGTCGCGGAAGATCTGGGGTATCCAGCCCATCACGACATAGGCACTGCCGGCCTGGAGCCCGAAGAAGACGGTCAGCGCCCAGGCCGTCGGGCTGCGGGTGATGCGCACCGCCGGGGCGTCCTGGGTGGCGGGCCCGGCCTCCGGCCGGGCGGCGCAGCGGCGGGCGACAACGCCCCACGGCACCACGGCCGCCGCGGCGAGCACCGCCCACGCCCCGAGGCCGAGCCGCCAGCCGCCGCCCAGGGCCCCGGTCAGCGGCACGGTGACGGCCGAGGCGACGGCGGAACCGGCGGCGAGGGCCATGGAGTACAGGCCGGTCATCGGCCCGACCCGGTCGGGGAACCACTGCTTGACGACGACGGGCATCAGGACGTTGCCCAGCGCTATGCCCGCCAGCGCCAGTGCGCTGAGCAGCAGGAAGCCCGCCGTGCCGCCCGCGAACGGACGCAGGGCGAGGCCCGCGCAGACCGCGGACAGCCCCGCGCAGACCACCGTCGCCGTGCCCCAGCGCCGGGCCAGCCGGGGTGCGGCCGCGCCGAGGAGCGCGAAGCACAGGGAGGGGACGGAGGTGAGCAGGCCGGCGACGGTGCCGCTCATCCCGAGTCCGTCCCGCGCCTCCTCCAGGAGCGAGCCGAGGCTGGTGACGGCGGGACGGAGGTTGAGGGCCGCGAGGACCAGGCACACGGCGAGGGCCAGTCGCCGCCGGGGCGGGGCCTTCCCGGGATCACGGTGCGGCTCCGCCGTACCGACCGTCGAAGTCACGTGATCGTCTGCCATGCTCATGCACGCACGATAGCGCCGGTCATCGAATCATGGGATGAATTAACTGTGCCTCTGACCTCCCCCCGCCGCACCCCGCTCGTGGACCAGGTGATCGCCCAGCTGCGCGGTCAGATCACCTCCGGCGAGTGGCCCGTGGGCTCGCGCATCCCCACCGAACCCGAACTGGTCGAACGGCTGGGGGTGGCCCGCAACACCGTGCGCGAGGCCGTCCGCGCCCTCGCGCACAACGGTCTGCTGGACATCCGGCAGGGCTCGGGCACGTACGTCGTCGCCACCAGCGAGCTGGCCGGGGTGATGAACCGCCGCTTCGCGCACGCCGATCCGCGGGAGGTGGCCGAGCTGCGCAGCGCGCTGGAGACCAAGGCAGCCTCACTGGCGGCGCAGCGGCGTACGGAAACGGATCTCCGCCAGCTCGACAAGCTCCTGGCCCGCCGCGAGGACGCCTGGCGCTCGGGCGACCCGGAGCGGTTCGTCGAGGCCGATGCCGGTTTCCACACCGCGGTCGTCGCCGCCGCGCACAACGAGGTGCTGGCCGAGCTGTACGCGGACCTGGGCACCGTGGTGCGGGGCTTCCTGCGGACGGACATCACGGCCGAGCCGCGCCCCCGTGAACTCAGCGACCACGCACGGCTGGTGGCGGCGATCCGTGCCGGGGACGCCGACGCGGCGGCGGAGGAGGCGAGCACGCACCCCTACCGCACGCCGGAAGCGTGAGTGAGCCAGGCGCGGCGTATCTCGAGCCAGCAGCGCTGGGCGAGGGTGACATGGCGGGCCGGGCCGACGACGGCGGGGGCGGTGTCCATGGCGGGGTCCCACCAGCGGACGCAGCTGACGTGCAGCTGGACGCGGTCGGGATAGGCATTGCCGTTGTAGCAGTCCGCGGTGGCGTGGGAACCGCGGACGCGGGTGTGGCACTCGGCCTCGGGCAACGGGGCCGCGGCGGCGGGAGCGGCCGGGGCCATGGAGCCGGCCAGCGCGGCGGCGGCGAGCACGAAGGCCGCCGCACGCCGCCAGGGTATGCGGGGAGATGCCACGCCCGTACCTCCTCCCGGTACTCCCAGTGTGCGGGCGCACGGCCCTGATCACGACTCGGGAGGCCCGGGAAGAAGCTCAGAAGGACATCAGGCGCCCATCATGTGCACGCCGCCGTCGACGTGCACGATCTCGCCCGTGGTGCGCGGGAAGAAGTCCGACAGCAGGCCGACGACGCCGCGGCCCGCCGGCTCCGGGTCGGCCAGGTCCCAGCCGATCGGGGCCCGGTGGTTCCACACGTCCGCGAGCTCCTCGAAGCCCGGGATGGACTTGGCGGCCATCGACTTGAGCGGGCCGGCCGAGACCAGGTTGCAGCGGATGCCCTTGGGGCCGAGGTCACGGGCCAGGTAGCGGTTGGTGCCCTCGAGGGACGCCTTGGCCACGCCCATCCAGTCGTACTTCGGCCAGGCCATCTGCGCGTCGAAGGTCAGGCCGACGATCGACGAGCCCGCCGGCATCAGCGGCAGCAGGGCCATGGCCAGCGCCTTGTAGGAGTACGCCGAAACGTGGACGGCCGTCGAGACGTCCTCCCACGAGGCCTCCAGGAAGTTGAAGGCGCCCTGCGGGCCGAAGGCAATCGAGTGCACGACGCCGTCGATGCCGTCGACGTGCTCACGGACCTTGTCCGCCAGCCCGTCCAGGTGCTCCTGGTTGGTGACGTCCAGCTCGATGACCGGAGCCGGCTTGGGCAGGCGCTTGGCGATGCGCTCGACCAGGGACAGCCGGCCGAAGCCGGTCAGGATGACCTCGGCGCCCTCGTTCTGGGCGACCTTGGCGGCCTGGAAAGCGATCGACGCCTCGGTGAGGACGCCGGTGATCAGAATGCGCTTGCCTGCAAGGATTCCACTCATGACGTTCAGTGACCCATGCCCAATCCGCCGTCGACAGGAATGACGGCTCCGGTGATGTATGCGGCCTCGTCGGAGGCGAGGAAGCGCACCGAGGAGGCGATTTCCTCGGGCTGCGCGTAACGGCCCAGCGGGACGTTCCCGACGATGCCCTCGCGCTGCTCGTCGCTGAGCACGCGGGTCATGTCGGTGTCCACGAAGCCGGGCGCGACGACATTGACGGTGATGTTGCGGGAGCCCAGCTCACGGGCGAGCGAGCGGGCGAAGCCGACCAGCCCGGCCTTGGAGGCGGAGTAGTTGGCCTGGCCCGCGGAGCCCATCAGGCCCACGACGGACGAGATCAGCACGATCCGCCCCTTGCGGGCGCGCAGCATGCCCTTGCTGGCGCGCTTGACGACCCGGAACGTACCGGTGAGGTTGGTCTCCACCACCGAGGTGAAGTCCTCTTCCGACATGCGCAGCAGCAGCTGGTCGCGGGTGACGCCGGCGTTGGCCACCAGCACCTCGACCGCGCCCTGCTTCTCCTCGATCTCCTTGTACGCCCGCTCGACCTGTTCGGTGTCGGTGATGTCGCACTTGACGGCGAGGCACCCGAGCTTCACGAGGGCCTCCGGCGGCTCTCCCGTGCGGTAGGTGATGGCGACCTTGTCGCCCGCCTCGGCGAAGGCGCGGGCGATGGCGAGGCCGATGCCCCGGTTTCCTCCGGTGACGAGAACCGAGCGGCTCAAAGGACCACCCTTTCCGTGTGCGTATCCATGAATGGAGCTGGACTACACGAACGTATCGGTAGACGTTGCCTGGGAGACAATCGGGCAGCGACAGGGGCGGCGGACGGTCACTGTTGGATCTCTACAGAACGGAACTGCTTCTTCCGGGCCCGGGTGTGGGCATGATGCACGCCGACGACCACCGGGAGGCTTTGTGACCCACCCCATCGACGCGTCCTTTCTCGCCCTTCCCCTGCGCCCTCTGGCCGACGCCGCCCTCGCCCGGGCCCGTGCCCTGGGCGCCGCCCACGCCGACTTCCGTCTCGAGCGGGTGCGCCATGCCGCGTGGCAGCTGCGCGACGCCCGCCTCTCCGGTTCGTCGGACACCACCGACCTCGGTTACGCGGTACGAGTGGTGCACGACGGCTCCTGGGGGTTCGCCTCGGGCACCGTCCTGACGATGGACGCCGCCGCGCGCGTGGCCTCGCAGGCCGTCGCAATGGCGAAGCTCACGGCCAAGGTGACGGCGGCATCCGGTTCCGGGGACCGCGTGGAGCTGGCGGACGAGCCCGTGCACGAGGAGCGGACCTGGGTCTCCTCGTACGTGACCGACCCCTTCGACGTCCCCGCGGCCGACAAGACCGCCCTGCTCGCCGACTTCAGCGGGCGCCTCCTGGCCGGCGAGGGCGTCTCGCACGTGGACGCCTCACTGCTGGCCGTGCACGAGAACAAGTTCTACGCGGACTCGGCGGGCACCACGGCCACACAGCAGCGCGTCCGGCTGCACCCGCAGCTCACCGCGGTGGCCGTGGACCCGAGGACCGGGGACTTCGACTCGATGCGCACCCTCGCGCCCCCGGCCGGCCGCGGCTGGGAGTACCTGACCGGCACGGGCTGGGACTGGGACGCCGAACTGGACGGGATGCCCTCGCTGCTGGCCGGGAAGCTGCGCGCGCCGAGCGTGCGGCCGGGCGCGTACGACCTGGTGATCGACCCGTCCAACCTCTGGCTGACGATCCATGAGTCGATCGGCCACGCCACCGAACTGGACCGCGCGCTCGGCTACGAGGCCGCCTACGCGGGCACCTCGTTCGCGACCCCGGACCGGCTCGGCACGCTGCGGTACGGCTCGCCGCTGATGAACGTGACCGGGGACCGTACGGCCGAACACGGCCTCGCGACCATCGGGTACGACGACGAGGGGGTCGCCGCCCAGTCCTGGGACCTCGTCAAGGACGGCGTCCTCACGGGCTACCAGCTGGACCGGAGGATCGCCCGGCTCACCGGCCTCGGCCGCTCCAACGGCTGCGCGTACGCCGATTCGCCCGCGCACATGCCCGTCCAGCGGATGGCGAACGTGTCGCTCGTGCCCGCGCCGGACGGGCCGTCGACCGAGGAGCTGATCGCGGGCGTGGACCGCGGCATCTACATCGTGGGCAACCGCTCGTGGTCGATCGACCAGCAGCGCTACAACTTCCAGTTCACCCAGCAGCGGGCGTTCGCCATCCGCGGCGGCCGGCTGGCGGGGCAGCTGCGCGACGTCGCCTATCAGGCGACGACCACCGACTTCTGGGGCTCGATGACCGCCGTGGGCGGTCCGCGGACGTACGTCCTGGGCGGCGCGTTCAACTGCGGCAAGGCCCAGCCCGGCCAGATCGCCGCCGTCTCGCACGGCTGCCCGTCGGCACTCTTCCGGGGCGTCAACGTCCTCAACACGGTTCAGGAGGCCGGTCGATGAGCAACCGTCTGAGCAGGCCGCACGAGATCGTCGAGCGGGCGCTGTCCCTCTCCCGGGCCGACGGCTGCGCGGTGATCGTCGCCGAGCGGTCCACGGCCCAGCTGCGCTGGGCGCGCAACGCGCCGACCACCAACGGCGTCACCCGCGGGCAGACGGTGACCGTGATCGCGACCGTCGGCGGCGCGACGGGCACGGCCGCCGGGACCGTCACGCGCTCGGCGGTCACCGCCGACGGACTCGAGCCGCTGGTACGGGCCGCCGAGGCCGCCGCCCGCGAGGCGGGCCCGGCCGAGGACGCCGCACCGCCGGTGACGGACGTACCCCACTCCCCCGGCTTCACCGACGCGCCCGCGGAGACCTCCGCCGCCGTCCTCGAGGGCTTCGCCCCGGCGCTCGGCGAGTCCTTCGCACGCGCCCGAGCGGAGGGCCGCGAACTGTACGGCTTCGCCGAGCACGCGGTCGTCTCGAGCTACCTCGGCACCTCCGCCGGGCTGCGACTGCGCCACGACCAGCCCGCCGGCCGCGTGGAGCTCAACGCCAAGTCCCCCGCGCACGGCGGCTCCGCGTGGCTGGCCCGGCCCACCCGCGACTTCACGGACGTGGACCCCCTCGACCTCGACGCCGAACTCGCCGGACGGCTGGCCCACTCGCGGCGCCGGGTCGAGCTGCCCGCCGGGCGGTACGAGACGCTGCTGCCGCCGCACGCGGTGGCGGACCTGCTCGTCCACCAGCAGTGCCGGGCCAACGCCCGGGATGCCGCCGAGGGCCGTACGGTCTTCTCCGCACCGGGCGGCGGGACGCGGGTGGGCGAGAAGCTGTCGGGGCTGCCGCTGACGCTGCGCAGCGATCCGCACGCCGCGGGGCTGGAGTGCGCGCCGTTCGTCCTCACGACCGTCTCGGCGACCGGCAGGGCGTTGCCGGACACGTCGGTCTTCGACAACGGCCTGCCGCTGACCGCCACGGAGTGGATCCGCGAGGGCGTGCTCGAGCACCTGGTCACCACGCGGCACAGCGCCGCCCTGACGGGCCTGCCGCTCACCCCGTACATCGGCAACCTCGTCCTGGACGGCGGCGGCACCCGTTCGACGGAGGAGCTGATCGCCGCGAGCGGGCACGACGGGCCCGCCCTGCTGCTGACCTCCCTCTGGTACATCCGCGAGGTGGACCCGGCCTCGCTGCTGGTGACCGGGCTGACCCGGGACGGCGTGTACCTGGTGGAGCGGGGGGAGGTCGTGGGCGAGGTCAACAACTTCCGCTTCAACGAGTCCCCGGTGAGCCTGCTGTCCCGCGCCACGGAGGCGGGCCGTACGGAGCGCACGCTGCCGCGCGACGGCATCAAGGACTTCCCGCGGGTCGCGATGCCCGCCCTGCGCATCCCGGACTTCCACATGAGCTCCGTCAGCAAGGGGGTCTGACCGGCCGGCCGGGAGGGTGGGACAGGGAGGCCTGCGACCGGGCCGAATAGACTGGTCGCGTCCCACCTGTCCCTCTCTTCCGACTCCTCAGGAACGCCATGACACGCCTCGGCGAATCCGTCGCCCGCGCCAGTGAGCTCCTCAAGCAGGACCTCTCCACCGACTCGACCGTCCAGCAGTTGCTGACGGAGACCAAGGCGCGGCGCTATCTGGACCTGACGGACCTGTCGGGCAAGGAGCAGGCCGCCCTGATCGCGGGCCGCGCGGTCGAGGTGCTGCCCGGCGAGGACAAGCTGGCCGAGCGGATCGACGAGCGCCGCGCCGCGGGCAAGGGCCTGCACGTCAAGCTGGGCATCGACCCCACGGCTGCGGACGTCCACCTCGGCCACACGGTGCCGATGATCATCCTCAGCCGTTTCCAGCGGATGGGGCACGATGTCACGCTGATCATCGGCGACTTCACGGCCAAGATCGGTGACCCGACGGGCCGTACGGCCGAGCGCCCGCCGCTCACCGACGACGACATCGCGAAGAACCTGGCGGGCTACCGCGAGCAGGTGCGCCCCTTCTTCGACTTCGAGAAGGTGAGCTTCCGGCAGAACAGCGAGTGGCTGGCGCCGTACACCTTCCCCGAGCTGCTCGGCCTGCTCACGCAGGTGCCGGCCTCGCAGCTGCTGCAGCGCGAGGACTTCCGCAACCGCCTCGCCGCGGGCTCGGGCCTGACGATGTCGGAGCTGATGTACCCGATCGCCCAGGGCCTCGACTCGGTGGCCCTGGACTGCGACGTCGAGCTCGGCGGCGCGGACCAGCTGCTCAACCTGCAGATGGGCCGCAAGCTGATGGAGATCCACCGGCAGAAGCCCCAGCTCGTGGTCACCATGCCGCTGATCGAGGGCACGGACGGCACCGGCGCCAAGATGTCCAAGTCCAAGGGCAACTACGTCGGGCTCAGCGCGACCGCCGACGATGTCTTCGGCAAGATCATGTCGGTTCCGGACCGGCTGATGGAGCCGTACCTCAAGGCGTGGACGGAGTGGACGGACGAGGAGCTCGCGCTCGCCCTCTCCCGCCTCGAGGACAAGTCGCTGCACCCGATGGACCTGAAGAAGGTCCTCGCGGGCGAGGTCGTGTCCGCGCTGTACGGCGTGGAGGCGGCCATGGCGGCGCGTGCGGGCTTCATCGCGCAGTTCTCGAAGAAGAGCTTCACCGACGTCGAGGCGCTGCCGGTGGTGGACGCGGCCGAACACGGCGCCGAGCCGGTCACCGCCGTCCTCAGCAAGGTGCTGGGCTTCCAGCCGAGCGCCTCGGCCGCCCGCCGGGTCGCCAAGCAGAACGGTCTGCGCCTGGTGATCGAGACCGCCGGCGGCCAGGAGTCGATCGTGCTCGCCGAGGCCGAGGCCATCCGCCCGCTGGCGGAGGTGGCCGCGGAGGTCCTGACCAAGGCCGGTACGGTGGCCGACGGATGCAGCGTCTACCTCAAGGCGGGCCGCAAGATCGCCGAGGTCCGCGGGCTCTGACGTAAGGACGTAAGGCGGACGGCCGGTGCGCGGGATGCGCACCGGCCGTCCGCGTCACCCGGCCTTCGTCTTGTCCTTGCCCCGCACCACGGCCCACAGCCTGCTGCCGATCGCCACCACGACGACGGCGCCGAGCAGTTGCAGCAGGTGCCGGGTCCAGTCGACGCCGCTGGTGTCGTTGACCCCCAGCCCGGTGGCCGCCCAGTTGCCCAGGACGCTGCCGAGCATGCCGTAGACGATCGTCAGCCAGAGCGGGATGTTCTGCTTGCCCGGCAGGATCGCCCGAGCGATCACGCCCAGGACCAGGCCGACGACGATGGCCCACAACCAGTTCATGTCCGCCAGTGTCGGCCTGCGGGGCGTACGGCGCATTCCGAGCGGCGTGCGTGCATGTCAGGCGCCATACGGAGGCGCCCCGGTCTCGTGTCCGGCGCGGGTGCGGCGTACCGTTGGACACATGGTGATGCGCAGGCATGGCACCGCCGAGGCCTTCCGGATCACCGGGGCCCGGCAGGGGCTCACGGAGGACGTCCGCGGCCGGCAGCGCCGGTATGTCATCTCGATGGGCATCCGGACGATTTCCGTGATCCTCACGGTGGTGCTGTGGGACGTCGAGCGCTATGTCGCGCTGGGCACGCTGGTGCTCGGTGCGCTGCTGCCGTACGTGGCCGTGGTGATAGCCAACGCGGGCCGGGAGAACGCCCCTTCGCTGCCCGGTACCTTCGTTCCCGCGCCCACCAGGCCCGCTCTCCCGTCGGGCCCCGCCGAAACGACGGACTCCGCGCCCGCTAAGGACCGCGACGATCAACAGTCCGACCGGAGTTGAACCTTCGCTTCCGGACACCTATCCGACAAGCTCAAGAAAACCTCAAATCAATCATGTCTTTCGGTGCCCTTCACGGGGCTCTCCGTGACATACTTCGTAGGCGCTCCGCATCCCCCGTCGGAGCGAATGAACGACGCCGGGCGGCTCCCCCCGTGGCTGCCCGGCGTCGTCGTGTCTTCGTGCAGGTCACGTAGAGTCGGCGGGGTGAACTCCCCCGCGAACCCCCCGAACTCCCCTGATACGACCGTGATCTGCTCCGCCAAGGGCTGCCGCGCCGCGGCGGTGTGGGTGCTGGCGTGGAACAACCCGAAGCTGCACACCCCCGAGCGCCGCAAGACGTGGCTCGCGTGCGACGAGCACCGTGAACACCTCGCCAACTTCCTTGGCCTGCGGGGGTTCTTGAAGGAAGTCGTGACGCTCGGGGAATGGGAAGAGCGCTAACCGCCGATCGCCGACATCGGCCGGCTCGGCTGCGAGAACTCCGGGTCGTCGATCCCCGACCCCGCCCGCTTGCCCCACATGGCACGCCGCCACAACCCGGCGATCTCCTCGTCCGTGGCGCCGGAGCGCAGCGCCCCGCGCAGGTCGGACTCCTCGGTCGCGAACAAACAGGTGCGCACCTGTCCGTCGGCCGTGAGCCGGGTGCGGTCGCAGGCCCGGCAGAACGGGCGGGTGACGGAGGCTATGACCCCGACCCGGGCGGGCCCCCCGTCGACGGTCCAGCGCTCGGCGGGCGCGGAGCCGCGCTCGTCCCGCTCCTCGGGGGTGAGGGTGAAGCGGGTGCGCAGGGAGGCCAGGATCTCCTCGGCGGTGATCATGCCCTCGCGCTTCCAGCCGTGCTGGGCGTCGAGCGGCATCTGCTCGATGAAGCGCAGCTCGTAGTCGTTCTCGACGGCCCAGGCGAGCAGGTCGGGGGCCTCGTCGTCGTTGAGGCCGGGCATCAGGACGGCGTTGACCTTCACGGGGGCGAGCCCGGCCGCGCGGGCGGCGGCGAGCCCGTCCAGGACGTCCTGGTGGCGCTTGCGCCGGGTCAGGGCCGCGAAGACCTCGGGGCGCAGGGTGTCGAGGGAGACGTTGACCCGGTCCAGCCCGGCGTCCGCCAGCGCGCGGGCGGTACGGGCCAGGCCGATGCCGTTGGTGGTGAGGGAGAGCCGGGGCCGGGGGTCGAGGGCGGCGCACTGCCCGATCACGGAGACCAGGCCGGGCCGCAGCAGGGGTTCGCCGCCGGTGAAGCGGACCTCGGTGACGCCGAGGAGGGTGACCGCGATGCGCACGAGGCGGACGATCTCGTCATCGGTGAGCACATCGGGCTTGGAGAGCCACTGCAGCCCCTCTTCGGGCATGCAGTAGGTGCAGCGGAGATTGCAGCGGTCGGTCAGTGAGACGCGGAGGTCCGTGGCGACGCGGCCGAAAGTGTCGATGAGCACGGTACGGCCCCTCCCGCGGACGTGAGTGCATTGATCCGCAGGGTACGTGATGGCCCCGGGACTCCCCCAAAGAGGAAGGCCCGGGGCCGACCGCGAAGGACGCGAAGGATCAGTGCGCGCCGTAGCCGGTCAGGGACCGGACCTCCAACTCGGCGTACTTGCGCGGCTCCACGGACTCGCTGGTGAGCAGCGAGACCAGCCAGCCGAGCACGAAGCCGAGCGGGATGGAGACCAGGCCCGGGTTCTCGAGCGGGAACCAGTCGAACGTCATGCCGGGGAAGAGCGCCTTCGGGTTGCCGGAGACGACCGGCGAGAAGATCACCAGCGTGACGGACGAGACGAGTCCGCCGTAGATCGACCACAGGGCGCCCTGGGTGGTGAAGCGCTTCCAGAAGAGGCTGTAGAGGATCGTGGGGAGGTTGGCGGAGGCGGCGACCGCGAAGGCGAGGGCCACCAGGGCCGCCGCGTTGAGCCGGTGGGCGAAGATGCCGAGCGCGATGGAGATCACGCCGATGACGACCGCGGCGATCTTCGCCGTGAGGATCTCCTCCTTCTCGCCGGTCTGCCCCTTGCGGATCACGTTCGCCCACAGGTCGTGCGCGAAGGAGGCGGAGGAGGCGAGGGTGAGGCCCGCCACCACGGCGAGGATGGTGGCGAAGGCGACGGCGGAGATGACCGCGAGCAGGATCGCGCCACCCGTGGACCCCGCGCCGCCGCCGACCGACTCGGCGAGCAGCGGCGCGGCCGTGTTGCCCGACTCGTTGGACGCGATGATCGCCTTGGGTCCGACCAGGGCGGCGGCGCCGAAGCCGAGCGCGAGGGTCATCAGGTAGAAGGCACCGATGATGCCGATGGCCCAGTTCACGGACGTCCGCGCCGCCTTGGCGGTGGGCACCGTGTAGAAGCGGATCAGGATGTGCGGCAGCCCCGCGGTGCCGAGGACGAGCGCGAGGGCCAGCGAGACGAAGTCGAGCTTGGACGTACCGGTCTTGCCGTACTTCAGGCCGGGCTCGAGGAACGCCTTGCCCTTGCCGCTCTTGTCGGCGGCGTGGCCGAGGAGCGTCGAGAGGTTCCAGTGGAACTTGCTGAGCACCAGGACGGTGATCAGCACCGTGCCCGCGATGAGCAGCACCGCCTTGACGATCTGCACCCAGGTGGTTCCCTTCATCCCGCCGACCGTCACGTACAGCACCATCACCAGGCCGACCGCCACGATGATCCAGCGCCGTGCCCCCTCGCCGCTCGCACCGAGCAGCAGCGCGACGAGCGCGCCCGCGCCGACCATCTGGGCCAGCAGGTAGAAGACCGAGACGACGATGGTGGAGGTGCCGGCCGCCGTGCGCACGGGCCGCTGCTTCAGGCGGTGCGCGAGCACGTCGGCCATGGTGAAGCGGCCGGAGTTGCGCAGCGGTTCGGCGACGAGCAGCAGCGCGACCAGCCAGGCGACGAGGAAGCCGATCGAGTAGAGGAAGCCGTCGTAGCCGGACAGGGCGATGGCGCCGGCGATGCCGAGGAAGGAGGCGGCGGACATGTAGTCGCCGGAGATGGCGAGGCCGTTCTGGAAGCCGGTGAAGGACCGGCCGCCGGCGTAGAAGTCGGTGGCGTCCTTGGTCTGCCGCCCCGCCCACACGGTGATGCCGAGGGTGATGGCGACGAAGACCGAGAACAGCGTGATGATCAGCGTACGGTGCTCACCGGCACCGCCCGCGGCGGCGGCGGCGAGCGGATGGGCAACTGCCGGCATGGAGCTCATTCCCCGGCCTCCAGACGCGTCTTGATGGCCTTGGCCTTGGGGTCGATGTTCTCCCCGGCGTGCCAGGCGTACCACCAGGCGATCAGGAAGGTGGTGACGAACTGGGCCAGCCCGAGGACGAGGGCGACGTTGATGGTGCCGACGAGGGTGGTGGACATGAAGCCGCCCGCGTAGTTGGACAGCAGGACGTACAGCAGGTACCAGGCGACGAACGCCGCCGTGAGCGGGAAGGCGAACGAGCGGTGGGCCCGGCGCAGTTCGCCGAACTCGTCGCTCGCCTGCGTCTCGGCGAAGCGGTCGGCCTGGGCGGGGATGGTGGGGCGGACGGCCTCGTCCTGTCCCTGGGATGTGGTGGGCGTGCTTTCCACGGTCTCTTCCGAAATCTCTTCCGAGTCCACGGCTTCTCCTAACGACCGATGACAAAACGACCGACGGGGCGCGAGCCGATAGTGTGATCCGGGTCACGCATCGTAGAAGGACACCGCAGTATGCGACAGACGAATGGTCACGAGATGACACGTCTGGGCCAGGTGAGGCAATACCGGCCGGCCACGGCCTCGTTGACCTGGTGTGAGCACAGAGCCGCCGCCTTTGCCGCAGTCGCCCGGCCGACGTCCGTTCGGAATCGTCAGGTTGACGGCCCCCATACCGGCCGTACATACAGAACGGCCCGCCGTGATTCCCACGGCGGGCCGCTGGTACGGACCGAGAGTGCCGCTCCCCCTGCTCAGCATCGACACCCTGCGCACGCGCTGACGGCGCGTCAGTCGCCTCCCTTCGCCTCCTCGGACTCGGCGAGGGCGATCAGTTCCTCGGCCGACCACGCGAGCCGGCCGGTCCGCAGGTCGTCGACGACCGAGCACACCCAGCGCTCCTCGGCCACGGTGACGGCGAGGAGGTACTCGATCTCCAGCACGGCGACGCGCGGGAACGCGCCGCTCTCGGCCGTCACGGCTTCGAGGTCCGCCCGGCTGCGGGCGAGCAGGGCCGCACGCCGCTCCAGCGACTCGAGGGCCTCCTGCGGGGTGAGGAGCAGCAGGTGCGACAGGGCCACCGGGAACTGCGGGTACTCCCGCTTGGGCGCGGCCAGCATCTCGTCCAGCCAGGCGCGGGCGGTCCGCCGCCCGGCGTCGGTGAGTTCATAGACGGTCCGCTCGGGATAGGCCTCGTCACGCCCCGTCTCGCGGACCGTGACCAGCCCCTCGGCGTGCAGGCGGTCGATCGTCCGGTAAAGGCCTGCGCGCTGGCCCACGTTGACGACCTGGTCCTTGCCCCACTGCTTGAGCAGCCTCTGCACACCGTAGGGGTGCAGAGGCTTGTAGTGCAGCAGCGCCAGCACGGTCAGGGCGAGTGGGGAACTGCGGACGGGGGTGCTCATGCCACCGATGCTAGCCTCGAAAGAACTAGTTGACGCGAAACTAGTTTCACTGCAACTATCTCCTCGTAGCCACCGAACGAGGAGCGAGCATGAGCAAGGCGAGGACAGCACTGGTGATCGGCGGCGGCATCGCCGGACCCGTGACGGCACTGGCACTGGCCGAGGCGGGCATCCGGGCCACGGTGTACGAGTCGCACCCGGTCGCCGCCGACGGTGTGGGGGCATGGCTGGGCCTGGCACCCAACGGACAGGAGGCGCTGCGGACCATCGGCGCCGACAAGGTCCTCAAGGTCCTGGAGACCCTCGGCCACCGCGTGCCCGGTGTGGTGATGGCGGACGGCAACGGCACCGCGCTCAGCGAGTTCCACGGCTTCCCCGGACTGCCCGAGACCCTGGTGATGGCCCGCACGGACCTGTTCCGGGCCCTGGCCGACCACGCCACGGCAGAAGGCGTGCCCATCGAGTACGGCAAGCGGCTCGTCGGCGTCGACGAGGCCGCCGATTCCGTCACCGCCGTCTTCTCCGACGGCTCGACCGCCACCGCCGACGTCCTGATCGGCGCCGACGGCATCCGCTCCACCGTCCGCCACCTCATCGACCCCAAGGCGCCGGGCCCCGAGTACGGCGGCGTCCTCAGCCTCGGCGGCCACTCCGCCGACAGCGGGGTGACGGCCGAACCCGGCCAGATGTATTTCGCGTTCGGCCGCGTCTTCATGGGCTACTGGCGCCAACCCGACGGCCGCATCTGCTGGTTCGCGAGCCTTCCCCGCACCGAGCCGCTGACGGCGGCCGAGGTCCACCGCATCCCGGCCGCCGACTGGCTGGCGCAACTGCGCGAGCTGTACACCGGCCATGTGCCCGGCGAGGCGATCCTGGCGCAGACCGACCCCGCCGGACTGATGCTGGTGGGCCCGATGGAGCGCATGCCGTCGGTGCCGCACTGGCACCGGGACCGGATGGTGCTGGTGGGCGATGCGGCGCACGCCCCGTCCTCCAGCTCGGGTCAGGGCGCCTCGCTCGCCATCGAGAGCGCCGTCGAACTGGCACGCTGCCTGCGGGACTTGCCGGTCCCCGACGCCTTCGCGGCCTACGACCGGCTGCGCCGCTCCCGGGTCGAGCTCATCGGCGCGGGCGCCGCCGCCACCAACAAGATGAAGGCAGGGCAGACCACGACCAGGCCCGCGACGGCCGCCATGCCCACGCCCGAGCAGATGTTCGGCCCCGTCCACCGTCACCGCATCGACTGGCACGAGCCCGTGACCCCCGTGACCTTGGGTACCCGAGGGTAACAACCCCTAGCGACACGGCCGTCGGCGGCTTATGGTGCGGCCATGCCGCACCTTCCCGATGTCGTGTTGTGGTCCGTCCCCGCCTTCGCCGTGCTCACCGCCGTGGAGGTGGTGAGCCACCGGCTGCACCCCGACGAGGAGACCGAGGGCTACGAGGCCAAGGACGCGGTCACCAGCGTCGGCATGGGCGTGGGCAGCCTGTTCTTCGACACACTGTGGAAGATCCCGATCGTGGCGGTCTACTCGGCGGTCTACGAACTGACGCCGCTGCGCGTGCCCGTGCTGTGGTGGACGCTGCCGCTGATGCTCCTCGCGCAGGACTTCTTCTACTACTGGTCGCACCGTGGCCACCACGTCATCAGAGTCCTGTGGGCGTGCCACGTGGTGCATCACTCCAGCAGGAAGTTCAACTTCACCACGGCCCTGCGCCAGCCGTGGACCACATGGACGGTCTGGCCCTTCTACGTGCCGATGGTCGCCCTCGGCGTCCACCCGGCGGCAGTGGCCTTCTGCTCGGGGGCGAACCTCGTCTACCAGTTCTGGGTGCACACAGAACGCGTGGGCAAACTCCCCAGGCCCTTCGAGTACGTTCTCAACACCCCGTCCCACCACCGCGTGCACCACGCTTCCCAAGGCGGTTACCTGGACCGCAACTTCGGCGGCATCCTCATCATCTGGGACCGGATGTTCGGCTCGTTCGTCCCGGAGGGCGAACGCCCGGTCTACGGGCTGACGAAGAACATCCACACCTTCAACCCCCTGCGCGTGGCCACCCACGAGTACGCGGCCATCGCACGGGATGTGCGGGCGGCGCGCAGTTGGAGCGAGCGGGCGGGACGGGTCTTCCGGGGCCCGGGCTGGCAGCCCAGACCTCCGGAGGCCCGCCGCCCCGGACGTCGTGCGGTACGGGAGCACGCGGCATGAGGGGCGTCCGCAGACGCCTGGCCGTCTTCGCAGCGGCGACAGCCACCCACCTGGGCGGCCTGCTACGGGACACACCCCACCTGGCACAGACCACCAAGCCGGTACTCATGCCGCTCCTCGCGGAGTACGTACTCCACAAAGGCGGCCCCCGACTCCTGGCCCTGGCCCTGCTGTTCGGCTGCGCAGGCGACGTACTCCTGCAGACGGGCGGCCAACCCGCCTTCCTCGCGGGCATGGCCTCCTTCGCCGCCGGCCACGCCTGCTACCTCACCCTGTGCACCCGCCACGGCACACGGACCGTCACCCACCGCCTGACCGCCGCCTACGGCACGGCCTGGCTGGGCACGCTCGCCCTCCTCTGGCCCGGCCTGCCCCAGGACCTGCGCCTGCCGGTCGCCCTCTACAGCCTGCTCCTCACCACCACGGCCCTGACCGCCACCCGCACCGGCCCGGCCACCGCGGCAGGCGGCGCGCTGTTCCTCCTGTCGGACGCCCTCATCGCCGGCAACCTCGCGGGCCGGCCACAGCTGCCCGCACCCCAGTTCTGGGTGATGCTCACATACACGGGAGCCCAATACCTCCTGACAGAGGGCCTGTTGAGGACAGTTCCCCGATGAGCCACTCGCCACGGCTCGCCGAACTCCTGCAGTTCGCCAGGGCGGGCACCTACGACACCCGGACCGCGATACGACGCCTGACCGCCTGGCTCGGCAACGCCGTCAACGGCACGGTGACCCTGACAGTCCACGACGGCGAGACCACCGTCCCCACGCGCGCCGCCCGGGACCTGCTCCCCGAAGTGGCCGGAGGCAGACTGCGCGCGGCAGCCGTCGAGGAAGACCACGTCCACCTGCGGCTGTTCGCCTTGGGGCGCCACGCCCCGCACCCGGTGCTCGCCGTCGCCCGGGACCACCCGTTCGACGAGCAGGACAGCACACTGGTCAGCCACGCCGCCGACGTACTGACGCTGCTCCTGCGCACACAGGACGCCGACGAGCAGCGCCGCAGGGCAGGAGAGGCCGTCTCGGCACTGCGCCTGGCCGTGCTGCAACTCCTGATGGGCGGCGACGTACCCCTGGCACAACGCACCGTAGGCGGCCTGCACCCCGGCCTGCTCGACGCGGAATGGACAGACCTCTACATCGTCGAGGCCCCGGAGGACCAACGGGACGCCCTGGCACACGAATGCGACGCGGCCATCGCCGGCTGCGCCCTGGTCGTACGCTGCCCCGCCTACGAGCAACACCTCATCACCGTCGTTCCGTTCACGGGACACGCGACGGCACGCGACGAACGGGCGGACGGTGCCGGGCACGCGCTGCGGCGCATCGTGTCCGCGCGGGAGGGCGTGTTCCTGGGCGTCGGCGGACGGCACCCACTGGAACAGACCGCGGAGTCGTACCGCGAGGCGCACCGCGCCCTCGCCGTTGCCCGTGCCCGCCCCGACCGCACGGCGGCCCACACCGCCCAGACCCAGCTGACGGAAGTCCTGGACCCCGCGACGTCCGCCCCCTGGGCAGCCGCAGCCCTACGCCCCCTGAACTCCCTCCCGCCCCAGACCAGAGGCACGCTGCTGGCAACCCTCGGCCTCGGCCTGGAGTTCACCGCGGTCAACGCCGCCAAGATCCTGGGCGTGAGCCGCAACACCGTACGGGCACGCATGGACCGCGCCGCAGCCCTGCTGCGCACCGACCTGACCGACGTACGGGCCCGGGCGGTGCTCCACCTCGCCCTCGCCATCCACGCCCCCGACGGCCCGGCCGAAGCAGCCACGCCGGAACAACTACTAACCACCGAGCCGGTCCGAGCCTGGGCGACGGACCTCCTGGACAGGCTCGACGACGCCGACCGCGAGCTGCGCCGCACCGTACGCACCTGGATCGCCGAGAACACCGGCGTCAACCGCACGGCCCGCCGCCTGGGCCTGCACCCGCAGACCGTCCGCGAACACATCCGCAGCGCGGAACCCCTGCTGCGCCGCCAACTCTTCACCGGCGGCAGCGCGTTGTACGAGACGGCGCTCGCGTTCACCGCACTGGACCGTACGAACCTCCCGCCGCTGCCGGGCCCGATGCGCGCAGGTCACGCGTCCGGACCGTGCACGCGTGACAGCGGGTAGCGCGTGACCGTGCACCCGTGAGGTATTGCCGCCCGCCGTGGCGCCGTACGGTCTTCCCATCACCGCCGCACAGGCGGTGGCACACGGGGGAACCAGAGGGGTCCGGGCAACAGTCTGGGCCCCGGCTCACGTTCGGATGGTGTGCGGCGAACCGGGTACCGCTTTCCGCACGGCTGAGGGCAGTTCTCGTGCGGAAAGCGGTACCCGGTTCGCCGTTCACATGTGCACGTCGACGCAGACCCGGCCGACGGATCGCTTGACGGCGCCGGTGATGTCGTCCTCCCACCCCTCGGCGCAGAACTTGGTGTGGTTGCTCACCCCGTGGCCGATACCGACGCTGTACCGCGAGCCTTTGTGCCAGTGCTGCACCGCGCTCTCGCTGTTGACGCCGGGGCCGGTGAGACGGAAGTGGCCGTTGAACTGTGGGCCCGGTGCAGGGGTGACCGTCAGCCGCGTCACATACAGCCCCGTGCCCTCGGCCTCCAGACAGGTCAGCCCCGAACAGCCTCCCCAACTCGCGGACGCCGGGGGCGCCGTGGCGGCGAACAGGGCCATGGCACCGACCCCCGTCGCGGCGGCCCGCAGGGCCCAGCGAGTTCTCACAGTGCTGCGGTTCATCAGCGCGACCACCCCTCGTCCCTCTCCGGCCGCTCCTCGGACCGGGCTTGCATGACCAGGCTTTCCAACCTCACCGGGGACACTCGGAAGATCACCCATACGGGGCGGAGTGCGGGCACTGCGCGCAGCTGTGATGGGATCGATCTCGTGAACCCGATGAAGCCCTCTTCCCACGACGAGAGCGATCTGCTGGTCAGGATGGAGCAGAACCTGGCCGAACACGCCTGCCACTTGCACCGGCAGGTCACAGGCGCGACCGTCATGGAGACCGGCGACCTCCTGGTCGCCGACAGCGGCCTTGATGACGACACGTTCAACATCGTCGCCGCTGCCCGCTTCACCCCGGACACCGCCCGGTCACGCATCGCCGAGACGACCCGGACACTGGCCGCCACCGGCCGCCCCTTCTCCTGGTGGGTGGGTCCCGCCTCCGCACCGGGAGACCTCGGAGCCCGCCTGTCGGCCGCCGGTCTGCCGGCCGCCGAACACGAGACGGCGATGTGGGCCGAGTTGGAGGACACCCTCCCTCAACCGCACACGGACGGGCTGGACATCCGCCCGGTGACCACCCCCGGACAACTCTCCGACTACGCCATGGTCCTCGCCGCCAACTGGGACCCGCCCGCCGCCACCGTGCGCCGCTTCTTCGACCGGGCCGCCCCGCAGGCACTCGCCGCCGACTGCCCTGCCCGCTACCTGGTCGGCTATGCGGAAGGCCGCCCGGTCTGCTCGGCCGAGGTCTTCCACCATGCGCAAGTCGCGGGGATCTACAACATCTGCACCCTGGCCACCCACCGTCGCCGCGGGTACGGCGGCGCCATCACCCTCGCCGCCCTCCACACCGCCCGCCGCCTGGACCACCGCATCGCGGTCCTCCAGGCATCGGCGGACGGCGAGCCCGTCTACCAACGCCTGGGCTTCCGCTCCTGCGGCCAGTTCACCGAATACACCATCACCCCTTGACCCCCAGCCCCAGGCACCGCACCCGTTCCCGCCGCGGAGGGTGAATGGCGAACCGGGTACGGGTTTCCCCGCAAGAACTACCCTCAGTTGCGGGGAAACCCGTACCCGGTTCGCCATTACACGGTGACGCGCAGCAGTAGCAGGTCGAAGACCTGACCGCCCGGGCTGTTGCGGTAAGGCCCGGCGTAGCGGTACCCAAGGCGCTCGTAGAGCCTTCGGCCACGCGTGTTCTCAGGCAAGGCGAGCAGCGAAGACCACTGCGGGTCAATCGCCTTGAGCAACGCCCCATGCATGGCAGTCCCCATCCCCCGGGACTGCCACGGCGGGCGCACCGCCAACTCGCACAGACCCATGAGCCGGTCCGTGGTGCGAGCCGGCTCGGGGATCCGCGGCAACAGCTCAGTGCCGAACCAGTAGGCAGGGGTGCAGGGGAAGCCATAACCGAATCCGGTCAAGGATCCATGCGCGTATGAGCCGACAAGCGTGAACCCCTCATGGGCGAGGTGGCCGATGACCTGGCGACGGAAGGATGCGACGGACAGGCCGTCGGTGTCGGCCGCGGGTGCCCCGGCGGCTTCCGGGTGCGCGTCGGCCCAGATGTCCGCGAGGACGTCGAGCAGGGGCAGGATCTCACCGGGCCTGTACGTACGGATCGAGATGTCCGAATCCTGGTCTGAGTTCATGGCTTCTCCTTGCCCAGTTGGAACCAGACCTTCTTACCGACCAAGTTGAGGCCGTCCCACACCCACGTGATGCCGGAGGCATCGGAGAGATGGCGCACCAGCGTCAGCCCCCTGCCGCCTTCCGTGTCCGTGCATGCCGGGCGCGGCCAGGGGAGACGGGTGGGGTCGTCGTCGCGAACGGCGACCACGACGTGGGCGGGGTGGACGGCCATCTCCACGGTGAGGTCGGCGACGCGGGCATGGAGTACGACATTGGCGACGGCGTCGGAGACACAGATGCGGGCGTTCTCGATGAGGGCGGGGCGATCCGCCGCGTTGAGCGCTGCGGTGACGAACTCTCTGGCGAGACGGGCGGTAGTGGGATCCGCGGGTGCGGTCATCACGTAGGGCTTCGCGGGTTCAGGGGTGAAGCTGATGCGGGCGCGACTGAGCACGGCGGTACTACGCATTGGCGGAGCTCCCAACACAGGCTTGAGGCTTCGGGTGTGCCGCTGCCACCAGTGACCCAGCCATCGCTCAACACCCTCCAACAGGCGTGCGACTAAAGGTACTTCGGACCCTCGATCGAGCTGCACGGCGCTGACCGGACCATAGGACACGCGGGATCAATAGAGCTACCGCTTCCGGGAACAATGGTGATCCTGGTGGCATCGATTCACCCGTGAGAGGCACACTGACCGCATGCCACCCAGGACAACCACCACCGCTCGTCAACGACGCCTCGGTGCGGAGTTGCGAAGGCTGCGAGAGGCTGCCGGCCTCAACTCCCGTGAGGCCGCTGCCCAGCTCGGGATCGACCACACCAAGATCAGCCACATGGAATCGGCACGGTTCGGGGTGAGTGGCGACCGAGTCCGAACACTTGCTTGCCACTACGGCTGCGACGACCCTGAGTACGTCAACGCCTTGGTCGAGATTGCCGAGGACCGCACCAAGGGGTGGTGGCTGGAGTACAGGAACACTCTCCCCGCAGACTTCTTGGACATCGCAGAGCTGGAGCACCACGCTCGCGGCCTGCGCACCTTTCAGATCGCACACATCCCTGGGCTCCTCCAGACCAAGGAACACATCGACGCGATCTTCGCCGAAGCGGACCCACCACTCCTCGGCCCCGACTTCGAAAGGCGCGTCACATACCGAGTGCGCAGACAGGAGGTACTCGGCCATGAAGACCCACCACCGTACGAGTCCGTGATCCACGAGGCCGCTCTACGGATGCAGTTCGGCGGCGCGAAGGTCGCACGCGCCCAGCTGAAGCACTTGTTGGCCATGAGCGAAAGAGAACACATCACGATCCGGGTAATCCCATTCGAAGCAGGTGGATTCGCCGGGTCAGGTCAATCCATCTTCTACGCCCAGGGTGACGTCGAGGCGCTCGACACAATCCAGCTGGACGCGACCCACGGCGTGGTCTTCCTGGACTCACCTGCGCAGCTGCGGAATTACCGAAGCCTGCTGGACCGCATGAAGGCCAAGGCCCTCTCGGTCCCGGAGTCCCGTGACCGCATCCAGAGCATCGCGAGACAACTGTGAGAGGAAGAAATGTTTGAGAGTGGCTGGCAGAAGTCGTCCTTCTGTCAAGCGGGAAACTCATGCGTCGAGATACGAATATCCCGGTGGCTCAAGTCCCCTTACTCAACTGGTCCAGAGGACGATTTCCTGGAACTCACCCCAAGTGCCGACCGCATACTAATCCGTGAAGGCGACAGCCCCGCCACCGTGATCGCTACCACCGTCACGGCACTACGCGCCCTACTCATCCACGCCTGCGTGTCCAACTCTCCCAGCACGCATACCCCATAGCACCCGAACCACGGAGCCATCCCGCACGAGCGGCTCCACAGCGCTCAGTTCCGAACTCCCAACCCTCTGCTCCGCCTGTGAAGGCAGCGGCTTGATAACTTCGAACGTACCCAGACATCGCCGCCACCCTTCTCAAACCTCGTACGGGGTGAAGACAGGCCCCTCAACCGGGAAGTCACCCGGAAACACCGACACTCTGACTTCTCGGGACAATGCTGCACGGAGGAAATCCGTCACGCCACCACCAAATGTGAACCATTCCTCGCCCCGAGCCTCCTTGACGGAAACCGTCCAGGAGTTAGGGTCTGCCCCTTCAGGACAGTGCCAGAACAGAGAGTCTCCGTTGCCACTCCTGCCGAAACTGAAGATTTCGGGGCGCTCGTCGACCGGGAAGGGAATCTCTTCGCCGTCCTCTTGAAGCTCCCGAAGCGCCGACAACTCCTCATCGTTCTGCTGCTTGAGATCAAGCTGTTGCCACGGAGCCCGGGGCTGGTAGATGTGCAGGAAGCCACCGAACCAACCCGGCCCGTACGTCTCGACGAGCTGCTTGTAGTCATCCGGCAGGCAACGATTCAAGTCACGCTCGATCGCTGCCCAATCGCATGTGTGACCCCCGCGCTCGGGAGGTGGTGGAACCATCTCCTTAAGGGTTTCAAAGGACACCGACGCTCCCTCTGCCCACACGACACTCAACAACCATCATGAGCCGTGCTCTTGTTCCAGAGCTTGCTGCCATGCAGCTTCGAATTCCTCGCATGAAACCCTGGCCTCCTCCTCAAACTCTCCTGGCTGCAGGTACTGATCCGAGATCAGAGGGCCGATCATGGAGTGAAATTCCCTCCGCGAGGTCAGCCACAGATCGCCGACGTGCGTCACTTGTCGCGTTGGAACGGTGTCCACAAACTCGTAGTAAGCCACGCCGTCCCGTCCATCCACGGCGGTCTCGACTTCGATACTGAAGTAATCAGCCTTACCCAGAAATCGCGCCATGATCAGCGGTACCAGTCCTCGCCATCACCTGCGAGAACCCGGATCAGATACTGCTCCAGGGACTCGGCCACCACACGCCGTTCGTCGGTCTCGTGGTCCCAGACGAACACTCCCGCGCAGTCGGGTGCGCGCATGAACGCGAACTGATCGCCGCCTCCGTCGTCACCGAAAAACATGAGCGAGGTGAACGACTCGTAGAGGTCCGCGTAGTCGGGGTTGGCCCGGAACGCCTCATTCTCCTTGGAGATCCGCTCAGCAGACCAGACAACATCCGCGCCATACCGGTCCACCACTCCGTTACTCTCCAGCAAGAGGGCCACTAAATCGGCAGGCACAACCTGCCCAAGGCGCTCAGCAATGGATTCGACTACAGCCTCAAGCGCTGGATCGGCGATCTCAGCATCCTCGCTCGACCGCGAGATCAACTCATGCCACATAACTTTCCTACAAGGCAATGGGACGATAGGCGAGGGCCTTGTCCACCACTTCCTCCACCGTGAGTTCAGGCCTGGCGTGATAGATCAGACCCAGCACCCGCGGATGAAGAACACTCCTCTCCAAGAGGGCAACAAGAGCGTCGTGTTCGGCCTCCGTGCAGTCGGCCTCCATAATCTTCTGCACGAGCTCGACGAGCTCATCACGCGCCATGCGGGACATCCCGGTCACTGCAGACCGAGCTGGTGCGGATGCCTTGGATCAGCGGGGCATGTGAAGATGCGCAGCGCACCGCAGCGATCCGAGTCGGCGTGTTCGTCTCCGACTCATCGATGAGCGCTCGATCCTCAACGGGAACCCAACTGAGGCCCGGGGTGGTACGAGTCACCGCCCCATGAGAGCACAAAGGGGCCGGGCGTCGCCGCCCGGCCCCCTGCCACCGTCAGGGCGTCCGCGTCAGTCGCGGACCGCCGCGAGGGCGTCGACGATGCCGTAGCCGAAGTGGCTGTTGATGTTCTTGGTGCCGGTGCAGGTGGCGTCGGCCGGGGCGACCGGGCAACCCGGGTTGTTCGCCTGGGCCTTGAGCATCCACTGGATCTCCTGCGGGCTGGCGTCCGGGTGCGTGCTCTTCAGCAGCGCCGCGACACCGGCCACGTGCGGGCTGGCCATGGACGTGCCCTGCAGCCAGCCGTAGTCGCCGCCCGGGAGGGTGGAGAGGATGCGGCCGTCCTTGGCGGGGGCGTCGGGAACCTGGAGGTTGTCGCCGCCGGGGGCCGCCACGGTGATGGAGCCCAGGCCGTAGTTGGAGTAGTACGACTTCAGGGACTTGACGCCGGTCGCGGAGACCGTGACGAAGCCGGGCAGTTGGGCCGGGACGTCGAGGCAGGTGGCGGGGTCGATCTTCCGCGGGCCGGGCTTGCCGTCGTCGGGGCTGGAGTTGTCCGTGATCTGCCGGGACGACAGGTTGAAGTTGGAGTTGCCCGCGGAGGCGACGTTGACGACGCCCTTGCGCTTCGCGTAGTTCGCGGCGCGGCCGACCGAGTCGGCTATCGCCTTCTGGTCGGGGTCGTCGGCGCAGTTGAACATCCACGGGTCGACGTAGTAGCTGTTGTTCGTCACCGAGATGTGGTGGTCGGCGGCGAAGACGAACGCGCACACCACGCTCTCGGCGTAGAACATGCTGTTGCCCTGCGTGCTGACCTTGATGGCGGAGACCTTCACGCCCGGCGCGACGCCGGCCACGCCGTGGCCGTTGCGGGCCGCGGCTATGGTGCCGGCCACGTGGGTGCCGTGGTAGTCCTTGGCCGGGTCGAAGGGGCGCCAGGCGCCGGGGCGGGTGTCGGCCTTGCCGGTGACGCAACTGGCCGACTGCGCGCGGGAGAAGTTCGGGGCGAGGTTCGGGTGGGTGTCGTCGACGCCGGTGTCTATGACACCGACGGTGACCTTCCTGCTGCCCGGGTTGACCTTCGCGGCCTTGTCGGCCTTGATGGCCCGCAGGTCCCACTGGAGGCTCTCGAGCGGCTCGTTGCCGCGCGCGGCGGTCTTGCCGGCGGCCAACTGGGCGGACTTGGACAGCTTGAGCTTCTCGGGCTTGCCGACGTCGGTGGTGGCGGCCGAGGTGATGGGCGCGGTGCGGGTGGCGCCCGCGGACTGCACGCCCGGGACCGCGCGCAGTGCCGTGCCGAAGTCGGGGTTCTTCGAGTGCGCGACGACCACGCCTATCTGGCCGTAGGCCGTGAGGACGGTGCCGCCGTTCTCGGCGACGGCCTTCTTCACCCGGGCCAGGGTGCCGCGCTCGGTGTCGGAGTTGATCACGTATGACAGCAGCGGGCCGTCCGTCCGGACGTGGGCCTTTGCCGGGTGTGTGCCCTGGGTGGCGGCCGAGGCGGCGCCGGGCAGGAGGCCGAGCGACGCGGTGAGGGCCAGTCCGACGGGCGCAGCGAGCAGCGCGTGCCGGCGTCTGGGACGAAGATGAGCCATGGGTGGGTTCTCCACATCATCCGTGATGCCGCCCGGACACCTGCCGTGCCCGGGCGGGTACATGACGAGTGAAGCTAGCGCCCACCAGGCCCTTTAGGCAATGAAATCCCCAAGAAAGCGGTTCAGCATCCAGGGTTGGGCCGGGTGGTGGGGGCGCACGTCACTCCTCCGCCGTGGTCAGGGCGAACGCCGCGTCCCGTACGTCCGGGTGGGCGTGGCGGCGCAGTGACCGCAGCCGGTCGCGCCAGGGCTCGGCCCAGAGCGTACGGCGCCCGCCGTCGGCGACGAGGGCCGCGGCGAACAGCCCGGCGGCGTGGCCGCCGTCCTCGGCCAGGGCCCGGGCCACGGGCCCGAACGCCGCGTTGATGTCCGCCCGCGAGCGCAGCCGACCGTCGAGCAGGCCGGCCGTACGGACCGCGAGTGCGGGGCGGCCCTCGTGCAGCCGGGCCAGGTGCGTCAGCTCGGCCGTCAGGGCGTCCGCATCGCGGCCGCCGAGGCCGACGGCCTGGACGAGCAGGCCCGTCGCCTCGCCGACGAAGTCGTCGTGTGCGGCGAGGAGTTCGGCGGCTTCCCGCGCCACCGGTCCTGCGGTGCGCGGCATCGTCCGGGCGCTCCCGGACATGCGGACGGTCAGGTTCTGGATCCGGCGGCGGGCGGGACGGTCGCGGTCCGGCTCCGCGTCGGGGGTGCCCGCGAGCGCATCGGCGGCAATCAGCTGCCCGAGCGCGTCGAGGAGCGGGGCGGCGTCCGACGCGCCGGTCAGGACGGCGGCGCACAGGGCCTGGGCCGCGGGCCGCCAGCTCGCGCGGTTGTCCAGGTCGGTGAGCGCGGCGACGAGCGTCGCCGTGCCGCCGGGCACCCAGCGCTCCCACCGGCCGAGTGCCGCGTAGCCGTCGACGGCGACCTCGGGGTCGTCGGTGTCGCACAGGGCGCGTATCAACGCGGCGTAGCGCGGCCGGTGGTACTCCGGCAGTTGCTCCGGCCGGGTCGTGAGCACGGCCAGGCGCAGTTCGCGCCGCCCGGACGCGGCGTGCTCCAGCAGCGTCCAGGCCTCTTCGCACGCGAGCAGCCCGGTGGTGAACGCCACGCAGGCCGCCTGTACGTCGTGGTGCCGGCCGGGCTGTGCGCAGACCTCGGCGAGCAGTGCCGCCGCCTCCCGCACCGGAAGCGTGGTGGCCGCGATGCGCGCCGCCTCCTTGCGGCTGGTCACCTTCACCCCGCTGTCCGCGAGCAGGAGCGCCCGCAGCTGCCCCGCGAGCCGGGAGGGCGGGACGTAGCGGCTCGCGCGGGTCGCCGCGTACACCGCGACACGGGCCCGGTCCCCTCCGGCGTGGGCGAGGAGGGCGGACAGGTGCTCCCCCGGACGCTCGGTACGCGCGAGGGCGGCGAGCGCCGCCTCGGCGACCGGAACCTCCGCGGACTTCGCGTACCGCAGCAGGAGTTGGGTGCCGTACTCCGGGATCCACGCGGCGGCACGGATCGCGTCGGTGCGGTAATGGACGGGCATCGAGGTGTCGGCGGCGGCACGTTCCAGCACCCGTGCGGCCGCGGGGGGGGGGGGGGGGGGGGGGGGGGAGGGGGGAGGGGGGAAGGAAAGAA
>NZ_JBTHHU010000018.1:0-97949 GCF_059089585.1 Streptomyces sp. SX-6 | reverse complement strand
TCCGGTTGTCTGTGTCGTGCGCCTTCCCCCCCCCCCCCCCCCCCCCCCCCCCCCCCGGGCCCACGGGCGGTATCCAGTGGCTGCCCGATTTCAGCAGGCGTCCGTACGGCGGGGTGCGGCCCAGCACGGGGCCGAGCAGGTCCGTACGGCGGAAGGCCAGCAGCTCGCTCACGCGCGGCACGGTGGCGAACGAGACGTCCAGGGCGAGGAGTTCGCTCAGACGCTCGTCGCGGGTTCCCGGGTCGTCCAGCCACAGCTTGGCGGCCAGGTAGGCGGTGTTGTCGTCGCCGTGCCGGACGGCCCGGCCCAGCAGCTCCTGGAGCCCGGGCAGGGTGCGCGCCCGCCTGCCGAGCATGCTCGCCACGTCGAGGGTCAGTCCGTATTCGGCCCTCGCCGCACTCGCCTCGAGCGCCGGGCGCAGCGCCTCGAAGACCTGCCGCGCCTGCCCGCGCCGCAGCCCGCCCAGCCGCAGGAGGCCGGTACCGGAGATCCGGTCGAGCGTACGGAGCGCCCAGCCCCGCAACTCCTCGCCGCCGTCGGCGTGTTCGCGCAGCACTGCCACGGCCAGGTTGTTCAGGGCGGTGTGGGCCTCCCACGAGGTGTCGCGCGCTTCCATCGCGTCGACGGTGATCCGCTCCAGATCCGGAGCGACGTCTTCCGTGAACAGCGCGGGGTGGACCCGGGCGAGCGCCGTCAGCGCCGGGGAGCGCACCGGGTCCTGGTCGTTGCGCAACCGCCGCAGGTCCGCCAGCAGTTCGGTGACGGCCGCGGGGTCGCCCGAGCAGGCGGCGTTGCGGACGAGCAGCCGGTAGGCGTACGCCCGGTCCGCGGGCGCCGGGCGGCGCGTGGCGGCCAGCAGTTCCGGGCGCGCCTCGGCCACCGGCAGATACGACACGGCCGACAGCACCGGCCCCCACCCGGCGCCGCGCTCGCGCGCCTGCGCCGCCATCCGCCGCGCCTCGGCCGCGCGCCGGGCACGCGGCAGCACCTCGAGCAGGCCGTCGGACAGTTCGGCACGGCCCATTTCCCGTCCGGCCGTCGCGGCGTCATGGCACGCGGCACGCCGGGACGGCGGCACGCAGCGCAACAGGCGTACGTACTCTGCCTCGTGCGCGCACAACAGCCGTGCGAGCCGGTCGAATTCGGGCGCCTCGCCGGATACGAAGGTACGCAGTACCGGCCGCCCCAGGCGGCGGACGGCAGCGAGGTCGCGCCCGGGTGCGAGCAGCACCCGCAGCGTACGCCCCGGGTCGGCGGCGGCGAGCCGCCCGAGATTCTCGAGCACCGGTCCCGGCAGCGGCCCGTGGCACAGCCTCTCCAGCAGGTCCAGCACCCGCAGCGGCGCGTGCTCGACCGCGGCGGCCACGCCGCGCGCGTTCGCCTCCCACCAACTCGACCGCAGGCCTTCCGTTTTCGTGGCGAGCTGGCTCTCCGCGACGTCGAGGACCGTGCCGCAATGGCGGGCGACGACCTTGTTCCACTTGACCACGGCGTGGCCGAGATCAGGCAGCAGCTCCGCCACGGTCTCCGGACCACAGGCGGGCAGCAGCAGCGCGGCCTCCCCGTCACCCCAACGCGCCCGCACGCCCCGGATCAACGTTTCGGCCGATTCCGTACGCCGTCCCGCCACGACGGCCCGCAGCAGGGCGCGCCGCACGACTGTCGGGGCATCGTCCAGCACGGCCACCACGGCCGCGCCCGGTATCAGCCCCTCCCGCACCGCGACCAGGACGTGCCCCCGCACCACCGGATCGGGGTCGACGAGCCGCCCCTCCAGCCACTCCGCCGCTCCCCCGACCCGAGCCGCCATCGCCGCGAGCCCGCGCTCGAACCGGCCACGCCGCCACAACTCGACCAGTATGACGTTGAGTTCGTCGCATTCGCTCCATTCCATGGCGCTGACGGCCAGGTGGCGCATGCGCTGCGGATGGGACATGGAGTCGAATGCGGCGAGGAGCTCATCGACGCGCGCCGCAGTGGTGTCCTTCTTCTTCACGCCGGAAATTGTCGTTGGAGTGCGCCGTTTGCCCCTAATCCTTTTCTTCGCTTTCTTCGCTGCGGAGCAGGGCGCGGCGTACGGCGGCTGCGCCGCGCGCGGTGACTTCTTGCGGGGCAGACCGGAAGCGGGCATTCACCCACCGATCGGGGGACCAGTGCTCCCCCGATCATTCCGACGGCCGGATGACCCTGCGTGCACACTCCCGCACGCACCCTGGAAGGCATGAACAAGGAATTCGCCAAGAAGCTCAGGGATACGGCCATTGCGACCGGAACTCCCCTGCCAGAGCGTGAGCACTACGAGGTCACCGTGAGCAACCAGTCGACGCATGCGCTGGTACTGACGTCGAAGGCGGTGTCCGGGGCGTTTGACGAAGCCCCGGACGAAGGACACGTCCTCCGCCCCCGGGAATCGGACACCTTCCGGGTCACCTCGGTCCACTTCCCCTGGGAGTCCGGCGCAGCCGCGATCCGGTACCAAATGGCCGACGCTCCAGTCACCTTCACCGTGACGAGCGGCCCGCCGGGCAGCCATGTGTCCAGCGGCAAGCTGGAGGGGCCGGGCTGCGAGCATTACGACTGCACCCTCGGCGGCAGCTGCAGCGGACATGGCCTCTTCATATTGGAGACGGCCATGAATCCCCACCTGATGGGCATGTGAGCGACTTGCGTTCCGCCGTCAGCCGACCATCAGAAGCGCTTGACCTCCGGAGCCCGGCCGGGAGCGCAGGGCGGCCACGGCTCCAGGCCCGGGCCGTTCGGGGAGCCGGTTGCCGCGAAGGCGGCCAGGGCGCCGCCGAAGGCGTGGGCCAGGGCGTGGTCGGCCCTGCGGACCGGGCCGAGCATGGGGGCGTCGGGGCAGGCGTCGAAGGTGTCGAAGAGGAAGGGGAGTTCGGCGCAGTGGGTGGCGCCCAGGTCGTGGGGGTCGGGTTCGGGGGCGCGGGTGAAGAGGTAGGCGTGGACGCGGGCGCCCTGGTCCGCGTACCGGGTGGCCGCGTCGGTCGCGGCGGTGCCGCCGAGCGTCGTGTCGGTGGCGATGTCGGTGAGGACGCGTGCCGGGCGGGCGCCGGGGCTGCGGGACGCGAAGTCGTCGTAGACAGCCTGGGCCGCATCACCGTATCGGTCGGCGAGGACGGTGAGGACGTCGTCGCGGGTGAAGGCCTGGACGGCGGGGCGGAAGCCGTAGAAGGCCGTCATTTCGTCTGCTGTGCTGCCCAGCAGGATGTCCTTGCCGTGGACGCCGCTGTCCGCGACGGTTTCGCGCAGGGGTCTGGGGAGGCCGGGTGCGCCTACGACCGGGTACATCACCGGTTCGAAGGCGGTGGGGGAGCCTGCCGCCGCCTCCTCCATCATCCGGGCGTAGGCGGACAGGAGTTGCCCGATGGGCAGCTCGCGCAGAGCCGTGTCCGCGTCGGTGCCGTGGTGGATGCCCAGCAGGCGCAGGTAGGCGTGGGCTCGTCTGGTGGCCTCGTCCGGGTCCTGGCCGTCCATGCTCCAGGGGCAGGACTGGACGATCACCCGGCGCAGCAGGCCGGAGGTGTCCGGGTCGCCCATCAGGGCCACGGACGAGAACGCGCCGGCGGACTGGCCGCCGACCGTGAGCAGGCCGGGGTCGCCGCCGAAGGCGGCGATGTTGTCGCGTACCCAGCGCAGGACCGCGCCCTGGTCCTGGCTGCCGAGGTTCTCGGCGCCGAGGTCGGGGAGGTAGAGGTAACCCAGGGGGCCTAGACGGTAGTTGGCGGTCACCACGACGATGTCGCCGAGTGCGGCGAGGCGGGCGCCGTCGTACCAGTCCCAGCCGCCGGATCCGCTGCTGAAGCCCCCGCCGTGGAACCACACCAGCACCGGCCGTACCGGGGCGCCTGCCTCCAGGGCCCCGGACGGCGTCCAGATGTTCAGGTTCAGGCAGTCGTTCTCGTCCCAGTCCGGGGTTCGTGGTCCCATGACCGACTCCAGCCGGGACGGGTTCTGCGGTGCTGCGGGGCCGGGGCGGTCCGCAGGGCGGACCCCGCTCCAGCCGGGGTGCGGCTCCGGCGGGGAGAAACGCAGCGGCCCCACGGGGGACGCGGCGTACGGAATCCCCCGGAAGGCCGCGATGTCGTCCTTCTCGACCGTGCCCCGTACCGGGCCCGAAGCGGTGACCACCATCGGCTGTACGTCTGCGTTCATGGCCCCTGTCTACCGCATGGGGGCGCGCCCCGCGCGCCCCCACGTGATGGCGGTGAGGGCCTCGTGGAGGGCGGCGGGGCCGGGCGCGCGGTCGTGCCAGCGGGCGGCGATGTGGCCGTCGGGCCGGACGAGCAACGCTCCGTGCGGGCCGAGGCCGCAGAGGGCGGTGTGCTCATCGGGAAGGGGCTCGATGCGCAGGGGCCACGGGGCGGCGGCTTGTTGCTGCCAGTGGGCGGGGTCCGGGGTGAGCAGGGTGAACCACTCACCGACGGCATCGAGCGTGGAGCGGTCGGGGGTGAGCCAGAGGTGCGGCATGCGACGGCCTGGCTCTGCGGTGGGGACGTAGTCGGTGCCTGTGGCGGGTGGCTCGGGTGGGGCGCCGGTATCGGCGAGGACCGCGTCGGAGCGGTACGTGACGCCGAGCACGAGGCCGAGTTGAGCGAAGAACCGCTCCGACCAGGGCAGTTCGATCCGGGTCGGAGCCACCTCGCCGGTGCGGAGCTGGTCGCGGCGCCGGTGCTGTACGTCGAGCATGAGGTGGGTGTTGGTCACCGCCTGGTGGAGGGTCCTGTGGGCGACGGGCTGTCGTTCCGTCTCGTAGGTGTCCAACAGGCCCGGCCCCGCCCACCCTTGGAGTACGCCCGCCAGTTTCCAGCACAGGTTGTGCGCGTCGGCGATGCCCGTGTTCATGCCCAGGCCGCCGATGATGGGGATCGCGTGCGCGGCGTCGCCGGTCAGCAGGATCCGGCCATGGCGGAAGCGGTCGGCGACGAACGCGTTCATCACCCAGTGCTGGACCCGCAACACCTCGGCGCCGGTGCCGACGGCACGCGAGACGAGGGCGGGCCAGTCGGCGTGCGCGGCGTCCTCGGGGGTGGGAACGAACCAGGCCCAGCCGCCTTCGGGGTAGAGCGGGCCGAACAGTCCGTGCGCGGTGAAGTAGACCCCGGCGGGCTGGTGGGCGCACCAACGGCTCAGGTCGGCGTCGAAGACGACGGTGGTGAAGTCCGCCATCGCTCCGGGACCGGTGGTGCCGATTCCCAGCTGCTGACGGATGGTGGAGTTCGCGCCGTCGGCGGCGAGGACATAACGGGCATGGATGCGCGTCTCTTCGCCGCGTCGGTGGTCGGCAAGGACGGCCACGACACCATCGGTTTCCTCGGCCAGGCCGATGAGTTCGGATCCGAAGCGGATCTCTGCGCCTGCTGCGGCGAGCAGGGTGGGTTCCAGCCGGTCCTGCGAGGTGACCGCACCGGTCACGGGGCTTTCGGGTACGGGCGCGTTGATCCCGACCATCGCCGCCGTCGCGAAGTCGTGGTCGTGCAGGGTGTCGCGGAAACGGATGCGGCCGTACTCCGGTGCGAACGCGGCAGCCATGACCTCGGCGGCGAGGCCGAGACTGCGGAAGATCTCCATCGAGCGCACATTGACCAGCCGGGCCCGGGGAAACGGGGACAGCTCGCCGTGCTTCTCGACCAGCAAGGTCCGCACGCCCCAGCGTTCCAGCAGCGCCCGGGCGGTGAGCCCGACCGGTCCACCGCCGACGATCAGTACCGCCACCTCGGCGTCTGCCACAAGGTCAAGCTTTCCCACCCGGCGGCCGGCCGCAACGCCTGCCGTATCCGCGTACACCCGAACGTGCTCCCTGGTGGGGCGACCCCCGTGCGCCCCACCAGGGTGGCCGGTCAGCCGGACAGGGAGTCCCGTAGCTGACGTGCCGCCTTCAGGCGCTCGGCGTACTTGCCGGGGTCGACGGCGGCGAGCTGCTCGTAGACGTCGACGGCCTGCTGGGCGGCGGCCCGTGCCTCGGGGCGGCGGTTGGCCGCGGCCAGGTACTGGGCCAGGGTGACCGCGGCCTCCGCCAGCATCGGCCGGTAGGTTGCGGGATCGGTCTTGCTGAGCTCGGCGTAGATGTCGCGCACCTCGCGCTGCGGGTCGGGCGCGTCCGCGGGGCGGCCGGCCGCCGAGAGGCGGGACGCCAGGTTGATCAGCGCCCAGGCCAAGTGCGGCTTGTCGCCCAACTGCCGGTAGATGTCGACGCCTTCGCGGGTGGCTGTCACCGCCTCGTCGTACTGCTTGGCCAATGCCAGGAAGTAGCCCAGGTAGACCGACGCGTCCGCCAGCGCGGACTTGTACGCGCCGCCCGCGGCGACCAGCGCACGGCAGACGTCCCGCGACTCGCGCTGTGCGGACGCCGCCTCCGCCGCCTTTCCGGCAGCCGACAGGCGGAACGCCAGGTTGAACAGCGCCCAGGCCTGATGCGGTTTGTCACCCAACTGCTTGTACAAGTCCGCGCCTTCGCGGGTGACCGTCACCGCCTCGTCGTACTGTCCCGCCAGCGCCAGGAAGTACCCGAGCAGGACCTGCGCCTCCGCCAGCTCGGACTTGTACGCGCCGCCGCCGGCCACCAGCTCCTGGTAGACGTTCCGCGCCTCGCGCTGCGCGGATGCCGCCTCCGCCGCCTTTCCGGCGGCCGACAGGCGGTACGCCACGTTGATCAGCGCCCAGGCCAGGTGCGGCTTGTCGCCCAACTGCCGGTACACCTCGGCGCCTTCACGCGTGACCGTCACCGCCTCGTCGTACTGCCCCGCCAGCGCCAGGAAGTACCCCAGCAGGACCGATGCCTCTGCCAGTTGGGGCTTGTAGGAAGCTGCCAGTGTCCGGTAGATGTCGCGTGCCTCGCGCTGCGGAACGGGTGCCTCCGCCGCCTTCCCGGCGGCCGACAGGCGGAACGCCAGGTTGCCGAGCGCCCAGGCGAGCTGGGGCTTGTCGTCGAGCCGGCGGTAGATCGCGACGCCCTCGCGGGTGACCGTCACGGACTCCTCGAGGGCACCCGCGAGTTGCAGGTAGTAGCCGAGGTAGACGGAGCTGAAGGCGAGCGCGGACGCGTAGGCGCGGTCGTCCTTCGCGGCCAGCTTCCGGTACAGGTCCCGGGCCTCGCGGGCGAGGGTGGCGGCCTCCTGCGCGTGGCCGGACGCCGAGTACCCGCCGGCGTGCCCCCCGCAGACCTGGGCGAGGTTCACCATGCTGCCGTAGTCCACGGGGACCGGGTCGTAGCCGGGGGCGGCCCAGGGCAGTACGGTGCTCGGGCCGCTCGCCAGCGGGCGGACGTACACCTTGCCGTTCGACGGGCGCAGGACCGCCAGGTCCGCCTTGCCGGTGCTGTTGTAGTCGGCGGGTACGGGAAGGTCTCCCGTACGGCCCCAGGGGACGACGATCGCGGGCCCGCCGGCCGCCAGTTGTACGGTCCACTTGCCGTCGGCCGGCTGCCAGACCGCGGTGTCGAGGCGGCCGTCGCCGTCGAAGTCGGCCTGCATCGTGAAGGGTGCGGGCACCGGGCCGGTGCCGGTGCCGTTGTCGTAGTGGGAGGTGTAGAGCGTCACCTTCAGGGCGCTCAGGCCCGTCAGGTTGAGGTGCGCCTTCGTCACCGTCTGCGGGTCGATGGTGATCTGCCAGGTCGTCGCAGGGCTGCGGCCCCAGTAGGACGGGTGGCGGACGGCGGGGACGCCGGGCACCGTGTCGTCGAGCGTCGCGTCGACCGTGGCGCGGCGTGCGGGTGCGTTGATCTGGACCACGGTGCCGTCGCGCCGCCGGTTCACCGACTGGCCGCTGTGCCGGACGAGCACGGCGACGCCCTTCTCGCTCGCGGTGGCGCCGATGAGGCCGATCTGCACGCCGTCGACCTTCAGCTCGGTCTGGTCCGCGAGGAAATCGTTCAGGGTGACCGTGAACGACGCGGTGTGGTGGGTCCGCAGGGATTCCAGCACCACGGGGTCGGTGACGGTGAGGTGCAGGACGTACGAGTCCAGGCGGTTCTGATAGTCGTTGTAGAGGTCGCGCAGGGGCAGCAGTTCGG
This sequence comes from Streptomyces sp. SX-6, assembly GCF_059089585.1. Lineage (NCBI taxonomy): Bacteria > Bacillati > Actinomycetota > Actinomycetes > Kitasatosporales > Streptomycetaceae > Streptomyces > Streptomyces sp. SX-6. The sequence goes on along the minus strand of NZ_JBTHHU010000018.1, from coordinate 89,926 downwards.
GCATCCGCGACCACGAGGTCAGATACCGGTTCATCAGCGGGATGACGAAGCTGTCGTCGCCGCGGGACAGGGGCAGGTAGGCGTTCTCGACGTCGTCCGGGTGCAAGTGGCCGAGGTCGAAGGTGAATTGGGGCGCCCGGTTGGTGAAGGTGAACAGGTCCATGGCCCGGTTGGCCTGGAAGGCGTACTTGATGAGTACGTCCATGTATTCCTGGGCCTGGGTGATCACCATGCGGGAGATCGCGCTCAGCCTGGCGATGTCGTTCTCCCAGCCGGACTGGAGATTGCGCAGGTTGGTGAGATCCTGCTCGTTCAGCGCGATTTTGGCGTCGGTGGCCGCCGCGACCAGTGCCTTCTGGCCGATGTCGAGCTTGTTGATGTAGAACTCGGCGGCGAGTTCCAGCTGGGTCAGCACCAGCGCCTTGTGCAGGGCGGCCGTTGCCGGTTTGGGTTCCGCGATCCTCAGCTCGCCGAGTGCCTTTCCGGCGTCCGTGAACTTCTTGCCGACTCCGAAGAGATCCTTGAGTTCGCCGATCTCGTCCTTCTTGTCGTCCTTGGGTTTCGGGTTGTCCGGGTTGGACCAGTCGATCATTTCGACGATGTACTGGCCTTCGTACGTGCCCGTGTTGAGGTCGATCTTCTGGAGCACCTCGGCCCGGCGGACGAGCAGCCGGGCGGCACCGGCGTATTGCAGGGCGGCGTCGAGTTCACCGGAGGCCGCGGCGGTCTCGGCCATGAAGGCCGCCGCGAAGGCCACGAACGCCGCGGCCGCTTCGGCGCAGGCCGCGATGGTGCCGATGACATCGCCGATGGGGAATTCGAGGCTCTCCTGCGTCATCTGGTCCAGCACGGCGTCGATCTTCTTCTGGTTCACCTCGAGTCGCCGGTGGGTCTCGTCGGCCCTGGCCTGTGCTTCTTTCAGGGCCTGGGCATCGGCCTGGCGCTCGATGTCCAGCACCGTCTTCATGCCGTTCACATGGTCGATGTCGACGCGCAGCCGCTGGTTCTGCTGGCCGGTGGACTGCGCCCGCAGCAGCAGGTTCAGTCCGTTGTCGAAGAGGCTCTTGACGATCGGGTTGTAGTCGTTGACCACTTGCTCGAACTGGGGGAAATCCGGAATGAGATCGACGTCGTAGGGCTGGCCGATCGGCGAGAGATTGGTGGCGAGGAACCGGGACAGTTCGGATGCCCTCGCATGGCCGGGCTTCAGGGTGAGGACACGGTTCAACTCATGCCCCGCGGAAACCCTCAGGCCGCTTTTCGTCGTATCGCCGGGAGCGAAGCTTCGGAACAGGTACTCGCCGACCCGCGTCCGGTACTCCGCCCATACCGCGGCGTTTCCGCCCAGCCTGGCCCCGACCAGGGCCCACCAGTCGCTCTCGGAGTGCGCGACGAACTGCGGGCCCGCCGACGGGCCCGTGCCGCCCGGCAGGCCGGGCCGGCCCTGGGCGCCCTTGCCGCCCTTGCCGTTGTTGCCCCCTCCCCCGCGTCCCCCCGCTCCCCCGGAACCGGCGAGGCCCGCGTTCCCGCCCCCGCCGTCCGCGGTGACGCCGGACATGGAGACGTACTCCACCAGGATCCGGGCACCGGGGCCGCCGGTGCTGCCGTTCCCCCCGTCTCCCCCGTTTCCGCCGTCGCCGGGGTCCATGCCCGGGATGCCGGGCTTGTTGGGGCGGTGGCCGTCGAGGCCCCGTCCGCCGCTTCCGCCCGCACCGCCCGTACCGCCCTGGCCGCCGCGGGCGATCAGGCGGAGGCCGTCGACCTTCGCGGCCAGCACGGTGACCGGCGTGCCCGGGCCACCGGGGCCCGCCGGGCCGCCGGGGCCGCCCGGGCCGCCGCTCTGGCCGTCGTCCCGGTAGCCGCCGCTCGACCCGGTGGCGCCCGTGGATCCCGCCGGGCCCTGCGGGCCGGAGGTGTTGACCGCCCCGCCGTTGCCCCGGTAGCTCTCCGCGACCAGCAGCAACGGGTAGCCGTTGAGGGCGAGTTCATAGCCCTGGTCGTGGGTGATTTCGCGGGCGACGAGGGCCAGGGTGGAGCCCGCCGGAATTCTCCGGTAGTCGATCTCGGCCTGGATCTCCTGGCGCAGGGCCGCATTCACTTGAATGGCGTCCCGGATGTACAGCCATTGAACCGGGATTTCCTCTGACATGACCGATGACATGACCGATGGCATGGCCGATCCCCCTTTGCTGCGTGCGAGCAGGGATCAGTGTGCTGCCGGGTCGTCGCGGAGAACAGCGGCGTTCCGTTCAGCGGAACGCTCACCACGCCCGTACCGGCGCCCCCGCGAAGGCGGGGCTCGTCGCGTCGGCCGGGGGTTCGGTCAGCGGCTGTGCGAGTTCCTCGGCCGCCGGGCCGACCCGGGCCGCGATCCGGTCGAGGAATTCCAGGTCGAAGCCGTAGACGCGGGCCGCGTTGCCGCCCGCCATCGCCGCGATCTCGTCGTGCGGCAGGCCCGCGTACGCCGCGCGCAGGGCCTCCCTCGTGTACGGGTACGTCCCTTCGTCGTGCGGGTAGTCGCTGCCCCACATGATCTTGTCGACGCCGATGCGGTGCCGCAGCGGCACCTCGCTCGGGCGCATGAAGCTCGCGCCGACGAAGCAGTTGTCCCGCCAGTACGCGCTCGGCGCCCGGACCGCCAGGCCGGCGCCGAACTTGGCTTCCGTCGAGTCCAGTTGCCCGCGCGGTACGGCGAGCCGCCGGTGGTAGTAGTCGAGCGTGCCGAGCACGCCCGGGATCCAGCCGGAACCCTGTTCGGTGAGGACGAACCGCAGGTCCGGGTGGCGCTCGAAGGCGCCGCCGAAGGCGAGGTGCCACAGGGCGCGGTGGGAGAACCAGGTCGTCTCGACCATGAACACCGCACGCGCGGCCGGTTCGTCGCCGAGCGGCGGGGAGGCGGAGCCGCCGTGGTGGTTGACGGGGACGCCGAGTTCGGCGCACACCGCCCAGAGCGGGTCGTAGACGTCGGAGTGGAGCTCGGGCAGGCCGCAGCCGGGCGGGGTGCCGGGCAGCAGGATGCCGCCGGTGAGCCCGGCGGCCTTCGTGCGGCGCACTTCGCGTACGGCCTCGTCCACGTCACCGAGCAGGACCTGGGCGACGCCGGCCCGCCGGCCCGGCGCGAGCGCGCAGAAGTCGGCGAGCCAGCGGTTGTGGGCGCGCAGGCCCGCCCAGCGCAGCGCGTACTCCTCGCGGGTGGGCGTGGGGGCGACCAGGGAGGCGCTGGGGAAGAAGGGCGGGATGGTGTTGGGGTACACCACCTCGGCGACGATGCCGTCGGCCTCGAGCTCGGCGAGGCGGCGGCCGGAGTTCCAGTTCCGGTCGGCGGAGTCGGCGAGCAGGTCCTCGTACGGGTTGACGTAGGTCGCCGCCCAGGCGTCGAAGGCGTCGTGGTGCCCGCGCTCCAAGTAGGGCCGGTAGTCGGGAAGATCGGCCCCGGCGTGACAGTCGGCGGAGATGACGGTGTACCGCCTCATGCCCCGGTCCCTACGCACGGGAAGTCCTCGCCGGTGAGCCAGTGCCGTCCGGTCGTACGCGACCGCGCCCACGACGCCTCGACGGCCCGCTGGTCCTCGGGCTGGCCGAGGTCGTCCGGCGTCGGGCCGATGCGGCGGGCCAGCGGGGTCAGTACGGCCGTGTCGAAGCCGAAGACCTCGGCGGCGGAGAGGCCGAGCATGCGCCGGGTCTCGGTGACGGGGATGTCGTGGAAGGTGCGGCGCAGCCACTGCCGGGTCGCGGGCCAGGTGCCCTCGGGGTGCGGGAAGTCGGAGCCCCACAGGATGTTGCCGACCCCGATCTCGTAGCGCTGGGCCAGCTCGCGCCGTTTGGTATTGGTGGCGCAGACGAAGACGTTGCGGTCGAGGTATTCGTGCGGCGGGCGGTTCAGCCCGGCGAAGGGCGACAGCTTCTTGCCGCCGTGCGCGCCGAGGTAGAGGCGGTCCATGAACCACAGCAGGTTCGGCAGCCACCAGCAGCCCGACTCGGCGATGCCGAACCGCAGGCCCGGGTGGCGCTCGAAGACCCCGGACCACAGCAGGAACCACAGGGGGCGGGCGGGCCACCAGGTCACCTCGGTGACGTAGATGCCGAGGTGGTCGCCGTACTCGTGGCGCGGCGTGGCGCCGGAGTGGGTGAGCAGCGGCATGCGCGCCTCGGCGGCGGCAGCCCAGACGGGGTCGTAACTCCGGTCGTGGTACGGGGCGTTGCCGGCCCACATGGCCGGGATCATCAGCGCGCCGAGCCCGGACTCCCTGGCGCGGCGGATCTCGGCGACGACCTCCTCCGTCCCGGCGGTGACGGGCAGCAGGGCGACGCCGCAGTGCCGTTCGGGGTGCTGCGCGCAGAAGTCGGCGAGCCAGCGGTTGTGGGCGCGTGCTCCTGCCATGCCGAGTACGGGGTCGTGGTCGCCGGAGAGGCCGAGGCCGACGCCGAAGGGCGCGGCGGTACGGCTGTCCACGGCGTCGGCGTCCGGGAAGACGACCTCGCCGGCCACGCCGTCGCCGTCCAGCTCCTTGATCCGCTGCGCCGGGTCCCAGCCGCCGCGCAGGCCCTCCTCGTGTTCCTCGAACCAGGTCGTGGCGAACGCCTCGTTGCGTACGCCGAGCCGTGTCATCTCCTCGCGGCGGGCGGCGCGCTGTCCGAGGAAGTCGTCGAAGGCGCGGTGGAAGCGGTGCTCGAGGTACGGCCGGTACTCCTCGGTGGGGAGCCCTGCGTGGCAGTCGGAGGAGATGACGAGGTACGGGTCGCGACGGATCATCGGGCGCTCCGTAAGGTGTTGGGCGGCCGGTTCTCGGGCGGCCGGTCGAGGATCTGCTGGACGTCGTCGTAGCGCTGATGGATGTACGGCAGCAGGTCCTGCGCGCTGACCTGTGCGACCACGCGCCCACGCTGTACGGTCGCGCGCTCCCCCAGGGTGATCTCCACGAGGCGGCGCACCGGGAGATCGGCGACCGGGTCGTACATCGACTCGCGCAGCACCACGTCGCCGGTGACCGATTCCAGCTTGCGCACCCGCTCGGTGCGGGTGCAGTGGACGAGCAGCGGGGCGACGTCGAAGCCCTCGCCCTCGACGCCGGGCAGGAACTTGAACTGGAAGTCGAGCCGTTCGCGCACCGGCGGCAGCGGCAGCACCCCGTTGACCGCGCCGCGCACCTCGACGAAAGCGATGCCGTGCCGGGCCATGGCCGCCCGGACGACCAGACCGTCGCGCTCGACGGTCACCTCGCCGAGCTTCTTCGGCTCGCCGAACACCTCGCGCCCGCCGGTGAGGGCGCGCTCGTGTGTCATGGGCATCACCAGCGGGTACCAGCCGTCGTGCCCGTCGTGGCGCGCGGCCACCGACACCGATCCGGCGCCCAGCGGGCTGCCGTGCAGGGCGACTGTGCCGATGGAGGCGCGGACGAGCGCGCGCCCGGCGGGCTCGAGCGGGGGCGGCAGCACGGACGCCACCGCCTCCGGGTCGCTCTCCCAGAGCGCGACCACCCCCGTGGACCAGACCTCCGGGACCGCCGCCCTGCCGGCCGCCCGGATCTCCTCCGCGTCGCGCGGGCCGTACCGTACGCGTGTCATCCCGTAACCCGCTTCCTGTCGAGGCTGCGTCTGTAACAGGGTTACAGCGGCTTGCGGGAAGGGTAAAGACCCTTGCACGCAGGGAAGTTGGGGGGGACCGACGGCCATGACGCGTGAGGAGATCCTGGACGTCGCCGCCCGCCTGGTGCGCGAGCGCGGTCCACGAGCGCTGACGATGCGCGCGCTGGCCGGGGAGCTGGGGACGGCCGTCACCTCCATCTACTGGCACGTCGGCAACCGGGAGGCGCTCCTGGAAGCGCTCGTGGAGCACACGCTCCTGGAGTTCGTCGCGATCCACTCCACGGGGCGCACGCCGCGCACGCGCATCGTCTCGATCGCCCGCGCGCTCCGCCGTGAACTGTGCGCCCGCCCGCACCTGATTGCGCTGGTCCATGAACGGGGGCTCACGGAGCGGCTGTTCCGGCCAGCGCGCGAGGCCCTGCTGCGCGAGGTCCGTGCCGCCGGGCTGCGCGGGGCGCGGGCGGTCGAGGCGGTGCGGGCGGTGGAGTTCCAGGTCGTCGGCTCCGTCCTGGTCGAGCGCGCCATGGAGCGGGGGCCCGGTCCCCGGCCCGCCGTCCCCGCCGCCGGGGCGGACAGCGGGGACCCGGCCCTGGAGCGCGCCCTGGCCCGACCGCCGGATCCCGGGCGGCTGTTCGAGGTGTCGGTGCGGGCTCTGGTGGAGGCGCTGCTGGACGGGCAGGCATAGGACGGTGGTCAACATCCGTACCCGCCGCATGGTCCCGGGACCCTCGTTGTCAGTGGGGGCCCGTAAGCTCTGTGACCATGCTCGAAGACCGCACCGCAGCCGCATCGCCCACCTCGTGGCCGGCCGCGTATCCGGAGGGATACGCGGTCGTCGACGTGGAGACCACCGGGCTCGCCCGGGACGACCGGATAGTGTCGGCTGCCGTGTATCAGCTGGACACCCGGGGCCGGGTGCAGGACACGTGGTACACGCTGGTCAACCCCGAGCGCGATCCCGGTCCGGTGTGGATCCACGGGCTGACCTCCGAAGTCCTCGCGGACGCGCCGCTGTTCAAGGAGATCGCGGGCGATTTTGCCGAGCGGCTCGAGGGCCGGGTGCTGGTGGCGCACAACGCGGCCTTCGACTGGTCGATGATCGCCCGTGAGTACGCCCGGGCGGCGGCCGAGGCCCCGGTGCGTCAACGGCTGTGCACGATCGCGCTGTCCAAGGAGCTGGGGCTGCCGCTGCCCAACCACAAGCTGGAGTCCCTGGCTGCGCACTACGGCGTGGTCCAGCAGCGGGCGCACCACGCGCTGGACGACGCCCGGGTGCTCGCGGAGGCGTTCCGGCCCAGCCTGGAGCTGGCGGCCGCGTCGGGGATCCGGCTGCCGCTGCTGGCGTGCCAGCCGCTGATGGAGTGGTCGGACGGCCCGTCGGCCGCCGCCCGTCCGGCGATCGGCTACCAGCCGTCCTACCGGTCGGGGTCGGGGACCTGGCGGCCCAGCCGTCGGCGGCCCGCGTGCCCGCACCCCAACCCCGGCCGCTATGAACCGGGCAAACAGCTCATTCAGGGCATGCGGGTCGCGTTCTCGGGTGACACCTCCATCGACCGGGAGCTGCTGGAGGACCGGGCCACGGAGGCCGGGCTGCACGTCGCGACGAGCATCTCCCGCCTCACCAGCCTGCTGGTCACCAACGACCCGGACTCCACCACGTCCAAGGTCGTCAAGGCCGGTTCCTTCGGGACGCCCGTGGTCGACGAGGCCGCCTTCATACAGCTGCTCTCCCATGTGACCCCGGCGGGCGGCGGCGCGTAGGGGGTTGCCGGAGAGGCGGCCGAGCGCACCAGGTACCGTCGAACGCTGTGTACCGCTTCCTGCTGACCCGGCAGTGGGTGATCCTCACGCTCGTGGGGCTCGTCCTGATCCCGGTGATGATCAAACTGGGCTTCTGGCAACTGCACCGCCACGAGTCCCGGGTCGCGCGCAACAACCAGATCGGCCGCACGCTCTCCAAGGACCCCGTGCCCGTCACCGAACTCAGCGCGCCCGGCCGTGACGTGCCGCACGAGAACGTGTGGCGCCAGGTCACGGCCACCGGCACGTTCGACGCCAAGGACACGGTCGCGGTCCGCTACCGGACCGACGACTCGGGCAAGTCCGGCTTCATGGTGGTCACGCCGCTGGTGCTGGACAACGGTGCCACGGCGCTCGTCAACCGCGGCTGGGTCCCGGCCGACGGCGGGCAGCTGAAGTTCCCCGACGTTCCGGCCGCTCCGTCCGGCAAGATCGCCGTGACCGGGCGGCTGCGGGCCGACGAGACCACGCGCAGCAGTGGCATCAAGGACACCAAGGGTCTGCCGGACCGCATGGTGATGCTCATCAACAGCGAGCGGCAGGCCGAGCAGCTGCACCGGCCGCTGCTCGGCGGCTACATCGAGCTGGTGTCCCCTACGTCCGACCGCCAGCCGGAGGTCATCTCCGCGCCGGACCACAGCAGCATCGGCAACCACATGGCGTATGCGGTGCAGTGGTGGCTGTTCTCCGCGTTCGTGCCGGTCGGCTGGGTCATCCTGGTCCGCCGCGAGCGCCGCGACCAGCTGGCCGCGGCGGCGGCTGCGGCCGATGCGGATGCGGATGCGGCCGATGCGGAGGGCGAGTCCGCCCCAGCCCCTGCCGCATCGGGGCCCGCCACGGCAGACTGACCCGCATGGATCTTGGACTCAAGGACCGGGTGTACGTACTGACCGGCGCGAGCCGGGGGCTGGGCCATGCCGCGGCCCGCGAGCTCGTCGCCGACGGGGCCCGTGTGGTGATCTCCGGGCGGGATGCGAAGGCCGCGGAGGCCGCGGCGGCGGAACTCGGTGGCGGGGCCGTGGGGGTGGGCGCGGACAATGCCGACCCCGCGGCCGCGGCGCGGCTCGTCGCCACCGCGCGCGAGCGCTTCGGGCGCTTCGACGGCATCCTCATCAGCGTCGGCGGGCCGCCGGCCGGGGCGGCTGCCGACATCGACGACGACCAGTGGCGGGCCGCCTTCGAGTCCGTCCACCTCGGCGCCGTCCGGCTGGCCCGCGCGGCCACCGCGGAGCTCTCCGAGGGCGGGGTGATCGGCTTCGTCCTGTCGGCCTCCGTCCACGAGCCGATCCCCGGCCTGACCATCTCCAACGGGCTGCGCCCGGGGCTCGCCGGATTCGCGAAGTCCCTTTCGGTGGAGCTGGGGCCGCGCGGTATCCGGGTCGTGGGCCTGCTGCCCAGTCGCATCGACACGGATCGTGTGCGGGAACTCGATGCGCTGTCCGGCGACCCGGGCGAGGCACGGGCCCGGCACTCGGAGGGGATTCCGTTGCGGAGGTACGGGACTCCGGAGGAGTTCGGGCGGTGTGCGGCGTTTCTGCTGTCGCCTGCGGCGTCGTATCTGACGGGTGTGATGTTGCCGGTGGATGGGGGTGCGGCGCGCGGGTTCTGAGGGTCGGGGTGGTGTCTGTGCCCCGGTCCCACCCTCTCGCCGCCTCCCGGGGCTCCGCCCCCGGACCCCGATCCTGGGGCTGCGCCCCAGACCCCGCTTGTCGCGGCTCCGCCGCTCGTCCTCAAACGCCGGACGGGCTTGATAGTGCCGGGCCGGGCTGGATTTTCAGGGCGGCCCCGACATTCCAGCCCGTCCGGCGCTTGAGGACCAACGCGGCGAAGCCGCGTTGCGGGGGCCCGGGGGCGAAGCCCCCGAAACGGGGCCCGGGGCGGAGCCCCGGGAGACGGCGAGAGGGCGGGGCCGGGGCAGAGGCACCCTCACCCCACCCGCTCCGCATCGTGGCGGACCGCACGCAGGCGGACCTCCGCCGGCAGGCGGGCCAGGCCCGCCGAACCGCGGGCATGCCTCAACGCCTCCGCCCGCAGCAAGCGCAACGCCTCCACCGGCACCGCATGCGGCGCCAAGGTCAGGACGACCCGCACCTCCGGCCCCGTACGGCGGCCGCCGACAAGCGTGACGAGCGCGTGGTCGACCCCGTCCAGCGCCCCCGCCTCCGCCGCCAGCGCCTCCTCCAGCGCCCGGCCGCGCACCACCGCCCTCACCCCGTCCCCGCCCCCATCCCCGTCCCCGCAGTCGACGGCCACCTCGCGCAGCCTGCGCTGCCGCAGCTGCGCGAGCAGCCACCACAGGGCGAGCAGCATCACCACAGCGAGCACGCCGATCGCCAAGGGCCACCACCAGCCGCGGTCCCGCCACCTGCGGCGGTCGGCGGCGCTCAGCAGCACGTCGTCGGGGCCGCCGAAGGGCCACGCGGAGGGCAGCGAGAAGTCCCAGTGCCGCGGAAGGCCGAGCGCCCCGATCAGCACCGCGGCCCCGAGTGCCACCAGCACCACACCGGCCAGCCCGACCAGCACCCGGTTGACGGTCCTCAGCACCGGTCACCGCCTCGCCGCACGCTGCACCCGCACGGACAGGACCGGCTCCCGGGCGAGCCCCAACTGCCGTACCTGGTCGGCCAGTACGGCGTCGACGTCCGCCCTCACGTCGGCCAGGTCGCGGAAGTGGGAGTCCGCGCGGATCCGGATGACGCGGCGGCCCACGTCGGCCCGTACGGACCGCACCCCGGCCACCTCCGTCACCCGGTCGCGGAGCACGAGCGCCACCGCCCTGCGGTCGATGCCGGCCCGTACGTCGGGCGTCCCGCGCCGCATCGGCAGGATGCCCCGCAGCCCGGGCGTGGCCGCCAGCACGATCAGCCAGGCGCCCAGCAGCACGGCCGCCACGGCGCCGCCGATGATCCAGCCGTCGCCGAGCGGACGGGTGGCCAGCTCATGGGCGAGCCGCCGGCGCCAGCCCATGGCGGGGCGCTCCGCCCGTACCGACGCCACGTCGTAGAGGAAGATCCCGGAGACGCACAGCACCGCAACGGCGGCCAGCGCCGCGGGCACGCGCCGGGCCGACCAGAAGCGGCGGGCGCGTTGCGGAGGGGGCTTCTCCAACGACACGGGCGACATGGGCGACTCGGGCCCGCTCATCGCACCCGCTCCGCGCCCGCGCGGTCCGTGTACGGCGAGTGCAGCCGCTCCACCGTGATCACCACCTCCGGCACCGTCATGCCCGCCAACGCCCCGAGCCGCTCGGCGACTTGGCGGCGTACGGCACGGCACCTGGCGCCGATGTCCGTCGGATAACCGAGCTCCACGGAAAGGCGTACCCGCGCGGAGCCGTCGTGCACGACCACGGACGCGTGAGGAGGTGCATGGCCCTCCCCGGCCGCGTCCGCGAGCGCCTCGCGCGCCGCCTGCGAGGCGATCTTCGCCACGACGCGGTCGGCGATGTGCGTGGCCCCGCGCTCGGCGGGCTCCACGGCGTGCGCCTCCCCCATCTCCTACCGCCGCCGTCCGCGCTCGCGGTCCCGGTCACGGCCGCTGTCCCGATCCCGGTCGCGGTCCCGGTCGCGCGGCCGGAAGAAGTCGCCGGGCTCGAGGTCCCCGTCGAGGAACCGGCCCGCGACGAACCCGATGGCGCCCAACGCCGCCACCAGCAGAAAAGCCCCGAAGCCGCCGAAGTACCCGGCGAATCCGAGCGCCATGCCGGCAATCAGCCCGACCACCGCCATGCTCATGCGATCCTCCATGGTCCGGCCCCCTGCCTGTCACTGGGTCCGCTCGGTCACTGGATCCTCGGCGCCGGTTCTTCCTCCTCCTCGTCCGGCAGCTTGACGTCGCTGACGGCGATGTTGACCTCGACGACCTCCAGGCCGGTCATGCGCTCCACCGCCGTGATGACGTTTTCCCGCACGGCGCGGGCCACATCCGCGATGGCCACCCCGTAATCCACGACGATCTCCAGATCGAGCGCGGTCTGGACCTCGCCGACCTCCGCCTTCACCCCGCGCGTCAGCGACCTGCCGCCGGGCACGCGGTCGCGGACGGCGCCGAAGGTGCGGGCGAGGCCGCTGCCCATGGCATGGACGCCGAGCACCTCGCGGGCCGCGAGCCCGGCGATCTTCTCGACGACGCCGTCGGCGATGGTGGTGCGGCCGCGGTCGGCGGGCGGGACCGGGGGCTCCTTGGCCGGGCCCTCCGGGCCGCCCGCCTTCTCGGCCCGGTTCTGCCGCGGGGTGTCGGTCATGGTCGATCGCCTCTCTTCCGATGGGAAGGAAAAACGTTCAACGGTCCTTTTGACACCTTAGGCCCTGGCGGGCCGATGTTCGCGGGCTTGTGCGGCCGACCGGGGCCGCCGGGCTCGTTACCGCTCGACGCCCGCCAGATCACGCAACCGGCGGGCCTGGGCCGCGCGTTCGGCTTCCCGCTGCTCCTCGTACGTGCGGCCGGAGGCACCCCGCAGCAGGGCCTTGGTCTCGATGACCGCGTCGCGCGGTGCGGCCAGCAGGGCTGCGGTCAAGTCGTCCGTGGCCGCGGCGAGTTCGGAGACCGGCACGACGATGTTGGCCAGGCCGATCCGTTCGGCCTCGGCCGCGTGGACGAAGCGCCCGGTGGCGCAGATCTCCAGCGCCCGGGCGTACCCGACCAGGGACACGAGCGGGTGCGTACCGGTGAGGTCGGGGACCAGGCCCAGGCTGGTCTCGCGCATCGCGAACTGCGCGTCGTCCGCGCACACCCGCAGATCGCAGGCGAGCGCGAGCTGGAAGCCCGCACCGATCGCATGGCCCTGCACCGCGGCTATGGAGACGAGGTCATTGCGCCGCCACCACGTGAACGCCTCCTGGTACGCGGCGATTTCCGCGTCCAGCGCCTCGTCCGAACCGCGCGCCAGATCGAGGAACGACGGCTCGCCCGGGAAGCCCTCGGGCGTGAACGCCTGCCGGTCGAGGCCCGCGGAGAAGGACTTGCCCTCGCCGCGGAGCACCGCGATCCGTACGTTCCCCGGCAGCAGCCGCCCCGCCTCGGTCAGTGCCCGCCACAGGGCGGGCGACTGGGCGTTGCGCTTCGCGGCGTTGGTGAGCGTGATCGTGGCGACCGTGTCATCCACGGTGAGCCGTACGCCGTCCTGGTCGAGCAGGGCCCTGGGGCCGGTCATGGGAGCCTCCGAATCGGCTGCAGTCGCTCTTATGTGACTGCACAGTAACCACCCGGCCGGCGGCTGGGCCGACCGGGTGGCACTGCCCATACGTGCTCGGACAGGCGCGCGACGTCAGACCGAAGCGGCCTTCTTGCCGCGTGTTGCTCCGCCGCGACCCCGCAAGACCACGCCGGATTCGGTGAGCATCCGATGAACGAAGCCATAGGAGCGGCCGGTCTCTTCGGCCAGCGCCCTGATGCTCGCACCGGAGTCGTACTTCCTCTTCAGGTCTGCCGCGAGCTTCTCGCGCGCGGCGCCGGTCACCCGGCTGCCCTTCTTCAGAGTCTCGGCCACCCGTGCCTCCTCGTGGGAGATGCGCCTTTGGCTCTCATGATCACCCCTAGCCGGGATCCTGGCCACCCATTCGGCAAGGTCGATGACAGAAGGTTTCCGCCCGGCCGCCCGACGAGGGCCCCGGGAACAGGCGATTCCAGCGCTTTTGAACCGTACGGCCGTACGGGTGGCGGGACGAAGTGGCAGGTCAGGGGTGACCTGGGAGGCGCAGGAGCAAACGGAGGCCGCCGCTCGGCGCGGTGCGTGCGCCGGAGCGTTCTGCCACACCGGGGTATGAGCCCTTCTCACTCAGATGAAGGATCACACATCGGCCGAATGATCGGGACCGTACCGATCAAGCGCTCCGATCGGGCGCTGTGCCAGGGCGCAGCGCCCGGGCGCACCGGTCAGGCGCACCGGTCAGGCGAGGGCGACCAGATCCGCGTAGTCCGGGCCCCACAGGTCCTCGATGCCGTCCGGGAGCAGGATGATGCGCTCGGGCTCGAGGGCGTCGACCGCGCCCTCGTCGTGCGTGACCAGCACCACCGCGCCCGTGAAGGTGCGCAGGGCGCCGAGGATCTCCTCGCGGCTGGCGGGGTCGAGGTTGTTGGTGGGCTCGTCCAGCAGCAGGACGTTGGCGGACGAGACGACCAGCGTGGCCAGGGCGAGGCGGGTCTTCTCGCCGCCGGAGAGGACGCCCGCGGGCTTGTCGACGTCGTCGCCGGAGAACAGGAAGGAGCCCAGGACCTTGCGGACCTCGACCAGGTCCAGGTCGGGTGCGGAGGAGCGCATGTTCTCCAGGACCGTGCGGTCCGGGTCGAGCGTCTCGTGCTCCTGCGCGTAGTAGCCCAGCTTGAGCCCGTGTCCCGGGGAGACCTTGCCCGTGTCGGGCTTCTCGGTACCGGCGAGCAGGCGCAGCAGCGTGGTCTTGCCGGCGCCGTTGAGGCCGAGGATGACGACGCGGGAGCCCCTGTCGATGGCCAGGTCGACGTCGGTGAAGATCTCCAGCGAGCCGTAGGACTTGGACAGCCCCTCGGCCATCAGCGGGGTCTTGCCGCAGGGCGCGGGATCGGGGAAGCGGAGCTTGGCGACCTTGTCGGAGACGCGCGCGGCCTCCAGGCCGGACAGCAGCCTCTCGGCGCGGCGGGCCATGTTCTGCGCGGCGACGGTCTTGGTGGCCTTGGCGCGCATCTTGTCGGCCTGGGCGTTGAGGGCGGCGGCCTTCTTCTCCGCGTTCTGCCGCTCGCGCTTGCGGCGCTTCTCGTCGGCCTCGCGCTGCTGCTGGTAGAGCTTCCAGCCCATGTTGTAGACGTCGATCACCGAGCGGTTGGCGTCGAGGTAGAAGACCTTGTTGACGACGGTCTCGACGAGGTCGACGTCGTGGGAGATGACGATGAAGCCGCCGCGGTAGGTCTTGAGGTAGTCGCGCAGCCAGACGATGGAGTCGGCGTCGAGGTGGTTGGTGGGCTCGTCCAGCAGCAGGGTGTCGGCGTCCGAGAAGAGGATGCGGGCGAGCTCGACGCGGCGGCGCTGGCCGCCGGAGAGGGTGTGCAGCGGCTGGGTCAGGATGCGGTCGGGCAGGCCGAGGCTGGCGGCGATGGTCGCGGCCTCCGACTCGGCGGCGTAACCGCCCTTGGTGAGGAACTCCGTCTCCAGGCGCTCGTACCTCTTCATCGCCTTTTCGCGGGTGGCGCCCTTGCCGTTCGCCATCCGGTCCTCGTTCTCGCGCATCTTGCGCAGCACGGAGTCCAGACCGCGGGCGGAGAGGATCCGGTCGCGGGCGAGCACGTCGAGGTCGCCGGTGCGCGGGTCCTGCGGGAGGTAGCCGACCTCGCCGGAGCGGGTGATGGTGCCGGAGGCGGGGATGCCCTCGCCGGCCAGGCACTTGGTGAGGGTGGTCTTGCCGGCTCCGTTGCGGCCGACGAGGCCGACGCGGTCGCCCTTGGCGATGCGGAAGCTGGCCGATTCGATGAGGACGCGTGCGCCGGCGCGCAGCTCGATGCCGGTGGCGGTGATCAAGGGAACTACTCCTGGGCAGGGTGGACGGCGGGGACGGGGGCGCGAGGAGCCGCGCGCGGAGCGCGGGCGACGCCGTCTAATCCGCGAGGAGAGAAACCATGAAGACGATTCTAACGGTGCGCTGCAACCGGTTTTCCGGGCGCGGACCCCGGGCAGTGGCTCTCGGCAGCCGGTACCGCCCGCGTCGGGAGGGAATCGGGAAGGAAAAGGCGCGTAAGGGATCATTCACGGATACTCGGGGTGAAGGGCCCTGAGCAGAGCGGCGCGGACAGGCGCGGAGAGGCGGAGGGCACATGCAGTTCGACGACGATGCGGATCTGGACACCTCGCAGGTGATCGACGAGCGGGGCAGCCGCATCCCCGGCGGCGGGCTGACGGTCGGCGGCGGGATCGTGGGACTGCTCGTCCTGGCAGCGGGGCTCTTCTTCGGCATCGGCCCGCAGGAGCTGGGGCTGAGCTCGGGAGAACAGAGCCCGCAGGCGAGCGCGAGCACCGACTCGCAGGTCTCCCAGAGCTGCAAGAAGGGCAAGGACGCCAACACCCGGGAGGACTGCCGCATCGTCGCCGTCGTCAACAGCGCCCAGGACTTCTGGAAGCAGGAGTTCGCCCGCCGCGGCAAGACCTACAGCCCCGCGCAGACCAAGCTCTTCACCGACCGCACCACCACGGCCTGCGGGCCCGCCACCTCGGCCGTCGGCCCGTTCTACTGCCCCGGTGACCACCGGGTCTATCTGGACCTGGGGTTCTTCAACGAGCTGAGGAGCAAGTTCGGCGCGCACGGCGGCCCGTTCGCCGAGGCGTACGTCGTGGCCCACGAGTACGGGCACCACATCCAGAACCTGGCCGGCACGCTCGCCCGCTCCCAGGACCGCAGGACGGGCGCGAACAGCAACTCGGTCAAGGTCGAGCTCCAGGCCGACTGCTACGCGGGGGTCTGGGCCCACCACGCGACCACGACGCCCGACAAGTCCGGCCGGACGCTGCTCAAGCAGCTGAACCAGGCCGACATCAACGACGGCCTGTCCGCCGCCTCGGCGGTCGGCGACGACCGCATCCAGGAGAAGTTCCAGGGCAAGGTGACGCCCGAGAGCTGGACCCACGGCTCGGCCGCCCAGCGGCAGCAGTGGTTCACCACCGGGTACAGGACGGGTGACGTCAAGAGCTGCGACACCTTCCGCTAGCTGTCAGCGCACGAGAGAGGTGACCGCCATGCCGGAGGTCCATGTGGCGAGACCGACGATCTGCCCGACGCTGCTGTACGAGGACGCGAAGGCGGCGGTCGAGCAGCTGATCACGGCGTTCGGCTTCACGCAGTCGGCGTACTACGAGAGCGAGGACGGCACCGTCCTGCACGCCGAACTGGTCCACGGCAACGGCATGGTGATGGTCGGCTCCGCGGGCCGGGGCGGGGCGTTCGCCCAGGCCATGGAGGGCCGCGGGCCCGCCGGGATCTATGTCGTCGTCGAGGACGCCGACGCCCACTGCGCACGGGCCCGGCAGCACGGCGCGGAGATCGTGACCGAGCCCACGGACCAGGAGTACGGCTCCCGCGACTACCTCGCCCGGGACGTCGGCGGCAACCTGTGGAGCTTCGGCACGTACGCCCCGTCCGGCCCGGAGGTCAGCGGCTGACCTCCGGGCGGGCGCGACGGGCGGGCGGGACCGCGTCAGCTGCCGCCCCGGTGCACCTGGAACGCCGCCCGGCGCATGGCCTTGGCGAGCGCCGGGTCGGGGTGCGCCGCGGCCAGGGCCACGAGCACCTGCACGGTGCGGGGGTGCCCCACGGCCCGTACCTCGTCGAGCAGGCCGGGCACCGTGCCCTGGACGGCCGAGTCGAGGTGGCGGACCAGCAGCATGCTCTCCCCGTGGTCGGCGACGGCGGCCGCGGTGTCCACCCACAGCCAGGTCGCCTCTTCCCGGGTGAGCGCCTCCGCCGCCTCCTCCGGGTCGTGCCCCTCCTGCTCGGCGAGCCACAGCAGGGCGTACGGGCGCAGGCACGGCTCGCCGACGGCGGCGCGCACGGCGGGCTCGGCGGGCGCGCCCACCGCCCGCAGCGCCTCGAAGGCGAGGCCCCGGACGAGGGCGTCGTCGCCCCGGGCGGCGTCCAGCAGCTCGCCGACGGCGCTGCGCACGGGGCGGGCGGCGAGCCAGGCCCGGTACTCGGCGCGGGCCGGTCCGGGGCTGAGGTCGGCGCAGCCGCGCAGCATGGCCTCGGCGGCGAGCTCGATGTTGCCGGCGGGGCTCTGGGCGGCCACGCAGATCTGCTCGAGCTTGACCCACACCGCCCAGTTGCCGAGCGGGGTCAGCACGGCGGCGCCGTCGCGCATGCTGAGCGCGCCCACCGAGGCGAGGCCCTCGAGCGCCCAGCCGAGGAGCTCGGCGAGCGGGTCGCC
The DNA here is from genome assembly GCF_059089585.1 of Streptomyces sp. SX-6. NCBI lineage: Bacteria > Bacillati > Actinomycetota > Actinomycetes > Kitasatosporales > Streptomycetaceae > Streptomyces > Streptomyces sp. SX-6. Next base: position 72,661 of record NZ_JBTHHU010000018.1, on the reverse strand, counting down.
GTTGTCCGGGGCGGGACCGCTCACAGGGGCTCTGTCGGGCGGCGGGCAGGCGTCGTACGGGATCTCGCAGCGCTCGGCGCGGATCTCGGCGACGCGCTGCTGGAGCAGGTCGAGGAGCATCGCGACCGTGACGGGGCCCGCCGAGAGGTGCATGACGGACAGCAGCTGGGGAGCCGCCTCGACCACCTCGGCGGCGACCGTCGGGTCGGTGCCGGCGGGCTCGGGGTGGGCGAGGGACCACGCGTCGAAGAGGGCGACCCAGCCGCGCAGCACCGCGCTGTCGTCGCGGTCCCAGGCGGTCAGCCGCCAGCCGGGACGGGCGGTGTCCCCGTGCAGTTCGAGGAGCCCGGCGAGGCGGGCCCGGTCCCAGTCGGCCCGCACCTGGCGGGCCGTCAGCCCCAGGGCTCCGGCGGCCCGCTCGGCCTCGGCCGCGCCGAATCCGCCGGCCGAACCGGGCAGCGGCAGGACGCCGCGGGCGCACTCGTCGGCCGCCCAGCGGGCCAGCCGGACCGCGCCGGCGAGCCCCGTTCTGGCCTGCCGGGCGAGTTCCGGGCGGGACGGGGTGCCGACCGGCGGGCGTGGTGCCGGCCGGGAACCTCGGTTCGCCACGGCCCTGCGGGCGGCGGCGATCGGTTGTCGGGGAACGAGTCTGAGCCGGGAGTCGCGCGGAGTACGGGACGTCACAAGAGCAGTCTTGCCGTTCACGCTCCGAAAACCCAATCGGAATCGACGATGCAGCCGGCCGGGCCCCTGGTCGGGACCGGAAAGGGGCCGGGTGGGGACCGGGCAGGGGCCTACATGAGCGGCGTCAGGAAGCGGCGCAGGGCCTCTTCGTAGCGGTGCGGATCCGCGTTCCACATCGCCGCGTGCGGGGCCTCGCGCACCGTGCTCAGGCCGACGAGGTCCGGGCGGCGCGCGGCGAGTTCGCGCGAGTGCCGCCAGGGCGCGACGGCGTCGTCGGGCCCGTGCAGGATCAGGACGGGGACGGACAGAGCGGCGGGGTCGGTGGCGGCGAGCAGCACGTCGGGGTCGAGGCCGGCCCGGTGCCGGGCCGCGTGCACGGCCCAGGGCAGCAGCATCCGGGGCACCCGGTGCCGGGCGAGGGCGCGCAGCGCGACCGGCCAGTCGAGCACCGGGGAGTCGAGGACGAGCCCGCTGACGCGGTGGCTGAGCGGGGAGTTGCGGGCGGCCAGCAGCGCCATGGTGGCGCCGGTCGACCAGCCGTGCAGGACCACCCGGCGGGCGCCGCCCCGCACGGCGTGGCCGATGGCGGCGTCGAGGTCGTGCCACTCCTCGGCGCCGAGCCGGCCGATGCCGTCCAGCGCGGGCGGCGCCCCGGGGTCGCCCCGGTGGGCGGGGGCGAGCACGGGGAGCCGCATGCGCTGGAGGAACGGCAGGACGACCATGGGGTGCTCGCGGGTGGTGCCCAGGCCGTGCATCGCGATGACCCAGGTGTCGCGGACGCCCGGCACGAACCAGGCGGGCAGCGGCCCGAGTTCGCCCTCCACCTCGACGTCGGTGTGGTCGATGCCGAGGGCGGTGTGCGGGTCGCCCGCGTGGACCTGCGGGGTGAGCCAGACCCGTACGCCCTGCTCGAGGGCGCCATGGGTGACGCGCACCAGGTGCCTTACGACGCGGTCGTGGGGGTGCGAGATGTCCGCGACGACGGGTCCGACGATCGCGTGCAGGTCGTGCCCGACGAGCCCGTAGGTGCCCGGGCGCACCGAGGCCGGGGTGCGGCTGAGGGTGACGGTGTCCGCGTCGGTGGCGTGGACGGTGAGCCGGGGCTCGCCGGGCAGCGGCCTGCCGGGCGGGAACCTCAGCGCAGCGTCACCGGCGTACCGCCCGGCGGCCAGCGCTGCCGCCCCGGCGCCGATCACGGTGGCGGCTGTCGTGGCCGCCTTGCGCAGGGACATCCGTTCCAGTGTCGGCTCGGTGCCGGGGATCGGCCAGCGGGGGCCTCAGCCGTGCTGCCCGTACCCGCTAGCCGTGCTGCCCGTACCCGCTCAGCCTGGCGGCGGCGTCGTCGAGCTGGGCGGCGGTCAGCAGCGCCGGGCCGCGGCCGGGGAGCGCGGAGGCGGCGAGCCAGACGCGGCACATCCACTCCAGCTGGGCGGTGCGGTCGTAGGCCTGGTCGAGGGTCGCGCCGTGGGTGATCATGCCGTGGTTGCGCAGCAGGCAGCCGGTGCGTCCGTCGAGGGCGCGCAGCGCGGCCTCGGCCAGTTCCCCGGAGCCGTACGGGGCGTACGGGGCGACGCGGACGGGGCCGCCGAGCGCGGCGGTCATGTAGTGGACGGGCGGCACCTCGTCGACGAGCAGGGAGACGGCCGTCGCGTGGACCGCGTGGGTGTGCACGACGGCGGCGGCATCGGTCGTGCGGTAGACGGCGAGGTGCAGGGGCAGTTCGCTGGTGGGGACGAGCTCGCCGAACCGCGGGCTGCCGTCGAGGCCGACGCCGACGGCGTCGTCCGGGCCGAGCCGGTCGTAGGGGACGCCGCTGGGCGTGACGAGGATCACGTCTCCGACACGGGCGGACACATTGCCGGAGGTGCCCACCACCAACCCGTCGGAGACGGTGCGACGCGCTGTGGCCAGCACTTCTGCCCATACCTCGCGGATCCGCTCGTGCTCCGTGTGCGCCTTCATCGGTAACTGCCTCCGGTTCGCGTCATCGTCGAGCCTGCATCAGTTCACCTTCCGTTCACCCACGGTCCCTACGGTCGCCGCGTACTGACCACCGGACTGATTGCCTGGGTGAATGGAACACATCACGCTTCTCATCGGGATCGTGATCGTCACGGCCTTGGTGTTCGACTTTACGAACGGCTTCCACGACACGGCCAACGCGATGGCCACCACCATCTCCACCGGGGCTCTCAGGCCCAAGACCGCGGTGGCGATGTCGGCGGTGCTCAACCTCGTCGGTGCGTTCCTCTCCGTGGAGGTCGCCAAGACGATCTCCGGGGGCATCATCGACGAGAGCGCGGGGATCAGACCGGAAGTGATCTTCGCCGGACTGGTCGGCGCGATCGTCTGGAACCTGCTGACGTGGCTGGCGGGTCTGCCCTCCAGCTCCTCGCACGCGCTCTTCGGCGGCCTGATCGGCGCGACGCTGGTCTCGGTCGGCACCCACGGCGTCCACGGTGACGCCGTCGTCATGAAGGTCCTCGTCCCGGCGGTGGCCGCCCCGATCGTGGCCGGCGTCGCCGCCACGGCCGCCACCCGCCTCACCTACCGGCTGGCCCGGGGCCGCGACGAGCGGGAGACGGCCAAGGGCTACCGCGCCGGGCAGATCGCCTCGGCCGCCCTGGTCTCGCTGGCCCACGGCACCAACGACGCGCAGAAGACCATGGGCGTGATCACCCTCGCGCTGGTCACCGGCGGCGTCGTCGCCCCGCACTCCGACCCGCCGCTGTGGGTCGTCGTCTCCGCGGGCCTCGCCATCGCGGCCGGCACCTACCTGGGCGGCTGGCGCATCATCCAGACCCTCGGCAAGGGCCTCACCGACATCAAGCCGGCGCAGGGCTTCGCCGCCCAGACCGGTGCCGCGACCGTGATCCTCGCCTCCTCGCACATCGGCTTCGCGCTCTCCACCACCCAGGTCTGCTCGGGCGCGGTCATGGGCGCCGGCCTCGGCCGCAAGGGCGGCGTGGTCCGCTGGTCCACCGCGGGCCGCATGGTCATCGCCTGGTGCCTGACCCTCCCGGCCGCGGGCCTCGTCGCCGCCGGTGCCGCGCTCCTCGCCGACCGGGGCACCTGGGGCGTCACCGCGGTCGCCGTGCTGGGCCTCGCCGTCTCCGGTGCGATCTGGCTGGCCTCGCGCCGCAAGCCGGTCACGCACGACACCGTCAACACCGTCGACGCGACCGAGCCCGCCCCGGCCGAGCCGGTGGGCGTGGTGACCGCCGCGCTCAAGACCGTCGCCCCGCCGCCGGCGGGCCCGACGGCCGCCGCTCCCGCCCCCGCTCCCGCCCCCGAGCCCGCCGCCGCGGCGAGCTGATCGGAGAACCGTCATGCACATCGACTGGGCGGCCTTCGGCCAGGTCTTCGGCATCAGCCTCGTGATGACCGTCGGGCTGGTGGGCCTCTTCACCCTAGGCATCGTCGGCACCACCTCCCGCGCGACCGCGCTCGCCCGCACCGGTGCGTACGCGTCCTACGCCGTGTGCGCGGCAGCGGTGGGGTACGGGATCTTCCTGATCGTCGGCTGATCTCTCTTCTCCTCTCCTTCTTATGGCCCGGGGTTACTGCCCCGGGCCATTGCTTTGGGAACGAACCCCAGCTCAGACCGAGTTGACGGCCCCTCGCGGGCCGTGGTGGACTTCCGAGGCCAAACGGCGACAGCGCAGAGGAAGCCGGTGAGAATCCGGCGCGGTCCCGCCACTGTCACCGGGGAGCGCACCCCTCGCGCACATCCGGGAGCCAGGAACTCTGGTCGCCGGTCACGTCGAACCAGGGCGCGGACCCTGAGTGAGGACCGAAGCCATGCCCGGCCGCCGCCGACCACTGCCCAGCGCATCCCGCCGCCCCTTCGAGGCGTTGACGGCGGTCTGACCCGATGCGCGCCGAACACCTCGCTTCCGTGTACGGCACCGCGCTCGGCTTCCTCGGCGATCTCGTTCTCGGCGACCCCCGCCGCGGCCACCCCGTGGCCGCCTTCGGCCGGGCCGCCCACGCCGCCGAGCGCCTGCTGTGGCGCGACCACCGCGGGCACGGCGCCCTGCACACGCTGCTGTGCGCGGGCGGCGCCGTCGCCGGTGCCGGGCTGCTGACCCGTGCCGTACGCACCTCCCGCACCGCGGACACCGCCCTGACCGCCGCCGCCACCTGGGCCGTCCTCGGCGGCACCTCGCTGGGCCGCGAGGCCCGCGCCGTGGGCCGGGCCCTCGAGGCCGGCGACCTCGCGGCCGCCCGCGAGCGGCTCCCGCACCTGTGCGGCCGCGATCCGCAGTCCCTCGACGAGCAGCAGATCGCCCGCGCGGTGGTGGAGTCCGTCGCCGAGAACACCTCCGACGCCGTCGTCGGCGCCCTCGTGTGGGGCGCCGTCGCCGGGACGCCCGGGCTGGTGGGCTTCCGCGCGGTCAACACCCTCGACGCCATGGTCGGTCACAAATCCCGCCGGTACCGCCGCTTCGGCTGGGCCGCCGCCCGTCTCGACGACGTCGCCGGCTGGCCCGGCGCCCGGCTGACCGCCGCCCTCGCCGTCCTCGCGGGCCCCGACCCGCGCGGCGCCTGGCGCGTGGCCCGCCGCGACGCCCGGCACCACCCGAGCCCCAACGCCGGTCCCGTCGAGGCCGCCTTCGCCGGCGCCCTGGGCATACGCCTCGGCGGCACCCTCGCCTACGCGGGCCGCGTCGAGCACCGGCCCGTCCTGGGCGCGGAGAACCGCCCGGTCGCGGTGTCCGACATCGAGCGCGCGGTACGGCTGTCGCGGCGCGTCTCGGTCCTGGCCCTCGGCGTCGCGATGACAGGACGCACAGCGGGCCTCACAGTGGGCAGCTTCTTCCGGAGGGGGAACCATGGCTGAATTCGGCTTCGGCGGAGGCCTGCTGGTGGCGGGCACGACCTCGGACGCGGGCAAGAGCGTGGTGACCGCCGGCATCTGCCGGTGGCTCGTCCGCCAGGGCGTCAAGGTCGCGCCCTTCAAGGCCCAGAACATGTCGCTGAACTCGTTCGTGACGCGGGAAGGCGCGGAGATCGGGCGCGCCCAGGCCATGCAGGCCGCTGCCGCCCGCGTCGAGCCGACGGCCCTGATGAACCCCGTCCTGCTCAAGCCCGGCGGCGACCGCAGCAGCCAGGTGGTGCTGATGGGCAAGCCGGTCGGCGAGTTGAGCGCCCGCGGCTACCATGCGGGGCGCCAGGAGCAGCTGTTCGGCACCGTCACCGAGTGCCTCGCCGAACTGCGCCGCACGCACGACGCGGTGATCTGCGAGGGCGCGGGCAGCCCCGCCGAGATCAACCTGCGCCGTACGGATATCGTCAACATGGGCATCGCGCGGGCCGCGCGGCTCCCGGTCGTCGTGGTCGGCGACATCGACCGCGGCGGGGTCTTCGCCTCCTTCTTCGGCACGACCGCCCTGCTGTCCCGCGAGGACCAGGAGCTCATAGCGGGCTACCTGGTCAACAAGTTCCGCGGCGACGTCTCCCTGCTGGAGCCGGGCCTGGAGATGCTGCGCGGCCTCACGGGCCGGCGTACGTACGGCGTGCTGCCGTTCGCCCACGGCCTCGGCATCGACGAGGAGGACGGGCTCCGGGTCTCCCTGCGGGGTGCGGTACGCGAATCGGTCGTCGCCCCGCCGCACGGGCGCGACATCCTGCGCGTCGCCGTGTGCGCGGTCCCGCTGATGTCCAACTTCACGGACGTGGACGCGCTCGCCGCGGAACCGGGCGTCGTCGTACGGTTCGTCGACCGCCCCGAGGAGCTTGCCGATGCCGACCTGGCCGTGGTCCCGGGCACGCGCGGTACGGTGCGCGCCCTGGCGTGGCTGCGCGAGCGCGGCCTCGCGGACGCGCTCGCGCACCGCGCGGCGGAGGGCCGCCCGGTGCTGGGCATCTGCGGCGGCTTCCAGGTGCTGGGCGAACGCATCGACGACGAGGTCGAGTCGAGGGCCGGTGTGGTGGAGGGGCTCGGCCTGCTGCCGGTACGGATCCGCTTCGCGGTGGACAAGACCCTGGCCAGGCCGGTGGGTTCCGCGCTCGGCGAGCGCGTCGAGGGCTACGAGATCCACCACGGGGTGGCCGAAGTCCTTGATGGGGAACCGTTCTTGGACGGCTGCCGGGTCGGCTCGGTCTGGGGCACGCACTGGCACGGCTCCCTGGAGAGCGACGGCTTCCGCCGCGCGTTCCTCCGCCGCGTGGCGGACCAGGCGGGCCGGGCGTTCGTGCCCGCCCCCGACACGAGCTTCGGCGCTCTGCGCGAGGAGCAGCTGGACCGGCTCGGCGATCTGATCGAGGAGCACGCGGACACGGGTGCGCTGCTGAAGCTGATCGAGGGCGGGGTGCCGACCGGCGCCCCCTTCATTCCGCCGGGTGCGCCGTGAGGGGCGGCGGGGGAAGCTCGCCCCGGTCCCACCCTTTCACCGTTTCCCGGGGCTCCACCCCCGGACCCCGCTTCTGGGGCTGCGCCCCAGACCCCGCTTGTCGCGGCTCCGCCGCTCGTCCTCAAGCGCCGGACGGGCTGGAATTGCGTGCCCACGCCGGATTTCGCGCTTGCGCTGAAATCCGACGCAAGCGCGAAAAACCAGCCCGGCCCGGCACCATTCAGCCCGTCCGGCGTTTGAGGACCAACGCGGCGAAGCCGCGTTGCGGGAGCCCAGGGGGCATAGCCCCCGGACAACCGCGCGAAGCGCGGGTCCCGGGGGCCCGGGGGCTTGCCCCCGGAGGAAACGGTGAAAGGGCGGGACCGGGGCACAACTCCCCACCCCCCAGCCCCAGCAATCCGCACCGCATCACCACCACAAGGAGGAACCAGCCAATGTCCTCACCCACCTACCCCTTCACCGCCGTCGTCGGCATGGAGGACATGCGGCTGGGGCTGCTGCTCAACGCCATCTCCCCCGCCATCGGCGGCGTCCTCGTCCGCGGCGAGAAGGGGACCGCCAAGTCCACGGCCGTACGCGCCCTTTCCGCACTGCTCCCCGAGATCGACGTCGTCGCGGACTGCCGGTTCGCGTGTGACCCGGCGGCGCCGGACCCGGCCTGCCCGGACGGCCCGCACGCGGACACCCCGCACGACACCCGCCCGGCCCGCATGGTCGAGCTCCCCGTCGGCACGTCCGAGGACCGCCTCGTCGGCTCGCTCGACATCGAACGGGCGCTGGCCGACGGCGTGAAGGCCTTCGAACCCGGCCTCCTGGCCCACGCCCACCGGGGCATCCTCTACGTCGACGAGGTCAACCTGCTCGGCGACCACCTCATCGACTCGCTCCTCGACGCCGCCGCCATGGGCGCGTCCCACGTCGAACGCGAAGGCGTCTCCGTCCGCCACTCCGCCCGCTTCCTCCTCGTCGGCACCATGAACCCCGAGGAAGGCGAGCTCCGCCCCCAACTCCTCGACCGCTTCGGGCTGACCGTCGAGGTCGCCGCCTCCCGCGAGGCGGACGAGCGCGTCGAGGTGGTCCGCCGCAGGCTCGCCTACGACGAGGACCCGGCGGCCTTCGCCGCCAAGTGGGCGGCGGAAGAGGACGCGTTGCGCGAGCGCATCGCCGCCGCGCGCGCCCTGCTGCCGCGCGTACGGCTCGGCGACGGCGCGCTGCGCCGGATCGCCGCCGTCTGCGCGGAGTTCGAGGTGGACGGCATGCGCGGCGACATCGTCACCGCCCGCACGGCCACCGCCCTGGCCGCCTGGGCGGGCCGTACGGACGTCACCACCGAGGACGTCCGCCAGGCCGCCCTCCTCGCCCTCCCCCACCGCCGCAGGCGCGCGCCCTTCGACGCCCCCGGGCTCGACGAGGACAAACTCGACGACATCCTCGACCAGTTCGAGGACGAGAACCCCGAACCGGACGGCCCGGACGACGACCCGCACGACCCGCACGACCCGCAAGGCGGCCCCGACGGCGGCGGCCGGCCCCCGCAGCAGCCCGGCGACGGCACCCCCGACGTACCGTCCCAGCGCGAGGAACCCTCCCCCCAAGGCGACCCCGGCACCGGCACAGCCCCCGAGGAAGCCCCTCCCGTCGCCGCGGCGGAGCCGTTCCGCACGCGGAAGTTCGACGTACCCGGCCTCGGCGAGGGCGCCGCGGGCCGCCGTTCCCGCGCGCGTACCGCCCACGGCCGCACCACCGGGGCCCGGCGCCCCCAAGGCGCCCTCACCAGGCTGCACTTGGCGGCCACCGTACAAGCGGCCGCCCCGCACCAGCGGGCCCGCGGCCGCGCCGGGCGCGGGCTGATCGTCCGCAGGGACGACCTGCGCGAGGCGGTCCGCGAGGGCCGCGAGGGCAACCTCGTCCTGTTCGTCGTCGACGCGTCCGGCTCGATGGCGGCCCGCAAGCGCATGGGCGCCGTGAAGGGCGCGGTGCTCTCCCTCCTCCTCGACGCGTACCAGCGCCGGGACAAGATCGGGATGATCACCTTCCGCGGATCGGAGGCCCAGGTCGCACTACCACCCACCTCATCCGTGGACGCGGGCGCGGCGCGCCTCGAGAAGCTGCCGACCGGCGGCCGTACCCCGCTCGCCGCCGGCCTGCTCCAGGCGCACGAAGTCCTGCGCGTGGAGCGGCTGCGCGACCCGTCCCGCCGCCCGCTGCTCGTCGTGGTGACGGACGGACGGGCCACCGGCGGCCCGGACCCGCTCCCCCGCGCCCGGCGCGCCGCGCGACTGCTCGCGGGCGAGGGCATCGCCTCGGTGATCGTGGACTGCGAGTCCGGCCCCGTACGCCTCGGCCTCGCGGCCGAGCTCGGCCGCGAACTGCGCGGCCCCGTCGTCACCCTCGACGAACTCCGCGCGGACAACGTCTCCGCGCTCGTACGGACCGCAACCGCCGCCAGGAAGGCCGCATAATGCCGCAGGGACAGCCGACCGTCGTACCCGACGACGGGCTCACCACCCGCCAACGCCGCAACCGTCCCCTCGTCTTCGTCCACACGGGCACGGGCAAGGGCAAGTCCACCGCCGCCTTCGGCCTGGCGCTCCGCGCCTGGAACCAGGGCTGGCCCATCGGGGTGTTCCAGTTCGTCAAGTCGGCCAAGTGGAAGGTCGGCGAGGAACGGGCCCTGCGCGTGCTCGGCGACTCCGGCGAGGGCGGCACGGTGGCGTGGCACAAGATGGGCCAGGGCTGGTCCTGGGTGCAGCGTGACATCACCTCCAGCGAGGAGGCGGCCCGCGAGGGCTGGGAACAGGTCAAGCGCGACCTGGCTGCGGAGACCTATCGCCTCTACGTCCTCGACGAGTTCGCGTACCCGATGCACTGGGGCTGGATCGACACGGACGAGGTCGTCTCCGTCCTGCGCGACCGCCCCGGCACCCAGCATGTGGTCATCACCGGCCGCAACGCCCCCGAGAAGCTGGTCGACTTCGCCGACCTGGTGACGGATATGACCAAGGTCAAGCACCCCATGGACACGGGGCAGAAGGGCCAGCGAGGCATCGAGTGGTAGGGGTGACAGCGCACGTACCGCGTCTGGTCATCGCCGCCCCGGCCTCCGGCAGCGGCAAGACCACCGTGGCCACGGGACTGATGCGGGCGTTCACGGACGCCGGCCTGGCCGTCTCCCCGCACAAGGTCGGTCCCGACTACATCGACCCGGGCTACCACGCCCTCGCCACGGGGCGGCCGGGCCGCAACCTGGACGCGTACATGTGCGGCCCGGACCAGATCGCTCCACTGTTCCTGCACGGCGCGACCGGCTGCGATCTCGCCGTCGTCGAGGGCGTGATGGGGCTGTACGACGGGGCGAGCGGCCAGGGCGAACTCGCCTCGACCGCACACGTCGCGAAGCTGCTCCGCGCCCCCGTCGTCCTGGTCGTCGACGCGTCCTCCCAGTCCCGCTCCGTGGCGGCCCTGGTGCACGGCTTCGCGTCCTGGGACCCGGAGGTACGGGTCGCGGGCGTCATCCTCAACAAGGTCGGCTCGGACCGCCATGAGGCGCTGCTGCGCGAGGCGTTGGACGAGTCGGGCGTACCGGTGCTGGGCGCACTGCGCCGCACCGAGGGCCTGCACACGCCCAGCCGCCACCTGGGCCTGATCCCGGTGGCGGAGCGCGACGCCGAGGCACTCGACGCGGTGGCCGCACAGGCGGCGCAGGTACGGGCAGGCTGCGACCTCGAGGCCCTGCTGGCCCTCGCCCGCACCGCTCCCCCGGTACCGGGCCCGGCATGGGAGCCGCCCGTTACCCGGTCCCGCTCAACCCCCGTGATCGCGGTGGCCGGCGGCCCGGCGTTCACCTTCTCCTACGCCGAGCACACGGAACTGCTGACGGCCGCAGGCGCGGAGGTCGTCCCCCTCGACCCGCTTCACGACGAGGCACTCCCGCCGGGCACCGCCGGTCTGGTGATCGGCGGCGGCTTCCCCGAGGTGTACGCCCCCGAGCTGTCCGCGAACGAGCCGCTGCGCACGGCGGTTTCGGCCCTCGCGGCGAGCGGCGCCCCGGTGGTGGCGGAGTGCGCGGGCCTGCTGTACCTCTCCCGCTCCCTGGACGGCAAGCCGATGTGCGGGGTCCTGCCCGTGGACGCCCGTATGTCACCGCGCCTGACACTCGGCTACCGGGAGGCGGTGGCCCTCACCGACAACTCCCTTGCCGCAGCCGGTACTCGCGTACGCGGCCACGAGTTCCACCGCACCGTGACGGACCCGCCCGCGGGCCCGTCCCCGGCCTGGGGCATGACACACCCCGAGCGCCGTGTCGAGGGCTTCGCGCAGGGCGGCGTCCACGCGTCCTACCTCCACCTGCACTGGGCGGGCGCACCGGAGCTGGCCCGGCGCCTGGTGACCAGCGCGGCGGAGCGCCTCGCTACCGCCCGAACTCGCCCGTAACGAGCGGACCTTCAACGGCCGGACGCCGCGCAGGCACCCCGCCTGCGCGGCACGAAGGCGGTCAATACCGGGTGACACGCCACATCTGGTTGTTCCCGCCCCAGTACGTCCAATTGTGCACGTTGGCGTTGTTGATGTTTCCGGCGCGCGTGTCCACGTCCAGCGCCTTGTCGTTGTGATGCGCGATCACGGCGGACCAGCCGTCGCCGATGTCGTCCAGCCGCCACATCTGATTCCGGCCCTGCCAGCAGTGATAAAGGTGGACGTTGCCGCCGAAGTCACCGTTGGCACCGCGGGTATCGACGTCCAAGCACATATTGGAGTTGAACACGGGGTGGACGTAGTAGTAGCCGCCACCCGCGCTCTCGAACGTCCAGCGCTGGTAGTTGTCGCCCACACAGTCCCATTGCCGGAAGTGGGAGTACTCCTCCCCGCCCGCGACGTCCAGGCATCTGCCGCTCCAGCGGGACGTGAACCGGTACTCCGCGCCGGGCTGCGGTTGCCAGCTTGCGGATCTGGTGCCCTGGGACGACGCGTCGGCGACTGTGGTCGTGCCCAGTACAGAAGCCAGCGCTGTCACAATGACAGGGAGCCAATGGCGAGCGCGCATGACTCTTCCCCTTCTGTCGGTTCCGTCGTCGTGGTTTCCACTCCGGGCCCCTCACTCACCCGGACAACGTGATGCTGCTCCAGCCACGGGTCGTGGCAGTACCCCCAGAAGATGGGGTTGCGCGGGCTACGCTCAGCCGTCGTTGCGGTAATGGCTGAGGGAAACGGTCACCGAACCCCCGTCGGGCACGGCTTCCACCAGCCGCACGATCACGACGTCGCGGTTGTCGGGGCTGCGGACGCAGAAGGGGCGGTCTTTGAGTTCGCCGAAGTCCAGCGAGGTCGCCGCGTTGCTGCGGATCCCCGCGAGGCACCCGCCGAGGGTCAGGCTGTCGCCGGGAGCGATGAAGGCGTCGCTGTCCTCGGGGACCGTGAACGCGGTGGCCGTACGTGCCAGGTACCAGGCGGCGCTGGACTCCGGAACGACCTTGCCGTTCGACAGGTCGAACTCGTAACCCGTATCCGGTGACGTCAGTTCGACACCCGCGTATCCCGGGCTGTACGCGTCTTCAGGCGCTCCCTCCGCCTGCCCGGATCCGGCGGACGATCCCGCGTCCCCTGGGGGGTAGTCGAAGTAGTAGACCGCCCCGCCGCCGAGCAGCAGGGCGGCGACCACCGTCGGCACGAGCCATCGAACGAGTCTCCGCCCGCGGCGGGTTGGGGCCGGAGGCGAAGAAGAAAGACTGGGCCCCGTAGCGGTGACGGTGGGCTGTGCGTGGGCCGCCCCGGGCGATGAGGCCGGTTCGCCATGGCGGGCGAGCTCGGTACGGACGGCGGTCGGCAGCCATCCATCGGTGAAGCGCATCTGGGCGCCCACGGCGGGGTGGGCCCGCACGGCCTCGATCAGTGCGCTGGTGGTGGGCCGTACGGCGGGGTCCTTTGCCAGGCACTGTCCCAGCAGGTCGTGCAGTGCGACGGGTACCCGGGTGAGGTCGGGCTGCTCATGGACCGCCCGGTACAGGGATATGGATTCGGGGCAGTCGCCGAAGGGTGGTGCGCCGCCTGCGGCGTACACGGCCAGCGCGCCGAGCGCGAAAACGTCGGTGGCCGGTGTGACGGGCTGCCCCAGGGCCTGCTCGGGTGCCATGAAGGCGGGCGTACCGACCCGCAGGCCGGCGCTGGTGAGCGCGACGGCATCGGCGGCACGCGCGATGCCGAAGTCGATCACCCGGGGGCCGTCGGCGGCGACCAGTACATTGGCGGGCTTGAGATCACGGTGGACCACACCGGCGCCATGGATCGACTGAAGGGCTTCCGCGATGCCCGCCATGAGCAGGAGCACGGTCTGCACCGGCAGCGGACCGTGCCGGCGGAGCACCTCGTGCAGCGAGGGCGCCGCGACATAGGCCGTCGCCAGCCACGGCGTCACGGCGTCGACGCCCGCGTCGACGACCTCGGCGGTGTACAGGCCGTGGATGCGGCGGGCGTTGGCCACTTCCTGTGCGAACCGGTGACGGAACTCGGGGTCGTCGGCGAGTTCCGGCCGTACGACCTTGAGGGCCACCGGCCGGCCGCCCGGTGTGTACGCCAGGTAGACATGCCCCATTCCGCCCGATCCGAGCCTGGCATGCAGCCGGTACCCGCCGATCTCCTCCGGGTCGCCGGCGGCCAGGGCCGCGACGGTGGGCAGCGCACCAGGATGATCTGTGGTCATGCTGTGGCTCTTTCAGAAGGGAGCGAAGGAGACAGGCCCGCGGCAGGACCGCAGCAGGACCGGGTGAGGCAGCCCGATGCTAACTGAACGATCAGTCACCACAGACTCCAGGGAGAGGGAGAAGGGGTGAGAAAAACAGCTAAAGTGTCCAACTGTGAGTGGCGGCCGCAAAACAGCGATCATGGAGGCAGCCGCGCGAGTCATCGCCCGGCGCGGGGTCCGCGGACTGCGGGTCGAGGAACTGGCCGCCGAGGCCGGTGTGTCCACCGCACTGATCTACTACCACTTCAAGGACCGGGCCGGCATCCTGCGCCGGACCTTGGAGTTCATCAACGACCGCGCCGCGGATTACAGCACCGACCGCGACCCGGACGCCGCCCCCCTCAGCCCCCGGCAGGAGCTCGAGCAGGCCCTGCTCCTGGAATTCCAGGAAGACGAGACCGTCCGGGAGAACAGCACCGCGTGGGGAGAGCTGCGAGCCAGCGCCATCTTCGAACCCCACCTGCGGGAGGACCTGGCCAAGGCCACGCTGATCTGGGTCCAGGAGATCGCCGGACTGCTCGGCCGGATACGCCCCATGGCCACCGCCTCCGGCCTGACCATCGCCGCCGAGCGGCTCACGGGACTGGTGGAAGGGCTCAGTATGCGCTGGCTCAGCGGCATCCTGTCCCTGGAGCACGCCCGTGAACTGCTCCTGGACGCCGTCGACGCCGAGTTGGAGCGACTGGAGCGCCCGTAGGGGCGCGCACCCCTTGCCCCACGCCCCGGTCCCCGTCGCGCTCAAGATTGACTGAAAATTCAGTCAGTGTCACAGTGGGCCCTCAGATCACACCAAGCCCAGTGGTTCCGAGCCTTCGATGCCTATGCGCCCGGACTCCATGGATTCGATGTGGAGTCCCCCCATGAACGACTTCCCCGTAGGCAAGTGGCTGGATGCCCTTCTCGGTCCGCGTCCGTCGCGAGGGACCGCCCTGCCCGATGACGTGAGAGGTCGCGGTTGGCACGTGCCGGCCGATGACGTTCCGCATACCCGGACCTGGATGTCATGGCCGTCGCGAAGATCCATCTGGGGCCGCCGCCTGACCGGTGTCCAGCAGGACATCGCCCTCATCGCCCGTACGGTCGCGGCATACGAGCCCGTGATCATGTGCGCGCCCGACGAAACCACCGCCGAGGCGGCGAGGGCCGCTTGCGGTTCCCACGTCACCGTCATCGACTCGATCCCCGCGGACGACCTCTGGATGCGTGACACGTGCGCCGTCTTCCGGCGTGACGGCCAGGGGAACCTCGATGCCGTCGGCCTCAACTTCAACGGGTGGGGACGCAAGCAGTCGCATCGCGACGACGCCGAAGTCGCCTCATCCATCGCGGAGTTCAATGGATTCGCTTTCAGCGAGGCGGATTTCGTCGGAGAAGGCGGATCCGTCGAGACCGATGGCGACGGCACGGTGATGGCCACCGAAAGCAGCCTGGTGGACAAATACCGCAATCACGGAATGAGTCGGGACGATATCGAAAAGGCCGTCCTGGCGGCATACGGTGCCGAGAAGATGATCTGGGTTCCCGGCGTGCGTGGCCGGGACATCACCGACAACCACATCGATGTCACTTCCCGCTTCATCAGCCCCGGCGTCGTCATGGTGCAGGTTCCGCCGCGCGACCGGACCGACGTCTGGGCCAAGGATGCGCGCGAGCAGTTCACCATCCTGTCCGCCACCACCGATGCCAAGGGGCGGCACCTCCGGGTGATCCGCGTGGACGGACCGGAAAACGTACGGTCACGAAGCTCTTCGTTCGTGGATTCCTATCTCAACTTCCATCTGGTCAACGGCGCGGTCATCACCGCCCAGTTCGGTGACACGAGGACGGACACCGCGGCCCGCCGAGCCCTGGCCGAGGCGTTTCCCGGACGCGAGGTTGTCCAGCTTGATGTCGACCGCCTCATGGAGGGCGGCGGAGGCATCCACTGCTCCACCATGCACCAGCCCGTTCCGTAGCCAGCCCCACCCGGAGTTCCCTGTGCTCTATCCCCCCATGTCCCGCCGCAATGTCCTGCGCTCTGTCGCCGGCCTCGGAGCCCTGGCCCTCGGAGCGACGGCCTGCGACTCGCGAGACACCTCCAACGCGTCCATCCCCCCTTCCACTTCGCGGAAGACAACGGGCCGACGGTTCGGTGCCGAATGGGACAGCCACACCCGCACGTTCATGTCCTGGCCGGCCCTGGAATCGGTCTGGATCGACCAACTGCCGTCCGTGCGGGAGGACATCGCACGGGTGGCCCGGGCGGTCGCGGAGTACGAACCGGTGGTCATGATGGCCCGCCCCGAGCAGCAGGACGCGGCCCAGCAGGCCTGCGGCTCGCAGGTCGAGGTGATCCCGCTCATGGTGGACGACCTGTGGGCGCGTGACACAGTGCCGGTGTTCGTCGAGGATTCCAACGGCATCCTGGGCGTGGACCTCAACTTCAACGGCTGGGGAAACAAGCAGCGGGAGCACCACAGCGACGCCCAGGTCGGCCGCGTCCTCCTCGGGAAGTACGGCATCCCGCGCGCCAAGGCCCCCTTGGTCGCCGAGGGAGGTTCCTTCGAGACGGACGGCGAGGGAACCCTGATGGTCACCGAGAGCTCGGTGGTCAACAAGAACCGCACCCCGGGCAAGAGCCGCGATCAGCTCGAGGCCGAGATCAAGAGCAGCCTCGGCATCGAGAAGGTCATCTGGCTGGCCGGCGTGCGCGGCAAGGACATCACCGACGCGCATGTCGACAGCATCGCCCGCTTCACCGCACCAGGGGTCGTCCTCGTGGACCGCGCCTTTCCCGACAGCCCCCCGGACGTCTGGTCACGCGCGGCCGACCAGGCCAGGTCCGTACTCAAGGAGGCGACGGACGCCCGGGGCAAATACCTGGAGGTCATCGACCTGCCCCAGCCCGACCTCGACAAGATCACCGGCCGGGGCAACGCGTTCGTCTCCTCGTACGCGAACTTCTACGTCGCCAACGGCGCGGTATTCATGCCCCGATTCGGTGACACCAAGGCCGACGACCGCGCCAAGAGCATCCTGCAGGACCACTTCCCCAAGCGTGACATCGTGCAGGTGAAGATCGACACCATCGCCTCGGGCGGTGGCGGCATCCACTGCTCGACCCACGACCAGCCGGGCAAGCCGGCCAAGTAACCCCTCACGCGCACCGGCCTCGGTGCCGGCCGAGCCCACGACCGCGAGCGCGCCCCACCGGGCCCCCGCGCGCCTTCACCCACAGGGGTACGCGCACGTGCGCTCCGGTCGCGCACACGGCAGCCTTTGGGCCTACTCGTCCTCGACTCCCCTACTAGAGCACTGACTTGAAGACCTTCCACCGCACCACCGCCACCGCCGTCGCAAGCGCTGTCCTCGCCCTCGGCAGCATCGCACTGGCCGCCCCCGCACAAGCCGCCGCTCCGGCAGCGCCGGCCGTCGCCGGTCTCGTCGACGACCACGGTGGCGACCACGGCGTCACTGACGCCCTCTTCGCTCTGCTCAAGGACCTCCTGCCCGTCCTTGCCGGCCTCGTCTGACAGCCCGTTCCACCAGGTCGACGACCGCCCGTCGCCCGGAACATTCCGGGCGACGGCCGACGCGCTCTACCTCTTCGCTCCGCCGCCGTGCCACGATGCCCGTCGAGTTCACCGCCACGGACAACGGAGTGAACAACATGGGCAAGCGCAACAAGCCTGACCCGCCGCCGGGCAACTCCGACGGACAGGTGCCACCGCCCCCGCCGTCCACCGGTACGCGCAGGAAATAGAGAAGCATGTTCGACAGTGAACGAGTCTGCCTGGCCAAGGCGATGGAAGAGCGCGGCGCCTGGCCGGCGGACTCCCCCTGGGTTCGTCAGGCCACGGAGACATTCCCCCGGGACGCTTTCGCCCCCGACCGCGTATGGCGCTGGGACGGCGACTCCTACCAGCCGGTGGACCGCGCCACGAACGAGGAACGGTGGCTGGCCGAGGTCTACGGCGGGCCGAACGACGCCACCACCACGCAGGTCACCGACGGGCTCGCGACCTCCAGCCTCTCCTGCGAATCCATCGTCGCCGACATGCTCGACACTCTGGTCCTCCAGCCCGGCCACCGCGGACTCGAGCTCGGCACCGGAGCGGGCCGCAACTGCGCCCTGATGGCCTGGCGCACCGGGCCCGGCCTGATCACCAGCGTCGAAGCCGATCCCCACCTGGCGGAGGAGGCAGCCCGCCGTCTGGACGAGCTCGGCACAGGCGTGCAGGTGGCCACCGGTGATGGCGACGAGGGCCGGCCGGACGGAGCGCCCTTCGACCGGGTGATCTCCACCTACGCGGTCGGGACCGTGCCGTGGGCGTGGGTGGAGCAAACCCGGCCCAGGGGGCGGATCGTCACCCCGTGGGGGCACCTCGGTCATGTTGCTCTCACCGTTGCCCCCGACGGTCGTTCGGCCACGGGATGGATGCAAGGGCTCGCCACCTTCATGAGCAGCCGCACCACTTCCCCCCGCCGAAACTGGGACACGGTGCGCGGTGATCAGGCATCCGACGACGAACGGACTTGCTCGAAGGACTTGTTGCGCCTGCACGAGGACGCCAGCCTGCTCTTCGCCGCCCGCGTGGCCCTGCCTGACGTGAAGGTCTTCACCCAGGCGTCGGATGACGGCGAGGTCACCGCGTGGATCGACGACGGCCAGTCGTCCTGGGCCACCATCACCACCAACGGCGGCACGCCCATGGGGCGCCAGGGCGGGCCTCGCAGGCTCCTCGGCGAGCTGGAGAGCGCCACCGAATGGTGGCACGCCCTGGGCGCCCCCTCGCTCTACGACTTCGGCATGACCGTCTCCGAAAATGGCCGACAGCACATCTGGTGCCACGATCCGGACAACGCCATCACCCGGCCTTGAGCGAACGCCCAATACTGATAGGGGTGTTGACGTGGTCGCCGCCAGGAATTAGCGGACCCAGTTCTTGAGCGGTTCGGTATCCAGCACGATGTCCACGGGCCCCGGAAGGTCCACGATCTTGCCGAACGGCACGGTCTGCGCCCTCTCGTAGCGCACCCCGTCAGGCTCGCTGTAGACGGTGACCTCGCAGGCATCCCGGTCGATCAGCAAATAGACAGGGATCCCGGACTCGGCGTAGGCACGCGGTTTCTCCGCACGGTCGCGCTGGTGAGTATCCGAGTCGTAGGAGGTCACCTCCACGGCCATCAGCACCTGGTCAGTCGGCGCCCATTCGTCGTGGCCGACGAATGCGTCGCTTGCGGCCAGCGTGCCGTCCGGGCGGGCATGACCGTTGCGGTATGTCTCCACTTTCAATCCCTGCTTGTGGAGCCACAGTTCGGGACGTGCCTGGATGCAGATACGCGTCAGCCATTGGATGATGCGACCGCGGTCGCCGTCCCGGGCGAAATGGCCTCCCTGCCTTCCGCAGCCGCAAACACCAGGCCGACACTTTTCATGCAGCACGTCTGTGCGCCTCATCGAGGTACATACGTACGGGTTCTCTGAGGGATGCATAGAAGGGGGTACGGTCCGCAGCCTGCAAAACCTGGGCACAGACGGTCAACTCGGCTACGCGTGCCGCGGGCATGTCGAGGACATGCGCGAAGGTCTCACGGACGCGGGCAGCCGTCTTCGGGGTGTTCAGGGAGTAGATGAACAGAAGGGCCGCATCGAAGCCGATCGGTGCGGTGCCCCAGCCCTCCCAGTCGAAGATGCGCAGAGCCGGGGCACCGAGATTTGCCCAGTGGCAGTCACCGTGGGCAGTGGACCACTCGATGACTTCGACCGTGCAGCCGGTGAAGTCGGGAACCGCACGACGGATGTACTCCTCACGGACGGCCACCCGGTCGGTTGGGACAGCGGCCAGGCTGTCGAGCGCGGCGCGGAGATGGGTCCACCAGGTATCGGGAAGGACGGGTTCGAGTTCGAGCACAGGCGAGCTGGAAACAACGGCGGTGTCCGCGTACTCGTACAACTCTGCCCGGTACGCCCAGTCGTCCGCCTGCCAACTGTGGATGTTGTGCAGCACAGGACGAGGGATATCCGGTGGGAGCAGCTCCTGGGCGGCCTTGGGGCCGTCCCACAGCTTCCCGTGGGCGCGGTCGGGCCGTTCGGAGACCAGACGGAGCCAGCAACGTCCACCGCTGGTGGTGGCCAAACCGGAGAGGGTGCGGCCGAGATAGCCCCAGACAGATCGTCCATCAGCTTCCTGAGCCCCAAAGGCCTTGCAAGCGATGGCTCTGGCGGTGCGCATACGAGCCGTAGTGGTGTCGTCAGGTGCCGAGAACATCAATCACCTCTTGCAGGATCTCTTTCGGCAACGGGGAGAGGGCGACAGTGCGTTGAGCGACATCCCAGTGTTCCGCACGAGAGGCGCCAAGGAGAATCCGTGTCACTCCTGGGGTGGACGCAACGACTCGCAGTGCTACCTCGGCCGGTGTGAGGCCAGGGGCGACGAGCTGCGCAAGTTCGTCCGTGACCATGCTGGGGAGTTCACCCCCATGCAGCGGCGCGGAAGCGAAGACCTTCACACCTGCGGCGACCGCTTCAGCCAACGGGCCGCAGCCATCGAGAACTTGTGCGACAGGCCTGAGCATGACCAAGGAAACGGGTAGTTGGATGGCGGTGAAGTGGTGGTCGGATCCGCCGCAGCGGGTGGCGATGTCGAGGAGGTCGGCGAAGGTGAACGCGTCGTCGAAACCGGTCCACGTGGCGACACCATATCCGCCGATGTATCCGGTGCGGGCTTCGCCCTCCAGAGCGGTGAATGCCTGTGCCAGCGCCGCGTGAACGCCGATGGCCCGCTCTGGATTGTGGACGAAAACGATGGCCGGATCCCGGCCCAGCTCCTGCCTGTTACGACGCGTCTGCCAGACCATATATCGCGGATTGAGGCTGTGGCCGACCACCATGTCTCGCGGTGAGAGAACACCAGCTGCTTCGGCAGCTGCGGCGGTGTCCTCGGAAAAGAATCCCACCTTCGTCGACACTTGCAATCGGGAATGCTCGGCGAGTAGGGGCGCAAGTCGGCGCTGGGCTCGACCGTGGAGGTAATTGGGAGCAGTATCGATCCAGGAAGCCCCGCAGGCAGCAGCGTGGGCCACTGCCTGCGGAATGTTCTGGCACCGATAGGTCCCCAGTGCGAGGTCCACATTCATCGCATGCTCACCGCAGCGATATTGGCGCCAACCAGCTCGCTCACCAGACCTGCAACCTGTTCGAGCGCAAGGCCACTCACCGTGGCGAGCTCGCTCATCGGGATCGAGTCACCGCCAAGCAGCGGAGCCAGCACGCCCCGGGCCGGCGGAGCGAAGGTCCATTCTTCGCCACCCGCGAGGAGAACCGTCCGGCCCTCGTCATCGGAGGAGAGCCGCACTCGCGCGGTGGTGAGCCTGACACGCACTTCCTCACGGACCGCCACACCTTCGAGGAACGGCAGAGAAGGCATGGGACGTCCCGGCTCGGTGCTGTCCCGAGCCGTCAGGAAGTCGTGTATGGCCCCGTCGTGGAGCGCGTCGGCAACCTCCTTGCGGAGCACACCGAGGTATGCGGCTTGCCCCTGCGCGGAGGCGTGCACGGGTAGATGGGCGCGCACCGCCTCGGAGACCCGTAGACGTTCCGACAGCCATCCGAGCAGATCGGCACCGGTCGTCGTCTGAAGTCCGCACGTCAGGTGCAGAGATCGGCCTTGGGTGGCCGCGACGGCGTGCCACCACCCTCGGGGCAGGTACAGCATGTCGCCATCTCGCAGGAGGATTTCGTCCATTGCCTCGTCGGCCGGGGGTTCGGGAGCCTCGATGTCCCGGTGCAGCGGGTTCATGCGTGTCGGACCGTAGATGCGCCACAGCTTGGCACCTTCGAGCTGCACCACGACTACGTCGTGGTCGTCCCAATGGGTGCCGAAGCCTTGCCGGGATGTCCATGAGGCATACATGTTGATCTGTACGCGCCCCCGGAAATGCTGCTCAAGAGCCTGCGCGAGTCGCTCCACGGGCGGGTGGAGCTCGTCCACCGCGTCCAGAACCAGTGAGGCGCCATCGCGAAGCTGCTGATGCAGGCGCGAGGGCTGGATACGCTGCCAAACCACGCTCCGACGCGTGGTGACAGGCGAGGCATAGGTCGGCCAGGGAACCAGTTCACCGTCTCGGTGAAGACGGAGCCGCGGTGGTTCAAGCCGTCCACGGCCAATGACTGCGTTGACGTCCTTCCACGTAAGCAGCTGAGAGAAGTCGCCAACGCCGTTCCAGATCCGGTATGTGCGGCCGAATGCCTCGGCGAGGAAGTCCCCGCCGAGGCGATCGACCACCTCGGAGAAGAGGGTGGTCATTTCTTCGGCTCCGCTCAGTCGTTGCTGTCGGACACGCCGGTCGAGCCACCGTCGGACGGCTGCTCGGCGCGGGAGCGGGCTGCGGCGATCGACTTCCGCGAGATGATCAGGCCATCCTCAGGTGCCTGACCAGTCACGTTCTCCAACATTGCGTAACCCTCCCTCTATCGGTTCTCCCACCTGGAATCGGCGGGCGACTACGAATAAGTGAACTCGCTACTACGCACAGTGGGTACGGTGAGGGCAGGGTCAAGCGGTATACGCGGTTTACAGCTTCTTGATCGGGAGCGGCAAGTGACAACGTCGAAGCATCCCAACTCCCGCCTACGCGACGTCATCGAAGCGACTGGCTGCACTTACGAAGCACTCGCCCGGGATGTACGCCGGGTCGCCGCCGAGAATGGCGAGATCATCCAAACCAACAAGTCGGCCATCTCCCACTGGGTGAACGGAACCCGCCGGCCCCGTGGCCAGACCGGCCGGTACCTCACCGAAGCCCTCTCCCGCCGCGCCCACCGCACCGTCACCCTGGCCGAGGTTGGCCTGCGTGGCCCCGAGAGCCCCACCGAGGTGGGAACCGACCCTGTCGTAGCTGCCACTGAACTGGGGCGAGCCGACGTCGAACACCACCGCTTCTTGACTGTGACCGCCTTCACCACCGCAGGGGTCGCGATGCCGCTGAGCTACGACCACGAAGCCGTATCCCGGATGCTGCGTGCCCGCACAGGGATGTCCCGTGTCGGAGTGGAGGAGGTTGAGGTAGTACGAAAGGTCACTGCCGCGTTCAGCGCGGCCGACGAACGCCTCGGCGGTGGCCACGGGTTGACCACCGTCGCTATGTACCTCGCCGACACCGCCGCGCCCATACTGCGGGCCCGTTTCCCCTCCGAAGCCTTACGGCGCGCGGCCTTCGGCGCCGTAGCCGAGTTGGTCTACCTCACGGGCTGGAAGCACCACGACCTCGGTCAGGAAGGCGCCGCCCAGCGCTACTACCAGATCGGCTATCAACTGGCCTACGAGGCCGACCCGCATGGCCATGCCGCCTGGATGATGCGGACCCTCGCCCACCAGGCCCTCAGCCTCAAACAACCCCACTACTGCGTCGGCCTCATCGAAGGCGCTCTGTCCTGCGGGCTCGGCCACGTAGACGGCCAGACCGAGGCCCTGCTTCACATCACTCATGCTCGCGCCTTCGCCGCTGTCGGCGAGAAACCCGCCGCCGCCCGCGCCCTGCTGACCGCAGAAGACGCCCTTCGCCGGGACAATGGCCCTCAGCCCAGCTTCTCACTGGTCAGCGGCCCACCTGCCGGCACCGTGGCCAGCCACACAGCTCGTACCCTCACGGACCTTGCCGACCACGTCGGCACCGAACGACAGCACCGGGACGCTCTCAACCGTTGGGATCCCGAGCAGTACAAGCGCGTACATGCCCTGACCTACGCCGACCTCGGTGACAGTCTCGCCGCCCAAACCCGTGCCGACGAGGCCATCGCCGCCTGGACCGAGGCGCTGAAGCTCATGGAGGGCATGTCGTCCAACCGCACCCGAAAAGCGATCACCTCGATCCGCCCCACCCTTGCGGTCTACCAGCGGCGCAAAGTCCCCGGAGCCGCCGAACTCGCCTGCCGCGCACGCGAGGCCCTCGCCTAACATGCCCACCAGCCGGCCGACGAAGGGACCATCATGGCTCAGCCGACAAGCACATCCCAGCCCCGAGTCCTCAAGCCCGCTCTTGACTCCATGACTCTCCTGGTGGCTGCCGTTATCGTCCACGACACGGCCAACAACCGCGTCATCCTTCTTCAGCGCAGCCAGCAGGCCAAGTTCGCACAGGGCATGTGGGATCTACCCGTCGGCAAGAGCGAGCCCGGCGAACCCATCACCGCAACCGCCGTCCGCGAACTGGCCGAAGAAACGGGCCTGATCGTCAAGCCGGAAGCGCTCAAGGTCGCCCACATCATCCACGGCGCCCAGGGCGTCGAAGCTCCCAATGGCTTCCTCACGGTCGTCTTCGCCGCCCACGAATGGTCCGGCGCTCCCGAGAACCTCGAGCCCCGCAAGCACACCCAGGTCTGCTGGGTTGATACCGATTCAATCCCCGAGAACTTCGTCAGCACCACCGCCAGCGCCCTCCATCATTACCTGGGTGGAGGACCTGACGTTTCCCTCGACGGTTGGCACATGTGATCTTGCCCTTGGTGCGCACCGAGCGCCTCCGCGTACTGCGCTGCGGCAATACGGTCACCGAGCTCCTCCGCCGCCTTGATCGCAGCGCCGAACCACTTGCATGCCATGCAACTCACTGCATTCAAGCGAAGGTTGGCGAGCGGTCCGCTCGCCAAGGAGACCATGGGACGGGGCATCAGCATGACGTACGGCCCTCCGACTCCTCGGCGCACCGCGCGCACGCGCAGGGCGGGAAGGAGCAGCCGACGCGCTCCCTCGCCACGTCCTTGGCGGCCGCCACGCACACCGTCGTTCCCCATGTGCGACCGCCGTCCCGCGACACCCGCATCGTCATCTTCGTGGACGCCTGCGCACCCTCGCGCCGTTCTGTCATCTGTTCGAGCCTCCGTGTGTCCCGGCCATCCGGGCCGGGCATCAACCGTGAGGCTCAGATTCCACCCACGCCGCCGCGCTGACCAGGGTAGTTTGCATTCCAACTGCCGTCTGGAATGGGGGGATTGAACGCATGAACGAAGAATCGGAAGCGCCTGCGGTGACCTTCGGCAAGGAGGTCAGGTTCGCCCGCGAGGCGCGCGGTTGGTCGCAGGCGGAGCTGGCGGTCCGGTTGCATTGCAAGCAGCCGTATGTCAGCAAGGTCGAGACCGGGCAGCAGTTGCCGAGCCCCATGTTCGCCGAGGAGTGCGACAAGGTCTTCGGGACGCCGGGCATCTACGTGCGCATGCGGCAACGGGCCGTCGACGCCGGTAGCCCGTCTTGGCTCAGGCCGTATCTGGAACTTGAGCGCGAGGCCACCGCCATTTGCGGCTACTCGAGCATCTTCGTGAACGGCATCCTGCAGACCCCGGAGTATGCAGAGGCCGTCTATAGAGCCGCCAACCCTGAGGAGACCGCGACCCAGATCAAGGGGCGCGTGGAGGGTCGTATGCGACGAAAGGAAATGTTCGACGCCCCCAACCCGCCGTCGCTCTGGGTGATCCTCCACGAGTCGGTTTTGCGGTCCGGCGTGGGCGGCGCGGACGTCATGCGGGAACAGCTGCGGCACCTGGCAGCCGTGACGGAGTCCCCGCACATCAACCTGCAAGTGTTCCCAGTCACTGCGGGCGCCCCGATGTGGGGATGGCCGTTTATCGTGCTGACGCAGCAGGACGGGTCCGAAGTCCTGTACCAGGAGACTGACACGCGAGGGCAGGTCGACGACTCAGCGGATGTGGTTGCCAAGGCACGGGTAGCGTACGAGGCACTGCGCGCCGACGCCCTCTCACGCGCTGACTCGCTCTCGCTCATCCAGCGCGTCATGGAGGCGTACAGACATGAGCAACACTCTCGACCTTTCCCGAGCGATATGGGAGAAGTCCAGCTACAGCAGCGGCCAAGGAGAATGCGTCGAATGGGCCCCCGCGTTCGTATCCGGCCTCGTCCCCGTCCGTGACAGCAAGGTCCCGCACGGCCCCGCCCTGGTCTTCCCCGCACCGTCCTGGTCCTCGTTCGTGACCCATGTCATCCGCTGACCTCCACCTCGGCGTCGGCGCCCGCCGGGGCGTGACCGCTGACGAGGTGCTGGCCCTGGTCGAGGACGCCCTCCCCGGCCGCGTCGCCACCCTCGCCACCATCGACCGCAAGGCCGCCGAACCCGGCATCGTCGAAGCCGCCGCACGGCTCGGCGTACCGCTACGGGCGTACCCGGCGGCGGAGCTGGCGAGCCAGCCGGTACCGCACCCGTCACCCACCGCGCACGCCGCCACCGGCAGCGCGAGCGTCGCCGAGGCCGCCGCCCTCCTCGCGGCCGGGCCGGGCGGGGTCCTGGTCGTCCCGAAGCGGAAGTCGGACCGGGTCACGGTGGCCGTGGCCCGGGAGGGTACCGTCTAGGGATGCACGTATCTCCCGAACCCGATCTGCGCCACCACGGGGACGCCGAAGTACGCGGCGCGGGAGACGAGTTGACGGACCTGGCGGTCAATGTTCGCGCCGGCACTCCTCCGCAGTGGCTGCGCGACCGCATAACCGCCTCGGTCGCCGGCCTCGCCGCCTACCCCGACGGCCGGGCCGCCCGCCGGGCCGTCGCGGCGCGGCACGGGCTGCCGGAGGAGCGGGTGCTGCTGACGGCGGGGGCGGCGGAGGCGTTCGTCCTGCTTGCGCGGACGCTGGACGTACGCCGCCCGGTGGTCGTGCACCCGCAGTTCACGGAGCCGGAGGCGGCGCTGCGGGCCGCGGGCCACGCCGTGGAGCGAGTGCTGCTGGACGCGGCCGACGGCTTCCGGCTCGACCCGCGTGCCGTCCCGTCCGACGCGGACCTCGTCGTGGTGGGCAACCCCACCAACCCGACGTCCGTCCTCCACCCCGCCGCCACGCTGGCCCGCCTCGCCCGCCCGGGGCGGACGCTCGTCGTGGACGAGGCGTTCATGGACGCCGTGCCCGGCGAGAGCGAGTCGCTCGCGGGCCGTACGGACCTGCCGGGGCTGGTCGTGCTGCGCAGCCTCACCAAGACCTGGGGTCTGGCGGGGCTGCGCATCGGCTACGTCCTGGCCTCGCCGGGGAGGATCGCCCGGCTCGAGCGGGCCCAGCCCCTGTGGCCGGTGTCGTCACCGGCCCTCGCGGCGGCGGAGGCGTGCAGCGCGGCCCCGGCGCTCGCCGAGGCCGCGCACGCGGCGTACCAGATCGCCGCGGACCGGGACCATCTCCGGTGGCGGCTGGCCGAGTTCGACTCCGTCACGGTGTGCGAGCCGGCGTCCGGGCCGTTCCTGCTGATACGGCTGCCGGAAGCCACCGCCGTACGGAGCCGGCTGCGCGGCCTCGGCTTCGCGGTCCGCCGCGGCGACACGTTCCCGGGGCTCGGCCCCGACTACCTCCGCATCGCGGTCCGCGACCGTGCCACGACGGACCGCTTCGCGGACGCGCTGGCGACGGTGCTGAAATCCAGCTGAGGGCTATCCCCGCCGCCTCCGCGCGAACAGCAGCGCCCCGCCCCCGCCCACCACCAACAGCCCTGCCGCAGCAGCGATGTACGGCGTGGCGGACGACCCGCCGGTCTCGGCGAGATCCTGCTTGTGGGCCACGGTCTGAGTCTTCGTCTGCGGCTGCTCCTTCTTCCCCGAAGGTGAAGCCGGAGGCACCTCGCAGTGCGCCTCCGCCAGCGTCAGCGACCCCCGCACCTCGGCGACGTCGAGCTTCAACGGGTTGACGTAGACGCCCAGTCGGAGGGCGGTCGCCGCCGCCGTCCGCGAGGTCGTCGTGGTCCTCGACAGGTCGAGCCGGACCTCGCCCACCCCCGGCACGTCGACCTTGGTGGTGCCGCCCGAGGTGAGCGTGACCTTCTTGCCCAGCACGGTGACGCTGCCGAGCACGTTGGACGTGGCGACGGGCTTGCGGCCCGCCTCGCACACGGCCTCGGAGGTGACCTTCCGCACCTCGATCAGGGAGAGCAGCGGCAGGCCGGGGACGTGCACCTTGGCGTGCACGATATTGGCGTACCCCTTCGCCGCATGGGCGTCGGACGTCGCACGCGCGGAGGCGGCTTCCGCGCGCAACACCTGGACGGGCGCGCCCTGTTCGGCGCCGTCGACCGTGACCGCGAGCGCGGTCCGGTCGGCGTTCTGCGGGGCGTGCACCTCGTTGAGCGAGGCGTTGAGGGGTACATGGACGGACTTGCCCAGCAGGGCGACGTCCAGCCCGGTGCGCAGGACGGCGGCACCGGCCGCGCCATGCGCGCCATGGTCGCCGGTGGCGTGCGCGGGGGCCGCGCCGAGTGCCAGTACGCCAGCGCTGAGGGACATCACGAGGCCGCGTGCGGGCAGGGTGGTGCGAAACACGGTGGTGGGACTCCTCCGGGAAAAGGAGCCGTCGGCGTGCCCATGGGGGACATCGGCACGCCGACGGCATCGACCCCGCCATGGTCGTTCCCGGACGGGTGAACTGGTGGTGTTTAAAAGCCAGTTCACCCAAAAGGGTGTCCACCGGCAGTGCGTTCGACCATCAGGCCCTCAGTTCACTACGCGCCCCCGCAGCACCACCCATGTCGGGTGGCCCAACACCCGTACGTCCTCGCGGGGATCGGCACCGTAGACCACGAGGTCCGCCGGGGCGCCCTCCGTCAGGCCCGGGCGGCCGAGCCACTCCCTGGCCGACCAGGTGGCCGCGGAGAGCGCGGCCGCGGCGGGGATACCGGCCTTGACCAGCTCCCCGACCTCCTGGCCGACCAGGCCGTGGGCGAGGGAACCGCCCGCGTCCGTACCGACGAAGACGGGCACCCCGGCGTCGTAGGCCGCGCGCACCGTCTCGTAACGGCGCGCGTGCAGGCGGCGCATGTGATCCGCCCAGCGCGGGAACTTCTCCTCGCCGCCCGCCGCGAGCCGCGGAAACGTCGCGATGTTGACGAGCGTCGGCACGATCGCGACCCCGCGCTCGGCGAAGAGCGGGATCGTCTCCTCGGTCAGCCCGGTCGCGTGCTCGACGCAGTCGATGCCCGCCTCCACGAGCGGCGCGAGCGACTCCTCGGCGAAGCAGTGCGCCGTGACCCGCGCCCCCAGCCGGTGCGCCTCGGCGATGGCGGCCTCCACCTCGCCCCGCGGCCAGCAGGCGGAGAGGTCCCCGCTCTCCCGGTCGATCCAGTCGCCGACCAGCTTGACCCAGCCGTCGCCGCGCTGCGCCTCGTGCGCCACATACGCCACGAGGTCCTCGGGCTCGATCTCGTGCGCGTAGTTGCGGATGTAGCGCTTGGTACGGGCGATATGACGGCCGGCACGGATGATGCGCGGCAGGTCCTCGCGGTCGTCGATCCAGCGCGTGTCGGACGGGGAGCCCGCGTCGCGCAGCAACAACGCACCGGCGTCGCGGTCGGTCAGCGCCTGCTTCTCGGACGTCGCGTCGTCGACCGGTCCATGGGCGTCGAGCCCCACATGGCAGTGCGCGTCCACCAGGCCCGGCAGTGCCCAGCCCTCGACGGTGGTGACGTCCCGTGCCCCCGCCGGGCGGTCGAAGGTGATCCGCCCGCCGACGACCCACGCCTCGTCCCGCACCCCGTCGTCGGGGTCCGGACCGGTCAGTACCCGGCCCTTGATGTGCAGCACCGCACCGTCGTCGTGCATCACGCGCTCTCTCCCTTGTCCCTTCCCGCATCACTTACGGGCAACGACCATCGACTCCGCGCCCGCCAAGTGCTGCACCCGGCACTCCCGGAAGCCGGCTTCCGCCAGCCAGCCTCGGCAATCGGCACCCGTGTAGTCAAAGCCCCCACGCGTTTCGATGAGCATGTTCAGGCTCATCAGCAGCCCCATGAGGCCCTCGCGCCGGTCGTCGTCGATGAGGCTCTCGTAGACGATCACCGTGCCGCCGTCCGGCAGCGCCTCGTACGCCTTGCGCAGCAGCATCCGCTTCGTCGGAAGGTCCCAGTTGTGCAGGACATGGCCGAAGACGAGCACATCGGCGCCGGGCAGCGGGCCGGTGAGGAAGTCCCCGCCGGCGAAGGCGAGCCGGGCGGCGGCCGGGCCGAACCGTTCCCGCCTGCGCTCGAAGCTCCCGCGCACGGCCTCCAGGTCGAAGCCCACGCCCCGCAGGTGCGGATGCCTCTCCAGCAGACAGCCGAGCAGGGCCCCCTCGGCACAGCCGATGTCGGCGACGGTGCGGTGGGCGGACCAGTCCAGGACCTCCGCGAGCGCGTGCGCGGAGCGCAGGGACAGCCCGGTCATGGCCCGCTGGAAGCCGTCCAGCAGGCCGGGGTCCCGGTAGAGGGTGTCGTACAACTCGCCGCCCGCCCCGCCCATTTCGTTCTGCGGTTCCCCCGTGCGCAGCCCTTCGCCGAGCCTGCCCCAGAAGCGGTAGAGCCGGTCGTCGGCCATCTCCAGGAAGCCGCCCAGGTAGGTGGGCAGGGTCCGGTCCAGATAGCGGGCGGCGGTGGGGGTGTTGCTGTAACTGCCGTCCGTGCGCTCGAGCATCCCGAGCGCCACGAGCGCGTCGAAGAAGTCACGGGCCGCGCGGGGGTGCAGGCCGAGCCGGGTGCGCAGTTCCTCGTAGTCGAGCGGCTTGTCGGCGAGTTCGGTGAACAGGCCCAGCCGGGTCGCGGTGAGCAGGACCTTGGACGCCTGGAAGCCGAGCGCTATCCGCACTATCTCGTCGACAGCCATTGAGTCTTCCCACGACGTGGGACTCGCGTTGCTCATGCACTCTCCCGATCACCGATGGTTCGTGCCGCGATCATCAAAGGCCCATCGCGGCCCGTCCGTCCACCGCTTCGGCCAAGGCCGGGTGGAGAGCCGGGTGGAGAGCGTGCCTCCACCGCACGGTGGAGAAGGTTCACCGTACGGGCCGAGGTGCGGCCCCCGGACCGTCACCTACGCTGAGCGCATGATCATCCCGTACGGCACGGCCACCGCCCTGCTGGGCCGCCGCGCCCAGCTCCGCTGGGTGCATCTGCTGCTCGGCGGTGCGCTGTTGATGCCGTACTTCTTCCTGGCGAACGTGCTGCTGTCGTTCATCCTGCAGCCCCGCGACAACGCGTTCGCCATGTTCTTCTTCCAGTTCGCCTCCCTCGCCACGGCGGTGCTCATCGCCGCCGGCTCGGCCATGCTCTTCCCGCTGATACGCCCCCTGGAGAGCGGTGCGGCGCGGGCCCTGTCGGGGATCGGGGACGCCGAGCTGGCCACCGGTCCCGCCAGGACCTGGGACGAACGGTGGCAACCGGCGCTCTACTTCACCCTGCACCTGGCGGCGGGCGGCATCGTCAGCGGCATGTCACTGTCCGCGCCGCCCGCCGCGGTGGGGCTGATGCTCCTGCCCCTGATGCACTACCGGGGGGCCATCGGCCAACTCCCCTGGGTCCACCCCTTCCAGGACATACCGATCGTCGCTCCGCTCATCGGGCTGGCGCTGCTGGCCGTGCCCGTCGTCGCCTCCTGGGCCGCGGGGGCCCTGCTGGCGCGCTGCGCGCCCGTCCTGCTCGGCCCGACGGCCTCCGACCGGCTCGCGGCGGCCGAACGGCGCGCCCACGAGCTGGCGTTGCGCAACCGGCTGGCCCGCGAGCTGCACGACTCGGTCGGGCACGCGCTGAGCGCCGTGCTCCTCCAGGCGAGCGCCGCCCGCAAAGTCATCGACGCCGACACGGACTTCGCGAAGCAGGCCCTCGCCGCGATCGAGGAGACGACCCGCGAGGCCGTCGGCGAACTCGACACCGTGCTCGGGCTGCTGCGCGAGGACGGCCCCGCGTCTGCCGCGCCCGCGCCGACCCTCACCGGCCTGGACGCGCTCGTGGAACGGACGCGCGCGGCCGGCAGCACGGTCGACGTGACCGCTCCGGACAAGCGCACCCTGGAGCACATACCGCCCGTCGTCTCCCGCGAGGCCTACCGGATCGTGCAGGAAGGCCTCACCAACGCCCTGCGGCACGCGGGCCACGTACCCGTGCGCCTGCGACTCACCTTGCACGACGACACCTTGGAGGTCACCGTGGAAAACCCCCTCGGCCGCCCGGAGCCCGGGAACCACAGCGGCGGGCGGGGGCTGACCGGCATAGCCGAGCGCGCCCGGCTGCTGCGCGGCAGCGCCACCTCGGGCGAACGGGACGGCGTCTGGCGGCTGTCCGTGAGCCTGCCCCTCGCGGGAGGCACCCGATGACGGACTCCTCCCCCGCCCTCCGCATCGTCATCGCCGACGACGAGCAGATGATCCGCACCGCCCTGCGCGTCATCCTGAGCGCCGAGCCCGGCCTCGAGGTCGTCGGCGAGGCCGCCGACGGCGCCCGGGCGGTGTCCGTCGTCCGTGAACTGCGGCCGGACATCGTACTGATGGACGTACGGATGCCCGACGTCGACGGCATCCGCGCCACCGAGCAGATCCTGTCCACGATGGACGCCCCGCCGCGCGTCATCGTCGTGACGACCTTCGAGAACGACAGCTACGTCTACGACGCCCTGCACGCGGGCGCCTCCGGCTTCCTCCTCAAGCGCGCGGACGCGGACGAACTCGTCCAGGCCGTACGGCTGGTGGCGCGCAGCGACTCGCTCCTCTTCCCCGCGGCCGTGCGCTCCCTGGCCGCCACCTACGCCGGGGAGCGCGCCTCGCACG
Source organism: Streptomyces sp. SX-6 (assembly GCF_059089585.1). NCBI lineage: Bacteria > Bacillati > Actinomycetota > Actinomycetes > Kitasatosporales > Streptomycetaceae > Streptomyces > Streptomyces sp. SX-6. The sequence goes on along the minus strand of NZ_JBTHHU010000018.1, from coordinate 40,355 downwards.
CCGAGGCCGCCCGGCTGCGGGAGCGGCTGTCGGAGCGCGAGGCCGAGGTGCTGCGGCTGATGACGGCCGGCCTGTCCAACTCCGAGATAGCCGAGCGGCTGTTCCTCGGAACGGCCACCGTCAAGACGTACGTGGCGGGGGTGCTGGCCAAGCTCGAAGTGCGGGACCGCACCCAGGCGGTCATAGCGGCGTACGAGGCGGGGTTCGTGGCGCCGCGATAACCAGCTGCTACAGGCTGTCGGTCACGGCCTTGGCCAGCCGCGACACCTCCGGAGCCGCACCGCCGGGGAAGGCGAACCGGCGCCGGTTGTAGCCGAACGCCAGCCCGCGCGACGGGTCGGCGAACGCCTGCGATCCGGCGGCGCCGCTGTGCCCGAAGGACCGGGCACCGAGGAACGGGTAGTCGTCCGACGACGCGGCGAAGCCCAGGGCGAAGGAGTGGTTCACGCGCAGCGCCACGTCGTAACCGGTGGAGTGGATCTGCGAGAACTGGGCGATCGTGTCCGGCGTGAGCAGCGGCTCCTTGCCGTCGACCTTGCTGATGGCCGCCGCGTACATCCCCGCGAGACCGCGCGCCGAGGCCACGCCGCCCACGGAGGCGGGCCCCTTCTCCCGCATGACACGGAAGTTGGGGAAGGTCTCCAGCACCGGCGCCGTCGGGTTGTTGCGGTTGAAGGCGATGCCGCCCAGGCTGTCCGGCCCGCTCGCCCCCGCCAGCATCTCGCGCTTCTGCTCGGGCGTCGGGTCCATCGGCTGGGTGGACAGCCAGCGGTGCTCCTGCTCCTCGGGCAGACCCATGAAGAAGTCGAGCCCGTACGGGGCGCGGATCCGGGCCTCGTAGACCTCCTGCATCGTCTGCCCGGTGACCCGCCGTACGACCTCGCCGGTCAGCGCCCCGATGACGTAGGCGTGGTAGCCGAAGGCCGCGCCCGGGTGCCAGTACGGACGCTGGGCGCCCAGCCGCTCGGCGAGCACCCGGTCGTCCGCGAGCTCCTCGATCGTGAACCCGCCGTCGACGCCGATCAGTCCGGCGCGGTGCGTCAGCACATCACGCAGGGTGATCCGCTCCTTGCCTGCCGCGGCGAACTCCGGCCAGTACTCCCACACTTCCCGGTCCAGCTCCAGCACGCCCTCCTGGACGAGCAGGGCGACGACCAGGTGCGCCGCGCCCTTGGTGGAGGAGAACACTCCGGTCAGCGAGTCCCCGGTGATCTCGGGCCCGCCCCACAGATCCACCACCTGCTGCCCGTCGACGAAGGCGGCGAGCTGTGCGGAGTGCCCCGACCGCTCCTCGTTCAGCGTGGCCTCGAACTCCTCGCGTACGCGCTCGAACCCGTCGGCGACGGTGCCCTGCGCGACGACCTGCTGCGACATCTGCACTCCCCCAAGATCACGTTCTGCTTGTCGAGACCATCCAGCAGCACCCCGCCCTCGAAAATTCCCGCCCGTCCGCACATCCGGTCATGGAACCGCAAAGCCATGCCGTGCGTTACCCGGATCATGACCGCTATGTCCCCCGGCTCGAACCTCCCGCTGCCCGTCACCCGCGTGACGGTCGACGTCACCGCCCCGGTGCGGCTCGACGTCTCGGGCCTGCTGCTCACCGCCGACGGCAAGGTGCGCTCCGACGCCGACTTCGTCTTCTACAACCAGCCGAGCGGCGGCCCGGGCGTGACCCACCGCGCCGCGTCCGGCGGCACCCCCGACGCGATCGCCGTCGACACGGCCGCCGTCCCGGCCGGCATCGACAAGATCGTCATCACCGCGAGCCTCGACGCCCCGGGCACCACCTTCGCCGGCACCGAGCCCACCGCCACGATCCGCGCCACGGACACGGGCGCGCCCGTCGCCACCTTCACGCCGCCGCGGCTCGGCACGGAGACGGCGCTGGTGGTCGTCGAGATCTACCGGCGCGGCGACGCGTGGAAGGTCCGCGCGGTGGGCCAGGGTTACGCGGACGGCCTGGCGGGCATAGCCACGGACTTCGGCGTGACGGTCGAACAACCGGCACCTGCCCTCACTGGCAAGGTCAACCTGGACAAGGGCCGGGTGAGCCTCGAGAAGAACCAGACCGTCTCCCTGGTCAAGGCCGGCAAACCGCTGACTCGTTCGGTCAAGATGGGCCTCGGCTGGGAGCCCGCCTACAGCAGCCACGCCATCGACCTCGACGCCTCCGTCATCGCCTACGGCCCCCAGCGCGACATGATCGACGCCTGCTACTTCGGCAAGCTCATGATCCTCGACGGCGCCGTCCAGCACTCCGGCGACAACCTCACCGGCGAGGGCTCCGGCGACGACGAGACCATCACCGTCCACCTCGGCGGCCTCCCGCCGGAGGTCACGGGCCTGGTCTTCACCGTCAGTTCCTTCAACGGCCAGAAGTTCACGGAGGTCGCCAAGGCCTACTGCCGCCTCCTGGACGCCCAGACGAACGAGGAGCTCGTCCGCTTCGACCTCGCGCACTCGGAGGCGAAGACGGGGGTGCTGATGTGCAAGTTCATCCGCCAGTACTCGGGCGAGTGGGAGATGACGGCCATCGGCGAGTACGTCAACTCCCGCACGGTGCGCGACCTGGTCACGCCAGCGGCACAGGCACTCTGAGGAAACAACAGGGAATAGCCAGGGAATAACCAGGCCCCACCCCGCACTTGAACTGCCGCGTCGGCCGTGACAGCTGTGACGGCCGACGCGACAAGTGACGGCCAAGCGCGCATCAAGGCACGCATCAAGGGTGGGGACACATATGAGAACTGGGCACGTGGCACGGCGACGCACCGGCATCGCGATGGTCTCGGCGGCCGCACTGGTGGCGCTGACAGTGGCCGGCACGGAAGGCGCGGCAGCGTACGCCGCCCCGGCCGGCAGCCAGTGGCGGGGCGCCTGGGCGGCATCGCCTCAACAGCCCGGCGGCCTGGTCGCCTCGAACTGGTCCGAGAAGGGCTTCGCCAACCAGACGGTCCGCCAGGTCATCCGGGTGAGCGCAAGCGGTACGCACACCCGCATCAGGCTGTCCAACCGCTACGGCACGACCCCGCTCAAGATCGCGGGCGCGACCATCGCCCGTACGGACAAGGGCGCGGCGGTCAAGAAGGGCTCGCTGCGCGGGCTCGAGTTCGGGCACAGACGGGCGGTGACGATACCGGCAGGCGGCACGGCGTACAGCGACACGCTGCCCTTCAAGGCCAGAGCGCTCGAGTCGCTCACGGTCACCCTGTACCTGGCGGGACCGACCGGTCCGGCCACCCAGCACTCGCTCGCGTCGAGCACGGCCTACCGCGCGTCGGGCGACCACCGCTCCGACTACGAGGGCAGGGCGTTCACGGAACGGAGCGCATCCTGGTACTACCTCTCCGGCATCGAGGTCTCCGGCGGGCAACATGCCCGGCGCGACGGCGTGGTGGCCTTCGGCGACTCCATCACCGACGGCTTCGCCTCGACTCAGGACACCAACAACCGCTACCCGGACAAGCTGGCGGAGCGCCTCGTGGCCGCCGGGAAGCCGCGCAGCGTCCTCAACCACGGCATCGGCGGCAATCAGCTCACCCGCGACTGGGTGAAGGCCGGGGAGAAGGCGACCACCCGCTTCAAGAAGGATGTACTCGCCGAGCCCAACGTGGGCACGGTCATCATTCTCGAGGGCATCAACGACATCGGCCTGAGCTCGCCGAACAGCCCCTTCCCTCCCTTCCCCAAGGTCGAGACCAGGCAACTGATCGCCGCCCAGCACGATTTGGTCCGCCAGGCCCACGCCAAGGGCATCAAGGTCATCGGCGCGACACTGCTCCCGTACAAGGGCGCGACCTACTACAGCAAGGACGGCGACGCCCAGCGGAAGGCCCTCAACACCTGGATCCGCACTTCCGGCGAGTTCGACGCGGTGCTCGACCTGGACCGCAAGCTGGCCGACCCGGCCGACCCCGACCGGATCGCGCACGCCTACGACTCCGGTGACCACCTGCACCCCAACGACACGGGGTACCGCGCCATGGCCGAGGCCGTGGACATCAACAAGCTGTAGTCGCACCTCACATGGGCCGCGCCGCCGTGGCGGCGTTGAGCACCGTGATCCCGGCGGCCGTCGGCGTGTGCAGCACCGCGTTGCGATGCCGCGCCGACGCCGTCAGGCCGGACGACCGCAGGACCGTGGCGTGCTCACTGGCACTGGCCGGCGATATACCGGCCAACTCCGCGAGCCGGGTAGTGGTGCACCCCGGGTGCCCGGCGATCGTGCACAACACGATGGCGCGCGTACGACCGAGAAGCGAGGCCAAGGCCTCCGGCACGACAGCCGACCGCGCCCCGCGCAGCACAAGCGACCGCACCGCACCGGGAACGGGATACGTCAACCACCACTGCTGCTCGGCGCTCTCCGCCTCGAACACATCCGTCCCGAGGAACGGCTCCGCACTGAACAGCGACGGGATCAGCAGCAGCCCCCGCCCGCCCAGATGAACATCGACGCCATCGCGCGCACCGCCCCCCAACGCCCGTATCTCCAGCACCGGAGGCCTCCACCGCACCCGCCGCGGATCCAGATCCGCGAGCAGCCCTCCGACCCCACCACTCGTCAAGTGCCGCATCCGCAGCGCCCGATCCGCACTGGCAAGCTTGTCCATCTGCGGCCAGTGCGGCGTGATCACCTGGTCGCGCACCGCGGAGAGCGTCTCGACGTAGTGCGGCAACGCCTCGTCCTCGCGAGCAAGACGCCGCAACCACTCCGACACGGGCTGCCGCCGCACCAGCAGATACGTCAGCTGTTCCGGGGGAGCCCCACACATCTCCGTAACGCCCGCCTGCGAAACCTCCACCCCCATCGGCGACCGCATACACGCAGCACTGTGCCCCGTATCGGAGTGCGCATCGAAGAGCCTGCGCACGGTCGGCGCCAGCCGCTGGAACGCCTCGCTCCGCCACATGGCAACCCGCGCGTCAATGGCCGGCTGCCGGAACACCCAGGCCACGATGCCCGCTTCCAGCAACGGCCGCGGCGACTCCGCGACACGCGTACGGGCCAGGTCCTCGGCGGTGAAGTGGATCCTCAGTGCCATGAACCGGATTGTCCCGCTCCACGATCATTCGGACCACCCCGAATCAGGTCGATCATCCAGCCGCACCTGGGCAATCCTGAGCTCAGCACCACGCGGCGCTCCCCGCCCCCGACGGGGGTGGGGGCGGGGAACGCCGCGCCGGCACCTGTGACGCACACCACGCGAACTCCTGCGGCTTATACCCCAGTTACATAGGACAAGTCCGATGCCCTTGGTGTAGACCGCACTGATCACCGTCCTCTACGTTCCCTTTCCGCGAGCTTTACTTCACTTTCACTTACAGCTCTGGGGAGGGCTGGGGGGATGTTTCGTCGTGCGCGCATGCGCGCATTCGGCGGTGTCGTCGCTTGCGGTATGGGGCTTGCCCTGACCGTCGGACTGGCACCGAGCGCGCTGCCCACAGCGGCAGCCGCCCAGGCAAGAACGCACAACTCAGGACCGGATACCGATCACGCCTCAGCGCCCTCGGAGGCCGAGGCCCTCGCCGAGGCGAAGCGGTCGGGCAAGCGCGTCGAGGTCACCTCGCGACGCACCGAGACCTCGGATGTCTTCGCAACGCCGGAGGGGACACTCGAGGCCCGCGAGTACTTACGCCCCGTACGGGCTCGGGTCGGTGGCGACTGGGCACCGGTCGACACCACGCTGGCCAAGACCGCCGACGGCTCAATCGCCCCCGCGGCGACAACCGTTGGCGTGAAGCTCTCCGGAGGCGGCGAGACCGCGCCGCTCGTCGAACTCGACCAGGGCGGCCGCAAACTCGCCCTGTCCTGGCCGTCCGCACTGCCCGCCCCGCGCCTCGACGGTGCCACGGCCACGTACCCGGACGTCCTGCCCGACGTCGACCTCCGCGTCACCGCCCAGGTCGACGGCTTCACGCAGCTGCTTGTGGTCAAGTCCGCCAAGGGGGCGGCCGACCCGGCGCTCGACCGGCTCCGGATGAAGATCGGAGGTGACGGCGTCACGGTTTCGCAGACCGCGCAGGGCGGCCTCACCGCCGTCGACCAGGGCGCGGGCGGCGCCGTCTTCGAGGCGCCCACGCCCGTGATGTGGGACTCCAGCTCCACCGCGGCCACGCGCTCCCTGACCAAGAAGGCGAAGAGCGTGCGCACCGACGCACCCGGCCCCGCCGACTCCGGCAAGCTGGCCAAGGTCGGCGTCGATGTGCCCTCGGGGGGACGGGAGTTGGTCCTCACGCCGGACAAGAAGGTGCTCTCCGGCCCGGACACCGTCTACCCCGTCTTCATCGACCCCCAGTGGTACGCGCCCCGCTCCTCGGCCTGGACCATGGTCTCCAAGCACTGGTCCAGCGCCCCGCAGTGGAAGTTCAACGGTGACAGCACCGCCGGCATGGGCTACTGCGACTGGCAACACTGCCAGCCCGAGGACGTCAAGCGTCTCTTCTACGAGATCCCGACCTCCCGCTTCGCGGGCAAGACGATCCTCTCGGCGGAATTCGTCGTCCCCGAGACCTGGGCCGCCTCGTGCGAGAAGAAGGGCGTCCAACTCTGGCGCACCAAGGGCATCGACTCCTCGACCACCTGGGACAGCCAGGACTCGTCCAGCTTCTGGCTCAAGAAACTGGGTGAGTACGACTTCGCCTACGGCTTCGAGGGCTGCGCCAGCGGCGACGCGGAGTACAAGGTCCTCGACGCGGTCAAGGAAGCGGCATCCAAGTCCTGGTCGTCCATGACCTTCGGCCTCCGCGCCTCCGACGAGAGCGACACCTACGCCTGGAAGCGGTTCGCCGACCGCGCCTATCTGCGCGTGCAGTACAACCAGGCCCCGCGGCAGATCGCCATGTCGCAGCTGACCATGGAGTACGGCGGCGCCTGCCGAATTCCGGAGAAGGCCGTCCATGTCCGGAGCCTCGGCAACATCTACGCCAACCATGTCACCGACCCAGACGGTGACAACGTCGCCGTAGAGTTCCGGGCCGAGTGGGACGCGGGAGACGGCAGGGGCAACATCGCCCGCTGGAAGCCCGGATTGACCTCGTTCAAGAGGTCCGGCTCCGACTTCGCGATGACGCTGCCGAGCAACATCACGGTCAACACCCCCGTCAACTGGTACGCCCGGGCCTACGACGGTCGCAGCTACTCGCCCTGGTCATACGCCGGTTCACCGAGCGGCTGCTACTTCGTCCGCGACCCCAAGGTCCTGCCTGCCCCCAAGGTCTCCTCGGGCGACTACCCGGAGTCCAAGCCGGGCTCATCGGCGGATGACGCCGACCCGTGGTACGACGGCGTGGGCCGCTACGGTTCATTCACCGTCGGGCCCGGCACCAAGGACATCACCAAGTACATCTACGGCATCAACGGCGACGCGACCCCGAAGAACACCCTCACCACGACGGACGGTGCCGCGAGAACCATCAGGGCACTGCCGGGCTCCCCCGGCCTCAACTTCGTGACCGTGCAGTCCCAGGACTCCGTGGGCAATATGAGCGAGCCCTACACCTACCGCTACAAGGTCCGGGCCGGGCAGCCCGAACGTGCGGTGTGGTCGATGGACGACGGCCCCGACGCCAAGCAGGCCGAGGGCTCCGCACCCGCCCGTACGGCTCAGCTGCACGGCGGCGCGACCACGGGCGCGGACGGCGTCATGGGCAAGTCGCTCACCCTGAACGGCGTCGACGGATACGCCGAGACCGACATCCCGGTCGTCGACACGTCGGGCGGCTTCACCGTCTCGGCCTGGGCGAAGCTCTCCAAGATGCCCTCGGAGCCGGCTGCCGTCGCCGCTCAACCGGGCAATCACTCACCGGGCTTCGAGCTGTACTACTCCAAGGACTACGACCGCTGGGCGTTCAGCCAGTTCGCCTCCGACACGGACGGCGCGTTCCCGGTGCGGGCGATGCAGAAGAACCCGGGCGGGGTGAAGGTGGGCGAGTGGACGCACCTCGTCGGTGTCTATGACAGCGGCGACGGCGAGCTACGCCTCTTCGTCAACGGTCAGCAGGAAGCGGCCGTCCCGTACAAGACGCCGTGGGACGCACGCCGCGGCCTCACCATCGGCGCGTCGACCTTCAACGGCAAACCGGCGGCCTTCTTCCCCGGCCAGCTCGACGAGCTGGAGATCTTCAACAAGCCCGCCTCGGCGAACGAGGTCTCGCGGCTGTACGCCAAGGACCATGTCCGCGGCCCCGGCCGCCCCGCCCGCGCCATCTTCTCCTTCGACGAGGAGGCGGGCGCCACAGAGGTCACCGGGCGCGCGGACGTGATGCCCGCCGTCTTCCACGGCAGTCCCAAGCCGGGCGTGCCGGGCATCGACGGCAAGGCACTCTCTCTGGACGGCGCCCACGACTACGCCACGGTCGACGCACCGCACTTCAACACTATGGGCGCGTACGCGCTCTCGGCATGGGTGCGGCTGTCCAAGGACAAGCCCACGCACACGGCCGTCGTCCTCTCCCAGACCGGGGAGAACGCCAGCGGTGGCGAGCTCTACTATTCGCCGACGTACGACCGTTGGGTGTTCAACCAGCACGTGGACGACACGCCCGGTGCCGGACAGAACAAGGTCGTACAGTCCGTCGGCCCCGCGCCCCAGGGCGGTGAGTGGGCCCACCTGGTCGCGGTCCGCGACATCGTGGCAGGCACGCTGACGCTGTACGTCAACGGCACCTTCGCCGGCTCGGAACCGATCACCGGCACCTGGTACGCCAACCACCAGCTGCAGATCGGTGCGGGAGCGTACGCGGGCCAACCGGGCAACTTCTTCCCCGGCGAGATCGACGACGTCCGCATCTACGACCGCCCGGTCTCGGCGCACGAGATCCAGCAACTGTTCCGGCAGCGCGCGGTGGTCAAGGGCCGCTGGAAGTTCGAGACGACGACCGGCAACCCGCCGGTCACCCCGGACGCTGTGACGGACAAGGGCGCGGTCCACCACGACCTGGCCCTCACGGGCGGCGCCACCATCGGCACCGGTCACGTCGACACGGGCAGCCTCAAGCTCAACGGCTCCAGCGCGGCGGCCTTCACCACGAACGGCGTACCGGTCGACACCAGCGGCAGCTTCACGATGACAGCCTGGGCCCAACGCGTCGCCGACAAGCCGGGCCGTGCGATGACGGTGATGAGCGCGGAGGGCAAGTCCCAGAACGCCTTCACGGTGCGCTACGTGCCGGGGGCGAAGGGCGCCAACGGCAGTGAAGGGCGCGGACGGTGGCAGGTGACGCTGCCGAACAAGGACGCGGACAAGGACGTCACTGTGACGGCGGTCGACAACGGCGCGTTCGAGGACGCAAGCGGGTGGAACCACCTGGCGGTGGTGTACGACGGCTTCTCGAACGAGCTGCGGCTGTACGTGAACGGCTCGCTGGAGGAATTCTCCTGTGCCGCTGCGGACGACGAAACAGTCACCGGCTGTTCCGACCGATCGTCGCAAGCCGGTAATGCCGTCTCTTTCGGTGCCACCAAGTCCCTTCAAATAGGCCGGTCCATGGCCAAGGGGACGGGCGCCGAGTACTGGTCGGGCCAGATCGACGATGTGTGGGCCTTCCAAGGGGCTCTCACCAAGGAACAGATCGATCAACTCGTCTACGCACCAAACAATCTTCCCACCCAGGTCCCCACGAGTTGATCCGCCGAGCACAGCCGAGACAAGACTTCCGCACATCAATCGCGCGCGGCGCGTTTGTGATGCCTCAGTGAAGGATGACGAGGAATGAACGGCAAGGCCAGAGTGCCCATGTCGGCGTGGCGCAGACGTGTGGCACTGAGCGTTTCCACGGTACTGGTAGGGGCGCTTCTGCAAGGCATCGCTGTCCCGACGGAGGCCACCGCGGGCGATCACATGCCTGGCGCTCCCTCACCGGGCACGCCTGTCGACGGCAAGTCGGTCGACAGTAAGCCACGCAAGCTCGATCCAGCACCAAAGACTCCGTCGCAGGCGCCCAAGTCCTCGTGGCCTGACGGCAAGAAGGCCATCGTCGAGTTGTCCGGGATCAGCGCGCCCCAACGCAAGGGCAACAAAGGCATGTCGGCGTCGCCTGCTCCCTCCGGAAAGGCACAAATCCGGGTTCTGGATCACAAGGCGAGCCAACGCACCGGGGTGAACGGACCTCTCTTCACCATCACGCCCGAGATACCGAAAGCCGTTGCTGCGGGTTCGGCATCCGGAAGCGCCGGAATACGAGTGAACTACGGAGACTTCGCCCAGGTCTACGGTGGCGGCTACGCCTCGCGGCTGCGTCTGCTGGAACTTCCTGCATGCGTACTCACCACGCCACACAAGCCGGAATGCCGCACGGCGAAGCCGGTGGCTGCGAAGAATGACATCGAGAAGCAGACACTGGTGGCAGACCGTTTGCCGCTGCGGTTCGGGGCAGCTACCGTACTCGCCGCTGTTCCGGCTGCCGACAGCGACAAGGGCGACTACAAGGCGACACCACTCTCCCCGTCCTCCACCTGGAAGACCGACCTCAACTCCGGTTCCTTCACTTGGTCGTACAAAATCCCGGTCCCCGAGGTCCCGGGTGGTATGAAGCCCAGCCTCGGGCTGGGCTACTCCTCGTCCGCCATTGACGGTCGTACTGGCAACACGAACAACCAGTCGTCCTGGGTGGGCGATGGCTTCGACATGTGGCCGGGATTCATCGAGCGCCGGTACAAGCCTTGCTTCGACGACGGCGTGAAGCATGACGACGACAACAAACCGGGCGACCTGTGCTGGGGCTACGACAACGCCACCATCTCGTTCAATGGCAAGGCCGGCGAGCTCGTGCCGACCGGCGACAACCAGTGGCGGCTGAAGAACGACGACGGCACGAAGATCGCGCGCCTCACCGGCGACGAGCACGACAACGGCTCGTACAACAACGAGTACTGGCGCGTGACCACCCCCGAGGGTACGCGCTACTACTTCGGCTATCACAAGCTCAATGGCTGGGCAAAGGGCAAGGACACCACCGATTCGACGTGGACCGTCCCCGTATACGGCAATGACGCCGGTGAGCCCTGCCACAAGGAATCCTTCAAGGACTCATGGTGCCAGCAGGCATGGCGGTGGAACCTCGACTACGCCGTTGACCGGCGTGGGAACGCGGTCGGCTACTACTACGGCAAGGAGACCAACTCCTACGGCCGCAACCTCGAGTCGAAGGACGACACCCCGTATGTCCGGGGCGGTTACCTCAAGCGCATCGAGTACGGACTCAAATCCTCGGACCTCTACGCCAAGCCGCTGGCGAAAGTCGAGTTTGCCAACGCCGAGCGGTGCATCCCACAGGACAAACCCAAGGTCACCTGCGCCGAGAACTCCATCGACGACAACAAGCAGTACTGGTACGACACCCCCTGGGACCTGAACTGCAAGGCCGGCACCGAATGCGACAAGGGCCGCCTCTCGCCGTCCTTCTGGACCCGAAAGCGTCTGACCGACATCACTACCAGCGCCCTCAAGAACGACGGCACCTACGCGCCCGTCGACGCGTGGAAGCTCGCTCACCGCTGGGGCACGGCCGACATCGACTACCAACTGCTGCTGGACTCCATCCAGCACACCGGCCAGTCGGCCGCTCCGGCCATCACCCTGCCGAAGACCACCTTCGCCTACGCCCAACGACCCAACCGTCTCGACAAGACCGGTGACGGCAACGCCCCGTTCATCAAGGAACGTCTTTCCACCGTCGCCGACGATGCAGGCGGCCAGACGGATGTGGTCTACTCCCAGCCGGAGTGCGCCTGGGACAAGCTGCCAATACCCGAGTCCAACACCACCCGCTGCTTCCCCCAGTACATAGGCGGAAGCAGCAGCGCGGATCCGACCCAACAGTGGTTCAACAAGTATGCCGTCGACTCCATCACCAAGACCGACCGGACCGGCGGTTCTCCCGACCAGGTGACGCGCTACTCGTATCTCGACGGTGCTGCCTGGCACTTCGACGATGACGATGGACTGACCAGGGAGAAGTTCAAGACCTGGTCCCAGTGGCGCGGTTATGGGCACGTTCGCGTACAGACCGGGGGTCAGGGCGCCGGGGGGATGAAGTCGCAGGAAGAGTCGTACTTCCTGCGCGGCATGGACGGGGACCGGAAGGCGACCGACGGCGGCAAGAAGAGCGTCTCCGTCTCCCTCGGCAAGGGCGAGGGAGACGCCATCGCCGACCACGAGTCGGCGGCTGGCTTCGCGTACAAGACCGAAACCTACTCCGGTCCGGGCGGCAAGATCCTCTCCAAGACCGTCAATCGCCCTTGGCACCACGAAACGGCCAAGCGTGAACGCTCCTGGGGCACTGTCACGGCGAATTACACCGGCATCGATTCCTCTCGAGCCTTCACCTCGCTTGACGGCGGCACCGGATCGAAGTGGCGCCAGACACTGACCAAAACGACCTACGACGACGTCACGGGCCGCGTCACCCAAATCAACGACCTCGGCGACGTGACCACCGACGCAGACGACCGTTGCATCCGCACCACCTACGCGGACAACACGGACGCGAACATCCTCAACTTGCCCTCGGGTATCGAGACTATCGCGGCCTCGTGCGATGTCCCCATGGTCGACCGCACCAAGCAGGTCATTTCAGATGTGCGCACGGCCTACGACAACGGCGGCTACGGCGCCAAACCGACCAAGGGCAATGCGACTGCCGTGGCCACGCTCAAGAAGTGGGAAGACCAGCAGGCGGCGTACCTCGAGTCGAGCAAGACCTTCGACGACTACGGACGTGAGCTGACGTCCACCGACCTCAGCGCCGACGTGGCCTTCCATGTCTCGGGTGTGGAGGCAGCCCGCACCACACGCAGCGACGGGCGCACCACCACGACGGCATACTCGCCGAGCTCAGGCTTTGCCACGACCGTCACCGTCACCACGCCCCCGGCCAAGGCCGGGGACGCCTCGACCGCACAGACCACGGTCACGACCCTCGACCCGCTGCGTGGTCAGCCGCTGAGCAAACTGGACGCCAACAACAAGCGGACCGAATTCGAGTACGACGCACTGGGCCGCTCCACCAAGGTATGGCTGCCCAACAAACCCAAGGCCCCGTCCAGCGCGCCCAGCCTTGCATTCGTCTACTCCATCAGCGATGGCAAGCCGGTCGCGGTCGCCACGAAGAAGCTCAACGACAGTTCCGGCCAAATCACTTCGTACATGCTCTACGACGGATTCCTGCGCCCGCGGCAGACCCAGACACCCGGTCCCGACGGGGGCCGACTCCTGACCGACACCTTCTACGACGAGCGCGGCCTCACCGCCAAAGCCTTCGCCACCTACTACGCCTTGGGTGCCCCGGCCACGACTCTGTTCGCCCCAGACAACGCCCTGAAGGTCGAATCCCAGACCTGGAACAGCTACGACGGTCTCGGCCGCGTCGTCGAGGCCAAGCAGATCGCGGGGAACAGCGACGCAGGAAAGGTCCTCGCGACCACGCGCACCCAGTACGAGGGTGACCGCACCACCGTGATCCCACCGGTCGGTTCGACGGCCACCACGACAGTCCTCGACGCACGCGGCCGGACAACCGAGCTGCATCAGCTCCGCGACCGGAACCCTGGCTCGGAAGCGGACGTAACTCGCTACAGCTACACGCCGAGTGGCAAGCTGGCGGGATTCACCGACCCTGCGGGCAACTCCTGGTCCTACGCCTACGACCAGCTGGGTCGCCAGGTCTCGTCCAACGACCCCGACAAGGGCACAGCCACCAACACGTATGACGATCGCGGTCAGCTGATCTCGGCCGCCGATTCTCGCAAGAGCAAGAACACGCTCTACTACGCCTACGACAACCTGGGCCGCAAGACCGAACTGCACGAAGGATCCGCCTCGGGTCCGAAGCTGGCCGAGTGGACGTACGACACAGTCACGAACGGCAAAGGTCAACTCGCTGCAGCCACGCGCTACGTGGATGGCAACGCGTACATCAGCCGCATCGATGCCTACGACTCGCTGTACCGCCCCACCGACACAAGCATCGTCATCCCGGCCAACGAAGGTCCTCTCGCCGGCACGTACTCCGCGAGGACGGGGTACAACCCGTCCGGCAGCATCCAGGGCGTCGGCCTGTCCAAGGCAGGCTCCCTGCCCGGCAACAGTTACGTCTACTCCTACGACAAGCTCCTCCGTACCACCGGCATAAGCACCGCCGACGGCATCAAGGCGAGCATCACCAGCTACAGCCTCACGGGTAAGCCCCTCCAGTCGAAACTGACCCACAGCGACGGCAGGTTCGCCCAGATCACCAACGGCTATGAGTGGGGCACCCAACGCCTCGCCAACACCCGGGTCGACCGTGAGAACGCCCCGGTGGTGGACAAAGCCGTCACTTACACATACGACGAGACAGGCAACATCCGTGCACTCTCCGACGCGGCAACCGGTGGCACGGACACCCAGTGCTTCACCTACGACTATCTGCGCCGCATCACTGACGAGTGGACTCAGTCAACCCAAACCTGTGCTGATGCCCCGGCCAGCAACCTCATCGGCGGTCCGGCGCCGTACTGGAACTCCTACACGTTCGACAAGACCGGCAATCGTCTGACCGAGACCCGGCACGACACCACGCGCGACAGCACCAAGGACATCAAGCGCTCCTACACCTACCCGACTGCCGGCAGCTCGCAACCGCATTCTCTGACCGCGGTGAACACGTCCGGCCCCACGGGAACGGCCAAGGACTCGTACACCTACGATCCGACCGGCAACACCGCCACGCGCACCATCGGCGGTGACAACCAGACCCTGGACTGGGACGTGGAGGGCCACCTCGCCAAGGTGACCCAGTACAAGGACGAGAAGCCGAGCAAGACCTCGTCGTATCTCTATGACGCGAATGGCCAACGCCTCGTCAGCCGTACGGACACCGAGACCACTCTCTATCTCGGTATCACCGAAATCACGCTCACCAAGGGCTCCAACACGCCCAAGGCAACGCGCTACTACGACCTGGGCAACGGCATTCAGGCGGTTCAAAGCGACGACGGCAGTGTCTCGTTCGTGATTGCCGACCAGGTCGGCACAGGCCAACTCGCCATCGATGGCAACGCGGCCAATGCAACTCGCCACAGAATGAACCCCTTCGGTACCCCGCGAGGTGAACTGTCGAAAACCTGGCCGGGGACGAAAGGCTTCGTCGGCGGAACCACCGACGCTTCCACGGGACTGACTCACCTCGGCGCCCGCGAGTACGACCCGTCCATCGGCCGCTTCATCAGCGTCGACCCGATCTTGGACCTGGGCGACCCCCAGCAGAACCACGGCTACACCTACGCCAACAACAACCCCGTGACGCTGTCCGACCCTTCGGGCCTCATCCCGGGCGGCTGCGAAATACCAGGGAACTGCTACGGCTACTCCCCTGGCCATGGCTGCCCCGGCGGCTGTGGCACATCGGACAACGTCCGTTGGGGCGAGGAACAGGAGTACCGAAGCAGTGGGGGAGAGTACGGCACCTCTGGCGGGTATGACGAAGAGGGCAGGGCGAGAGCACCGGAGGTCGAGGATGGCACACTGAGGAACATCCTCAATGATGTCTACGCAAAGCCGGAGAAGGGACCAGTGCTCGGAGACGGAAAAGCGGCCACGGCTCTCTTGGCAGAGCTCTCCACAGGAGAAATGACCAAGGGGAAATGGCATGTTGTGGATGTATCCGACTTGCTCCGCCGCTTGCAGGATCTGCTCGAACAGGGCCGCAGGGGGAAGACCTCACTGACAGTTCGCGACACCGATATCGCGATGGGCGAAGCCCGTGAGCTCTGGAACGCGTTGGACACTCCGGACAAGGCCGGCGAGATCACTAAGTACCTGAAGGGACACGAGGCGGCGGCCACCACTGTCCGAAATTCGGTCAGGAAGGTAATCGACGCACCGGCCCTCGAGCCCATCACCGGCGCCGAGTTCGAAGAACGACCGTACAAGGCGCCTAGGCGCGTTGGCGAACCAATACTTCGCGGCCTCTTGGGAAAACTTGGCGTGGTAGGTGACGCGGCAGTCCTGATCGACGGAATCATCACAGGAATTAGAGGTGGCGACCCATGCTCGGTTATCGGCCAATGCCCCAGCGGACACAAGGTCGCATGAGCAGGTAGCTTGAATTATGCAAGGTGGGCCTGCTGACGCAGCAGGCCCACCTTGCCAAGGTCTACGCACTGCGAGCTCGGTGCATCACATATGAACGAGAGACTTCGATGATGGATGACCAAGCAGGCATTTCTGACAACGAGTTCGTGAGAACTTCCATGATTGCCCTGGTTCCCGAGTGCCTGCCACACATCAGAAAGCTGGAGGAATCGGAGGAGGAGGATGCACTCTACTACGAGAGAGATGTCATGGAAGTGGGACTGTACGCACTGATCTCGGAAGCCTTTTTTTGGCCCATACTGTTCCCGATATTCGAAGGGGCTGCCCCAGATCCTGACATAACTTCCAGATGCGCTCAGCTTGTTGAGGTACTGCTCGAAAGCGAGAGGGATTTGGTGGTCCAAGCTGTAGGAATCAGGGTCTCCGAGCACCTTTCCGGGAAATCTTGGATGTGGGAGAAGTTTCTTCCTTACGCCGGACCCCGACTTCTGGAGGATGTTCGTTCCTCCGGGTAGCAGGTGCCCTGTCGGCGTTCCAGAAGAAGGAACGAATGCCGTCACTGCAACCCTGACCGCCAACTTCGCCCTTCTGGGCAGCATATGGCTGTAGCTGCACGAAGTCGTACAGGCCAAGCAGGCTCGATCATCCGGCTGTCCTTGGACGATCCCGAAGTACGTCGGTCAAGCAGAAGGGGCTTCGGGGACTCGACAGGAACCGGCCCTGCATTGACCGCAGCCTGTCGCCCCCGAGTCCGCTGCCAGGAACCCTCAACACCGGCTGAGCCCTTGGCGAGCAGAGCCCGTACCCTATCGGGCTGGGCCAGCTTGCCCCCGCTGTCCGGCACCGGAAGAAGCCAGTAGGCGCCCGGCGGTTCCTTGCGTGTGGGTACGGGAACCGCCAGGTAAAGGACTTCACCGACCTGACCGTCGAAACGGAACAGGGCGCGGCGAGCATCATCGCCACGGACACCCGCCCCTTCTGGGAATCCACCGAAAAGAAGTGGGTCAACGCTGGCAACCTCCGCCCAGGCGCCCACCTGCGCACCGCGAAGGGCCAGACCGTCCGGGTCAAGGCAACCCGACACTTCACCAAGCGGCAACGCACCCACGACCTCACTGTCGCCGGCATCCACACGTACTATGTGGTGGCAGGCAAGACACCGGTACTCGTTCACAACTCGAATTGCGGAACTGCTGACCCCTTCAGTCTCAGGCGCACTGAGGCACTATCAGGTAACTCCTCCAAGAAGAATGTCGATGCCCTGACTGCATCGATGAAGGAAAACGGTTGGCAGGGTGACCCGATCTCGGTTGCGAAGATCGGAGACGACCTCTACGTCCTCGATGGCCATCACAGGGTAGCCGCCGCCAAGCGTGCAGGGATTGAGGTGCCTTATCGGATTCTTCCGGACGCGGACATTCGCGCTAGATATCCTGGGGGCGCCGATGACATCACGACGGCCTGGGCCGAAGTTGGGCCCGATCGCCTGGTAAATAAGTACAAGAGACCGGGGTATCGATGACGGGCGAGCCTTTGAGAGAAGTCGAGGCATACCTGCAGGCTCTGTCCCGGGTGAGTGGCGCTGTCCAGCGCTGCCTCCCGGAGGCCGGGCGACTTGCTGACCTCCTCCCTCTGTATCGGTCGCGGGCCATGAAAAAGACCGGAACAATCCACGAAGGCCTTGAATACAGCTTCCATGGCTCTGGGTGTCTATTCATTGAGGCCGACGGCGCTGAAGTTGATGTCGACTTCCTTGAGGAGGGCCTGGATGTCTTTGATTCCTGGCGGGTCAGGCGCTTTTCAGTGAGCGTCGACAACGAGCCATCTGGTAGCCTTGACGGGATTACCGCAGCGTGCCGGTCTATGGTTTCGCAGGGGCGATTGACAGAGCCGTGTAGCGGATGGTTTTCAATAGTCGCCCACAACAATATGAGTCATCAGTATGAGCAACCATGATGTCCGAGATCGCCAGGGGCGAACCTCGCTCCATGCTGCGGCTCTGCGCGGGGATCTCACTGAGGTCGAGCAGCTGATCGCAGTCGGGGCTGACCCGAGTGCTGCCGACAGCAACGGGTTCACCCCGCTGCATCTGGCGGCACAAGAGGGCCATGCCAGCACAGCGCAGGCGCTGCTGGATGCTGGCGCGGAGGTCGATCAGAGAAATCGATTCGGAAACACCGCGCTATTCGTTGCGGTGTTCAACTCTCGAGGCAGGGGGGATCTTATCACTCTGCTGCGAAAACATGGCGCTGACCCGATAGCAGAGAACGCGAGCGGGCAGACTCCCCTTAGCTTGGCCCATCTGATTGCCAATTTCGATGCGGCTCAGCACTTCGCGGACCTGAATAGTTCCGAGTAGCCGACTGAATGGTCTCGTATTGCGCGCCTGGGGCCCCACAGGAATCAGTTTCCAGTGGGGCCTCCTGGGCGTCCGACGACAGTAGTTGACGGCAACGTCAGCGGACGGATGCTACGCAAAGCGGCGGGTCGTCGCTGCCGTCGCTGGAATCGATGGACGTCCAGCGAGGCGGTCATGTCAGTGACGTGTGGCAGTCTCCTGCCCATGAGCTACGACCTTGCTGTCTGGGAAGGCAACTGCCCAGCTGATGACGCCGCTACCGGGCGGCTCTTCAGCCACCTCTACGACCACTACATCGATACCAACACCAAGCAGCCGCCCACTCATCGCATAACCGCTTATGTCGCCAGGCTCCTGAAGCGATGGCCCGACCTCACGGAAGACGAAGACGAGGATGTCTCCCCATGGTCTACCGGTCCGCTGATCGGTGAAGCCAGTGGTCCGCTGCTCTACTTCCCGATGCGTTACAGCATGGCCAATGAAGCATCGGCCTATGCAGCAGATGTTGCATCATCGATGGGCCTGGTCTGCTACGACCCTCAAGCCCGGCAACTCAGGCCATGAATGGCCCTACATAAACCGTTGCCCCGTCAGTCGCGAGCCCACTGCCAGACGCGCCTCGCCAACACCGGGAGGATCCTTGGCGAGCAGAGCCCGTACGCAATTGGGCGGGGTCAGCTTGCCCGCATTGTTCGGCGCCGGGAGCAGCCAGTAGGCGCCCGGTGGTTCCTTGCGCGTGGGTACAGGAACCGCCAGGTAGTTGACGGGGTGGTCGCTGCCGATGCACTCGGTTCCGGGCTCGGTCCAAGCCAGGGCGGTGCCGGGCGGTACGAGCACGCTGTACCGGTCCTGTGCACGGGAGACGATGGCTGCGCTGGTGATGCCTACCGTACGGAAGTGGCGCTCGATGGCTGCCCTGTCTTTGATGCCGTGGATGCCGTTCTCCACAAGGGCGGCAGGCAGATGGACGGCGTCGAAGTGGATGCCCACTCGGAGCGTGGCGGTCGTCCCCCGCGCCCATGCCTCGTAGGCGTCGCTTGGGCGCCGTTCCCGTGACACAAGCCAGACCGCGGAGCCGAGCGACGTGAGGGCCGCGGGGACGGATGGATGAGTCATGCGGTTTTACTCGTTTCCCTCGGCTGGTGGCAGTCGCACGGGCAGGGCAGTTTGCCGATGGCCTGCGTTGTGGTACCGATGCGGCGGACAATGGTCTCCCCGCAGCAGCGGCCGTGCTGGCCGGTCCGACATTCCGTCGTGAAGAGCGGTCGGTCCTGGCGGGTCATCGGCATGACAACACGTCTCCCGTCAACGGTCGTCGGACGCCGAAAGCGCTGGTGGTCATGGAGTTCCCCTGGTTGAGGGCTTGGAGGTTGCGCCTCCAGACTCGTTGCGTGGAGGCGCCAGGGGAATGACCTGCGGGGGTTACCCAGGCGGTAATAGCCTCGTTGGAGTCACCGTGCCGGGAGCGCCCGGCCGTACGACGACGCCCTCCGGAAGGCAACCCCATGGAGTGCAATACGGGCCCGCTTGCCCCTGGCGTTCTTGAACGGGAAGACGTCCGTTGCGCCTTGGCGGAACACGACTTCGCTGCAGCGTTCGCCCTGTTCAAGAAGTGGGGCGGCCTGACACAGAACCGTATCGCCGCAGCTTGTTGTCTTTCTCCGGGCAAGGTCTCCCTGATCATCAGCGGCTCGCAGCACGTGACTTCCTTCGAGGTAATCGCCCGGATCGCAGACGGGCTGCGCATTCCGGGCGGTCTCGTCGGCCTGGCATCCCGGGCATGGGAACAAACGCAGGACCCGGTGCCCGCCGCGCCCGTCAAGGAACCGCAGTGCGACGGCACAGCGTGGCATCCGGAAGCCACAGTTGACCTGGCCAGTAGCGTGACCAAGAGTGACCTTGTGATGGATCGGAGGTCAGCATCCCGTGCTCTTGCTGCAACAGCCGTAACCGGCACGGCACTTCTGGACCCGCTGGAGGCGTGGCTGCAACCCCAGCCGGGTGTCAAACGCCCTGTTCGTCACCGAGGCAGCCTCGGTACGCGCGAGGTGGCGGAACTGGAGCAGACAGCCCAGGCGTTCCGGCGCTGGGATCACCAGTTCGGCGGCGGCCTTCGCCGGAAGGCAGTCGCCGGACAGCTTGCCGAAGTAGCAGGAGCCCTTGAAGAGCACCAGAGTGAGCATGTGGAGCGCAGGCTCTACCGCGTCATGGCGCACCTTGCCGGAACAGCCGCGACGATGGCATGGGATTCAGGACTTCAGCGCAGAGCCCAGGAGTACTACCGACTCGCCTTGAGGTCGGCCCATGCATGCCAGGACACCTCCTTCGGCGCCAACGTGCTTGCCGGCATGGCCCGGCAGATGCTCTACCAGGACCGGCCGCAGGACGCCCTCGAACTCGTCCGTCTTGCCCAGGATGGATCCAGACAACAGGCCGGGCCGCGGGTTCGGGCCATGCTCCACACCCGCGAGGCATGGGCGTTCGCTGCCATGGGGCGGGTCGCGGCCTTCCGACGTGCCACTGCCCAGGCCACGGAAGCCCTCGCGTCGGCCGGGCACGAGAGCGAAGAGCCGTACTGGATCGCCTACTTCGACGAGGCCGAACTTGCGGGAGTAACGGGCGGGCGCTTGCTGGAGCTGGCCCGGCAAGATGCCGCACGGCATGCGGAAGCCGCAGCCGCCGAGATCTGCTCGGCCCTGGAACGGCGCGGAGAAGAGGCCGGCCGCAGCCACGCCCTCGACCGAATCGGACTGGCAGAATGCCACTTCCTCATGGGAGATGTCAGGAACGCGGCCACCCAGACACACAAAGCTGTCGAAGCCGCAGAACTGACCATGTCCAGCCGGGTCCGTACGCAACTGCGCGGCCTGTACCCCTACACCGTGGGCGGCGCAGCCGCCCGCGATGTCCGGGAAGCACGCGATAGGATCCGCGGCCTGCTCGCCAGCTGAAGGAGATGCACGTGACCACAATCGCCGTGACCGGGCACATGGACCTCACCGACGAAAGCCACCTCCTCGTCCGCGAGGCCCTCGACGCGCTCCTGCACCAGTACGCCGGTCAACTGGTGGGCGTCTCCTGCATCGCCAAGGGCGCGGATTCCCTGTTCGCGGACGCCGTCCTCGCCATCGGCGGACGCCTCGTCGTCGTCATCCCATCCCGGGACTACCGCACAGCAAAGGTGAAGGCCGAGCACACCGCAACCTTCGACCGCCTCGTCCAAGCTGCTGAGGAAGTTCTCGTAATGCCCCACGAAACAGCGAACCGCGAGGCATACACGGCAGCCAACCTGGAGTTGCTGGCGCGGGCAGAGCGCCTCATCGCAGTGTGGGACGGCACGCCCTCGACCGGCAAGGGCGGCACTGCCGACACCGTATTCCAAGCTCGCGAGGCGGGCCTTGCCGTTGATGTCGTCTGGCCTGCCGGAGCAGTGCGAAAGCCCAAGTAAGTACAGGTGCCGAGTCAGCGCGACCTGCGCCACTCCACCTCTTCGCGGGTTATCGGCGCGCTGATGCTGTACACATCACCGACCCGCAGGTTGCCCGGCGTCAAGTACTCCTCCTTCGCGCCGATGACCGTGACCGACACCAGCGACTCCGGCTGCCAGTACGTGCGGTAGTGCGGCGAATCCGTTACCTCCAAGAGTGGCGTGCCCCCGTCTCTCGAGTAGTCGCCGCAGCTTGTCGAAGCGCAGTCTGCGGTCGAACCGCCCGTACCGGGCCCGGATCGCCGCGTTGACGACCGCCCCTCCCCGCCCCGCGAGCGAGTGCACCCGCAGGGTGAAGTGGTGGCCCGTCCACGGGTGATCGGCGGACTCCCGTGTCCAGAAGAACTCCGTCGCGCCGTAGTCGCGCGACAAGTTGTACTCGCCGAGCTCGTTCTCGGCGAAGTCCTGCCCCAAGAGCTCGGTGACCCGCTCGGGCGTGTCCGTCGTCTTTGCGCCGAGCGCGGTTCCGGACGTCACGACGTCGACGTAGAACGCGAGGGAGTAGGGGGTCACACCAGGCAGCGTAATCGGGTACGGGTTTCCCCACGGGCCGGGGGCTCGGCCCGTGGGGAAACCCGTACCCGACTCGTGCCCCCTGCCACCGGCGCGCGGGAATCCTTGCGCCCCAGCCTCGTTGAGACAGGTGTGACCTCAGTGATGCCACCGATCCGGCTCTCCATCCTCGATCGTTCCCACACCCGCCAGGGCCACTCCCCCGGCGAGGCGCTGCGCGACACCGTGCGGTTCGCGCGGCAGGCCGAGGAGCTCGGGTATCACCGGTTCTGGGTGTCGGAGCACCACAGCGTGCCCGGGGTCGCGGGGTCGGCGCCGACCGTGCTGGCGGCGGCGGTTGCGGCGGGGACGGAGCGGATCCGGGTCGGTACGGGCGGGGTGATGTTGCCCAATCACCGGACGCTGGTGGTGGCGGAGCAGTTCGGGGTGCTGGAGTCGCTGTTCCCGGGGCGGGTCGACATGGGGCTGGGGCGGTCGGTCGGGTTCACCGACGGCATCCGGCGGGCGCTCGGCACCGAGAAGGATGCGATGGAGGGGTTCGGGGAGCAACTCGCCGAGCTGGCGCGGTGGTTCACCGGTGGAGTGGATGAGGTGCACGCCCGGCCCGCCGAGGGGCTGCGGATGCCCGCGTTCGTGCTCGCCAACGACGCCGGGGCGCAGGTGGCGGCGGAGGCCGGGGCGGCACTGGTGATCGGCGGGCTGAAGGGCAAGGACAAGACGCTCGCCGCCATCGAGCGGTATCGGGCCACCTTTCGGCCGTCCGTGTGGTGGGAGCGGCCGTATGTCGTGGTGGCGGGGAACGTCGCCGTTGCCGAAACGACGGAGCAGGCGCGGCGGGTGCTCGTGCCCGAGGCGTGGGCGCTCGCGCATTCGCGGACGCACGGGTCGTTCCCGCCGCTCCGTCCCGCCGAGGAGATCGAGGCGCTGGCGATGACGGAGCGGGAACGGGGCTTCTACGAGGCCGGGTTGGCCGGGCACATCCACGGTACGGAGGCGGAAGTGGCGGCGGAGCTCGGTGCGCTCGTCGGGCGGACGGGCGCGGACGAGGTGCTGGTGACGACCAACACCCACGACCGCGCCGCCCTGTTGGAGTCCTACCGCAGACTGGCGAGCCTCAGCGGCGCGATCGCGCCTTGAAGGCCGCCTTGCGGGCCTCCTTGGCGATCTTCTTCTCCGGGTGGAGGCGGCCCATCGCCTCGAGGACGTCGGCCGTGGCCGGGTGGTCCACCTTCCACGCCGTGTCGAAGAAGCCGCTGTGCTGCCCGACCAGCTCCTGCACCAGCAGGCGCAGCTCGTCCGAGTCGCCGCCGATCATGAGCTGGGCGGCGATCGTGTCGACGGTGAGCCAGAAGACCATGGCCTCGCCGGGCTCGGGGACGTCCTGCGCTCCGCGCTCGGCCAGCCAGACGCGGGCGAGGCCGCCCAGCCAGCGGTCGCCGAGGACCTCGCGGAACGCGGGCTCGGCCTCGGCGCCGGCCAGCGTGAGGGCCTGCTGGCAGGCGAGGCGGCGCAGCGGGGCGTCCTCGTCGTCGCCGCGGGCGGCGGCGAGGAGTTCGCGGGCGGCGTCCACGGGGGTGCGGCGGGCGAGCCAGAGTTCGGCCTCGGTGCGGGCGGCCGACTCGGGGTGGGCGGGGAGGGCGGCGAGGAGGTCGGCGGCATCGGCCTCGGCCAGGTCGCCGACGACCGGGGCGTCGACGCCGGCCTCGATCATGCGGGAGCGTACGGCGAAGATGCCGAGGGGGGTGAGGGCGACCATGCCGTAGCGGCTGACGTCCTCCTCCTCGGGGAGGCCGGAGGGCACGCCGTCGACGGACTCGCGGATGTGGCCCTCGCCGTCGACCTCTTCGATCAGCGTCTCGTCGACGGGCTGGTAGTCCACGATGCCCGTGGGGGCGAGCAGCCGGAACTGGTCGTCCAGGCGCATCATCGCGTCGGAGACCTCTTCGAGGATGTCGTCGGTGGGCTCGTCCATGTCATCCGGGACGATCATGGACGCGGCGAGGGCGGGCAGCGGTACGGGCCGCTCGCGGGAGCCCTCGTCGAGTGCGGTGAGCATGTAGAGGTTGCCGAGGACGCCGTCGAGGAAGTCGGCCTCCTCCTCGGGGTTCCAGTCGAGGGAGTCGAGGTCGAGCTCCCCGCCCTCCGAGAGCTGCTCGACGATGTCGGCCAGGTCGGGTGCGGCGGCGTCGGCCAGGACGGTCTCGAAGCCGCCGAGCCACAGGTCGAGGATGTCCTGCGGGGCGCCGGAGGTGAGCGTGGCGAGTTCCTCGCCGGCCACGGCGGTGCCGCAGGGCTCGTCGGAGGAGGGGGCGGCCTCATCGGCGGCGGCACCGTCGGCGTTCTCGGTGAACTCGACGAGCCCGGTGTCCAGGGCGAGCTGCCAGGCCTCGGCGGTGTACGCGGGGCCGTCCTCGTCGCCCTCGAGCCCGAGGATCCCGGCGGCGGTGCGCAGCTGCTCGGCGAGGAGCTCGCCGCCCGCGCCGACCGGGGTGCCCTCACCGGCCCAGCGGGCGAGCCGTGCGGCGCGTTCGAACAGCGGCGCGGAGAGCGCGTCCCGCGCCAGCTCCGCGTCGGAGTGAAGCCGTACCGGCGGCATGGTCGGGCGGTCTCCGGACATCAGGGGGGTCATCTCCTCGGTGTGGCGGTATGAGGCGGCGGCCGGTCTCGGCGGCGCACACCGGGCCAAGCGTAGACGGATTTGGGCCCATGCCGCCCGGTTCATGTACCCGACAAGGGCGGATGCCTGCGAGATCTTGACAACTTCCCTTGACAGGCCTGGTCTTGACGCGCGTAGATATCGATCTTGACGATTTCTTGACTCCATTCCATCATCCCCACCATCGGAGAAACCGTGCGACGACCCACGCCCGGATCTGCCGCCACCCTCGGCACCCTGATATCCGCCGCGCTCGCGGCGGGCCTGCTCACCGCCCCCTCCGCGAACGCGGCGGGCATCCGCATCCACGACGTCCAGGGCGCCTCCCGCGTCTCCCCCCTCGCCGGGAAGCAGGTGCAGGGGGTGCCGGGCGTCGTGACGGCCGTACGGGACTCCGGCTCGGCCCGCGGCTTCTGGTTCCAGGACCCGCACCCGGACAACAACCCGGCCACGAGCGAGGCGCTCTTCGTCTACACCGGCCGGACGAGCCCGTCCGTCGCCGTCGGGGACGCGGTGCTCGTCTCCGGCACCGTCACCGAGTACTACCCGGGCGGCGAGCAGGCGGGCCTGCAGTCGGTCACCGAGCTCACCGGGGCGCAGTGGAGCGTGCAGTCGTCCGGCAACGCGCTGCCCGCGGCCGTCGTGCTGGACGCGGCGTCGGTCCCGGCCGCGTACGCGCCCGACGCGCACGGCGGCTCGATCGAGAAGCTGCCGCTCAAGCCGGGGCGCTACGCGCTCGACCGGTTCAAGTCGCTGGAGGGCATGCGGGTCTCCGTCCGCAACGCGTCCGTCGTCGGCGCGACCAACTCGTACCACGAGCTGTGGGTCACCGCCGACCCGCGCCACAACCGCACCGTGCGCGGCGGCACGCTCTACGGCTCGTACGCCGACCCCAACCCGGCCCGGATCAAGGTCGCTTCGCTCCTGCCGGCCGCGCGGCACCCCTTCCCGGTGGCCGACGTCGGCGACCGGCTGACGGGCGCCACGACGGGGCCGCTGGACTACGACAACCACGGCGGCTACACGCTGCGCGCCACCGAGCTGGGCCGGCTCGAGAGCCACGGCCTCAAGCGCGAGACCACGCGCAAGCAGCGCGGCGGTGAACTGGCCGTCGCCACCTACAACGTGGAGAACCTCTCCCCGAAGAACCCGCAGGCGAAGTTCGACCGCCTGGCGAGTGCGCTGGTGACCAACCTCGCCTCGCCCGACATCGTCGCCGTCGAGGAGATCCAGGACGACAACGGGCCGGTGAACGACGGCACCGTGGACGCGGGCGTGACGCTGAAGAAGCTCACAGCCGCCATCGCCGCGGCGGGCGGCCCCGCATACCGGTGGCGGCAGATCAGCCCCGTCGACGGCGAGGACGGCGGCCAGCCGGGCGGCAACATCCGTACCGCGTTCCTCTACAACCCCGCGCGCGTCTCCTTCACCGACAGGCCGGGCGGTGACGCGACCACCCCGGTGAAGGCCGTGCGCGAGGGCGGCAAGGCCGCGCTGTCCGTCTCCCCCGGCCGTATCGACCCGGCCAACCCGGCCTGGAAGCACAGCCGCAAGCCGCTGGCGGGCGAGTTCACCTTCCGGGGCAACAAGGTCTTCGTCGTCGCCAACCACTTCAACTCCAAGGGCGGCGACAAGCCTCTCGACAGCATCGTCCAGCCCCCGGCCCGTACCTCCGAGGTCCAGCGCGGCGAGCAGGCGAAGGCCGTCAACACCTTCGTCCGGCAGCTGCTCGCCGCCGACAAGAGCGCGAACGTGATCGTCGCGGGCGACCTCAACGACTACCAGTTCTCGCCCGCGCTGAAGACCCTCACCGCGGGCGGCGCGCTCACCGACCAGGTGGACCACCTGCCGCGGAAGGAGCGTTACGGCTACGTCTACCAGGGCAACTCGCAGGTGCTCGACCACATCCTGACCAGCGGCCACGTCAAGCGCACCGACTACGACATCGTGCACATCAACGCCGAGTTCGCCGACCAGGCGAGCGACCACGACCCGCAGGTGCTGCGCTGGACGCCGTAGCGATGTAGCAATGCTTAGCGGTCGGCGAAGAACAAGTAAATAGACCTGTACGGTCGAAGGGGCCCAGAATCGGGGGCATGACCTCCAATCCCTCCAGCTCCTTCGGCCGTGCTGTCTGCGCCATGGTCACCCCCTTCACCGCGGCCGGGGACCTCGACCTCGACGGGGCGCAACGCCTCGCCGACCACCTCGTCGGAGCGGGCGGCTGCGACGGGCTGGTGCTCAGCGGGACGACCGGCGAGTCGCCGACCACCAGCGACGCCGAGAAGAGCCTGCTCATCCGGGCCGTGGTGGAAGCGGTGGCGGGCCGGGCGCGCATCACGGCGGGCGTGGGTTCCGCCGACACCCGGCACACGGTCCAACTGGCGTGCCAGGCCGAGGAGTCGGGCGCGGACGGGGTGCTCGTGGTGACCCCGTACTACAGCAAGCCGCCGCAGGAGGACATCGCGGAGCATTTCCGTGCTGTGGCCAACGGGGTCGGGGTCCCGGTGATGCTCTACGACATCCCGGGCCGGACCGGCACCCGGATCGAGCCCGACACGATGCTGCGGCTCGCCGAGCACCCGCGCATCGCCGGGGTCAAGGACTGTGCGTACGACCTGCTGGGCAGCTCGCGGGTCATCGCGGCCACGGGGCTCGCCTACTACTCCGGCTGCGAGGAGCTGAACCTGCCGCTGCGGGCGGTGGGCGGAGCGGGGTTCGTGAGCACGGTCGCCAATGTGGCGGGGCCGCAACTGGCCGCGGTGCTCGACGCGTTCGACCGCGGGGAGAACGCGGAGGCGACCCGGCATCACCAGCGCGCGCTGCCGCTGATCGCGGCGATGATGGCGGGCGGGCTGCCCGGTACGGTCACGGCCAAGGCGCTGCTGAACGCGCTGGGGCTGCCCGGCGGGGCCGTCCGGCCGCCGCTGCGGGCGGCGGACCGGGCGCGTACGGAGGCGTTGCTCGCGGCGTACGGTGAGCTGGTGGCCTCAGCTTCCTGAGATCCTCTCCAACTTGCCCTGGAACCAGTCGAGTCGGGCCTGGAGCAGGGCGGCCTCCGCCATCAGTTCGGGCACGGTCAGGTCTGCCGGGCCGTTGCCGTCGTGTCTTTCGGCGGTGATCGTCAGCGGGCCGCCGGCCAGCCGGGCGAACTCGGCGAACGTCACGCCGGTGACGCCGAGCGCACATCCGCCGCAGTCGGCGGACACCACCCGCCAGCCGGGTCTGCCCCAGCCCGCGTCCGTGAAGCGCGTGGCCTCCCGGCCGCAGGCGCACAGCCCGACGCGGACGGAGCGCACGCGCTGGCGGGCGTAGCGCATGCCGCGCTCGTAGCGGATGTACGCGCCGAGCACGGCGACTTCGAGCACGACGGCGCGGCGGTGCGCCCCCGCGCAGGTGAGGCCGAGGGCCTCGTCGAGCGAGTGCAGGCAGTGGAAGCCGCAGTCGCAGCGGCGGGCGGGGGCGTGGTGGCGGCGGCCGTAGACGCACCGGGCGTCGTCCACGACGCCGTACGGTGCGCCGCCGCCGAGGGAGACGCCGGTGAAGCCGGACCGGGTGCCGTGGTGGGACAGCACGGGGTAGGCGATCTTGTAGCCGGTCGGCGGCTCCGTCGGGTGTTCCTCGGAGAGCCGCAGCCTCATCGCCCGGCCGGGACGGGCTGAACGGGCTCTTCGGATGCCTCGGCCTCCGGCACGGCGGGCTGCTCGGTTTCCTCGGCCTCTGCGATCTCTTCCGCGAACCCGATGGCGATCGGCTTGCCCAGCTTCATGGAGCCCTCCCGCTGTCCGTGGACGGAACGGTCCCATGGTGGCGCAGCGCGTCATGGGCGCGCCAGGGGGTGTCGCCCCGGCCCCACCCTCTCGCCGTCTCCTGGGGCTCCGCCCCAGACCCCCTTTGTCGCGGCTCCGCCGCTCGCCCTCAATCGCCGGACGGGCTTAAATTTCGCGCCCGGCCCAGCACTATCCAGCCTGTCCGGCGCTTGAGGACAACCGCGCGCAGCGCGGTTTCGGGGGCCACCCCCAACGGTCAGTTGTGGGCGTGCAGCGCCTCGTTCAGGCCGCCCCAGTTCGCCTTGTACGGGCGGGCCTCGACCGCACCGGTCGTTGAGTTGCGGCGGAAGAGGATGTTGCTGGCACCGGACAGGTTCAGGGCCTTGACGACCTCGCCGTCCGGCAGCGTGACCCGCGTACCCGCGGTCACGTACAGCCCGGCCTCGACGACGCACTCGTCGCCGAGCGCGATGCCGATACCGGACTCCGCACCCAGCAGGCACCGCTCGCCGATCGAGATGATCTGCTTGCCGCCGCCCGACAGCGTGCCCATCGTGGAGGCACCGCCACCGATGTCCGTGCCGTCGCCGACGACGACGCCCGCGCTGATGCGGCCCTCGACCATCGACGTGCCGAGCGTGCCGGCGTTGAAGTTGACGAAGCCCTCGTGCATGACGGTCGTGCCGGAGCCGAGGTAGGCGCCGAGGCGGATCCGGTCGGCGTTGCCGATGCGGACGCCGGACGGGGCGACGTAGTCCGTCATGCGCGGGAACTTGTCGACGCTGGTCACCTGGAGGTGCAGGCCCTGGGCCCGGGCGTTCAGGCGCACGGTCTCCAGCTGGTCGACCGCGACGGGGCCGAGCGAGGTCCAGGCGACGTTGGCGAGCAGCCCGAAGACGCCGTCGAGGTTCTGGCCGTGCGGCTTGACCAGGCGGTGCGAGAGCAGGTGCAGCCGCAGGTAGGCGTCGTGCGCGTCGGCCGGCTTGTCCTCGAGCGAGGCGATGACCGTACGGACGGCGACGACCGTGACCCCGCGCAGCGCGTCCGGGCCGACCGCCTTGGCGGCGGCCTCGCCCAGCAGTTCCGCGGCGCGCTCGGCGGTCAGCCGCTCGGTGCCGACCGGGCCGGGCGCGTCGGCCAGCTCGGGGGCCGGGTACCAGGTGTCGAGGACGGTGCCGTCCGCGGCGATCGTGGCGAGACCGGCGGCAACGGCACCGGAGGGGCGGGGGGAGACAACAGCATCGGTCATGTCCGAAAACCTAACCGGACCAGGCAGTCCAAGGCGAACTCAGGGCGGGCCGGGGCGCACCGCCGGTTGGCTCAGCCACGGTCGCGGGGCGGCCGCGGCCGTCATATCCAGAGGGCATGAAACTGCCGAGACTCTGCGCGTTCGCGGCGTTGCTGATGGCGATCGCCGCCACCGCGGCCGCCCCGTACTCCTCCTCCGATCCGGTCCCGAGCCGTCTCGCTCCGCTGCACAAGACGTCGGGGAAGGCCGTGCCGGGTCACTACATCGTGCGGATGCGCCAGGGGTCGAGCCCGCGCACGCTCAGCGGCACGCTGGGCGTCACGCCGGATGTCGTCTACACGCACGCGCTGCTCGGCTTCGCCGCGACGCTCACCCCCCAGCAGCTGGACGCCGTCCGCCGTACGCCGGAGGTCGAGGCGGTGGAGGAGGACGCGGTCTTCAGCGCGTCCAGCGTGCCGCAGGCCAATGTGCCGCAGGTCAACGTGTCGCAGGCCAACGGACGGGCGGCAGCCCCGGCCGCCTCCTGGGGGCTGGACCGCATCGACCAGCGCACGCTCCCCCTCGACGGCCAGTTCAACGTCAAGGGCACGGGCGAGGGCGTGACCGCGTTCATCGTCGACACCGGCATCGACTACGGCAACAGCGAGTTCGGCGGCCGCGCGAGGCCGGGCGTCGACCTGGTGGACGCGGGCGGCAATGGCAGCGACTGTGTGGCCGGCACCGGGCACGGCACGCATGTGGCGGGGATCGTCGGCGGCGCCACGTACGGCGTCGCGCGCAAGGTCACGCTCGTCAGCGTCCGGGTGCTGGACTGCGCCGGCAGCACCTCGACGGCCCGGCTCGACGCGGGCCTGGACTGGGTGGCCCAGAACTTCGTGGCGCCCGCCGTCCTGAACGCCTCGCTCAACGGTCCCGTCTCGGACTCGACGAACGCGGCCGTCAACGATCTCGCGGACCGGGGCGTGGTCCCGGTCGTCTCGGCCGGCAACGCCCTTCCGGGGCGGCCCCCGACGGACGCGTGCCAGAACTCCCCGGGCAGCGCGAAGCAGGCCGTGGTCGTCGGGGCGACGGAGATCACGGACAAGATGACCGGGTTCAGCGACTGGGGGGCGTGTGTCCGCATCCTCGCCCCCGGCCAGGACATCATCTCCACCAAACCGGGCGGCGGCCCCGCGACCAAGAGCGGCACCTCGCAGGCCGCGCCGCATGTGACGGGCGTGGCGGCTCTGTACCGGGCCCAGAATCCGGGGGCGACCTCGGCCGCCGTAGCAAAGTGGCTCAACTCCCAGGCCACGCAAGGGGTGCTGACGAACGTGCAGCCCTCGACGCCGAACCTGCTGCTCTTCACCGGCGGCCTCTGAGTCTCGGCACTCCCTTGGCCATTGCTTGACCGAACCAGCTCTTGCTCAGCTGAGCAACTACGCCGTACGGTTTTGCTTATGGAAGCAAAAAATGATGCGGCCAAGCAGAAGGCAGGCGCATCGGGGCGGACGTTCACCGAGGCGGCCCGGCGGGCGCAGATCGTGGGGGCCGCGATCGAGGTGATCGCCGACGTCGGCTATGCGAAGACCACGTTCTCGAGGATCGCCAAGCAGGCCGGGCTGAGCAGCACCGGGATGATCTCGTACCACTTCTCCGGCAAGGACGACCTCATGCGGGAGGTCGCCGCCGAGTGCATGCGGGTCAACGGTGCCTATATGCAGTCGAGGATCGAGGCCCAGTCCGCCTACGCCGCCCGGTTGCGGGCCTACATCGAGTCGAACTTCGCGCTGGTGGCGGAGCACCCCAAGCACCTTCTGGCCCTGATCGAGGTACTCGGCCACACCCGGGACGGCGAAGGGACGAGGCAGGACTTCGCCGCTTCGATCGAGGGCATGGTCAGCCTCCAGGCGGAGCGCATGCGCGAGGGCCAACGGGCCGGGGCATTCCGTGAGTTCGACGCCGAGGTGATGGTGCTCGCGCTCCGCGGGGCCATCGACACGCTGGTGACCCGAGCCGTGCACGACCCGGCCATCGACGCGGCGGCGTGCGGCCGCGAACTGGCCGACCTCTTCGACCACGCCACCCGGAGGACACAGTGACCGAGTTGATGACGCCCCGCCGACAGGAGCGCACCGAGCGGGAGAAGAAGGCCGCACTGCGCACATTCATCCTGCAGCAGCTCGTCTTCGAACTGGCCCTCCCGCTCGGCAGCTTCTACGGCCTGCAGGCAGCAGGAGTGGGCCAGTTGCCGGCGCTGCTGATCGGCAGCCTGCTCACGGTGCCGTGGATCGTGTACGGCATGGTGAAGCGCCGCAAGGTGGAGGCCATGCCGGTGTTCGTCCTGTGCCTGATGGTGGTCGGCGCGCTGATGTCGATGGTGACCGGCAGCCCCCGCGCGCTGCTCATCAGGGACAGCTGGTTCTTCGGCCTGGTGGGGTTGTGGATCCTGGGCACGCTGCTGCCGAACCGGCGCCCGTACGTCATGTCCACCGCACGGCCGATCGTCCTCGCCAAGGCCGGCGAGGAGGGGTGGCAGAAGTGGGAGGCCAGGTGGGAGAGTGAGCCCGGTTTCCGCCGTAATGCTCGGGTGCTGTCCGCGATTTGGGGGACGGTCTTCACCGCCGACGCAGGCATACGCGTGGTGCTGGCGCTCACGCTGCCGGTCGGCTGGGTGCCGCTGGTGAGCACCTTGCAGTGGCTCGTGGTGCTGGGAGGGCTGCTGTTCTTCCACGGCCGTTTCCTCGACCGGCACGGCATGAAGGCCTGAGAAGGGGACAGGGACGTGAACTTCGATGTGATCGTGGCGGGAGCGGGCCCCACCGGTCTGATGCTCGCCAACGAGCTGGGCCTGGCCGGGGTGCGCACCGTCGTGCTGGAGAAGTCGCCCGAGCGGAGCGGACAGTCCAGGGCGCTCAACCTCCAGCCGCGCACCGCCGAGGTGCTCGATCTGCGCGGCTGGCTCGAGCCGATCGCCGAACAGGCCCTGGCCCGGATCCCCGACGGGCACTTCGCCGGAATACCGCTGCACTACGGGGTCTTCGAGACCCGCTTCCCCTATCAAGTGGGCATTCCGCAGGCGAGAGTCGAGGAGTTCCTCGAGGATCATCTCGCCACGTACAGGATCCCCGTCCTTCGCGGGCACGAACTGACCGGATTCGAGCAGGACTCCACCGGGGTCACCGTGACGGTCACCGGCCCGGACGGTCCGCACCGCCTGCGCGCGGCGTATCTCGTCGGCGCGGACGGCGGGCGCAGCCGGGTGCGCCGGGAGCTCGGCGTGGGGTTCCCCGGCCGGGACGGCCGCGTCTCGATGGTGGTCGCCGACGTGGTGATCGACGCCGACCCGCCGCTGCCCGCCGACTGGGAACTGCCGCCGTTCGACAACACGGACGGGCTGGGGACGTTCGTCCTGCCACTCGGCGACGGGGTCTGCCGCATCCTGTTCGGCGGACCCGAGCAGCAGGGCCTCGACCGTAATGCCCCGGTCACCGGGGACGAGGTCCGTACCGCCCTCACCCGTGTACGCGCGCTCCGGTCGAAGCTGAGCTTGCGCGAGATCCGCTGGGCGTCCCGCTTCACCGACGCGTCGCGCCAGGCCGAGCGGTATGTGAACGGCCGTGTGCTGCTGGCCGGCGATGCCGCCCACATCCATCTCCCGGCGGGCGGCCAGGGCCTCAACCTCGGTGTGCAGGACGCCTTCAACCTCGGCTGGAAGCTCGCGGGGGCGGTGCACGGCTGGGCGCCCGAGGGCCTGCTGGACACCTACCACGCCGAGCGGCACCCGGTCGGCGCCCGCGTCCTGCAGAACACCCGGGCCCAGGGCGTCATGCTGATCCCCGACGAGGACGTCGTCGCCCTGCGCGGCATCATGACCGAGGTCCTCGCCACCCCGGACGCCAACCGTCTCCTGGCCGGCATGATCTCCGGCCTCGACATCCGCTACGACATGCCGGGCACCCATCCGCGCACCGGCACCCATCTGTCGGCCTTCCCCCTGCGCGCCGGGCGCGGCCTCTTCGTCGATTTCGTCGGCTTCGGCGGCCCGGCCGACGGCCTCGCCGAGGCGGTCAAGCCCTGGCACGACCGCATCGACCGCATCACCGCCTCCCCCGTCGACGGGCTCGACGCCGACGCGGTCCTCCTGCGCCCCGACGGCCACGTGTGCTGGGCCGGCCCGGCGGACGGCGAAGGGCTGCGGGAAGCGGCCACCCGCTGGTTCGGGCGCCCGATCGGCTGAACGCGTTCAGCGACGGATTTCAGCCGTAACCGCGCGGAACGTGCGCCGGTAGGCGCCCGGTGAGACGCCGATCGCGGCGTGCAGGTGCTGCCGCAGCGTGGCGTCCGTGCCGAAGCCGGCGCGTTCGGCGATGCGGCTCACCGGCAGATCGCTGCCCTCGAGCAACTGGCGTGCCAAGTCGACGCGTTGCTGGGTGAGCCACTGCCCCGGGCTCATGCCCACCTCGGCGCGGAAGCGGCGGGTGAAGGTGCGGCGGCTCATGCCCGCGTGCTCCGCGAGGTCGGACAGCTGGAGCGGCTCGTGCAGCCGGTCCAGTGCCCAGGCGCGGGTCATGGAGGTGCCGGTGTCCGAGCTCGGCGGCACCGGGCGCTCCACGTACTGCGCCTGGCCGCCCTCGCGCTGCGGGGGGACGACGCAGCGGCGGGCGACCTGGTTGGCGACGCGGCTGCCGTGGTCCCGGCGGATCAGGTGCAGGAGGAGGTCAATGCCGGCCGCGGCACCGGCCGAGGTCAGGATGCGGCCCGTATCCACGAACAGCACGTCGGACCTGAGCTCGACCCGGGGGTACAGCCGCCGGAACCGTTCGGCGTGGTACCAGTGGGTGGCGGCGGCCTTGCCGTCCAGCAGGCCGAGTGCCGCCAGCGGGAAGGTGGCCAGGCAGATGCCCACGATCCGGGTCTCGGGGCCGATACGGGCCAGCGCCCGGGCCGTCGGGCGCGGCATCGACTCCTCGTCGAGGATCCCGGCGAAGTTCTCGGTCGCGGGGATGACGACGGTGTCCGCCGTGGCGAGCTCCGACGCGTCGTGCTCGACGGTGACCGAGAAGTCGGCGGCGGTGCGGACGGGCCGTCCGTCGGCGGAGCAGGTGATCACCTCGTAGAGGCGCTCGCCGTCGGGGCCGGCGGCGGCCCCGAACAGCCTGGAGGCCAGGCTCAGCTCGAAGGGGATGACTCCGTCCAGCGCCAGGACCACTACACGATGCATGGCCCGATCCTTGCACATCATGGCCCTCGGGCCACTGTCAGCGCAGATCGGTTCCGATGGATGCTGCTCTCATGACCATGATGAAAGCGATCAGCCAGAACACCCACGGCGGCCCGGAGGTCCTGCGGGAGGTGGAGATCGAGCGTCCGGCGCCCGGCCCTTCCGAGGTGCTCGTCCGTGTCCGCGCGGCGGGCATGAACCCGACCGACTGGAAGCACCGGCAGGGCGCGGGCTTCCTCGGCAGCCTGCCGAAGGTGCTCGGCTGGGACGTCTCCGGCGTCGTCGAGGCCGTCGGGCTCGGCGTGACGATCCACCGCCCCGGCGACGAGGTGTTCGGCATGCTGCCCTACCCGTACGGCCACGGCGCGTTCGCCGAGTACGTCGTCGCCCCGGCCCGGGCGCTGGTCCGCAAGCCGGAGAACGTCGATCACGTCCAGGCGGGTGCGATCCCGCTGGCCGCGCTGACCGCCTGGCAGGTCCTCGTGGACTCCGCGGACGTACAGCCCGGCCAGCGTGTGCTGATCCACGCCGCCGCGGGCGGCGTGGGCCACTTCGCGGTGCAGATCGCCAAGGCGCGGGGCGCGTACGTGATCGGTACGGCCAGCGCCCCCAAGCACGCGCTGCTGCGCGAGCTCGGCGCGGACGAGGTGATCGACTACCGGAACCGGGACTTCACCGGGATCGACCCGGTCGACGTCGTCTTCGACACCCTCGGCGACGACACGGCGGTGCGCTCGCTCAAGGTCCTCAAGCCCGGCGGCCAGTTGGTCAACATCTCCATCCGCAACTTCCCGGAGGACCTCCCCGAGCAGGCCGCGGCCCTGGGGGCCCGGGCCTACCCGCTGCTGGTCGAGGCCGACCAGGCCGGCATGCGGGCCATCGCCGACCTGGTGACAACGGGCAGGCTCAAGGCGGTCGTCGAGGCCACCTTCCCGCTCGCCCGGGCCGCCGAGGGCCACACGCTCGGCGACACGGGCCGGGTCACGGGGAAGGTCGTGCTGACGGTTGGCTAGAGCCGGGTGTCGTCCGCCACCGGCACGGAGCGGTAACCGCCGTTGCCTGTGCCGGTGAGCGACCGCTGCTTCGCCGCCATCGGCGCCTTGCCGCAGAACGCGGGCTCGAGCGTGTTCGTCAGGCCCTGCGTGATCGTGCCGTTGTTGGACGCGTTGGCGAAGACGACGACCGTGCGGGTGCCGTCCGGCGTGGAGAACGACTGGGTCTGGTAGCCCTGGACGATGCCGCCGTGGCCGAGCACCTTGCCGCAGGACAGGGCGATTTCGCGGATGCCCAGCCCGTAGCTCACCTTCGCCGTGGGCGTCGGGATCACGCTCGTCATCTGCTTCAGCGACTCGTCGGAGACCAGTCCTCCGTCGCTCCCGGCGAGCAGGGCAGTGAGGAAGCGGTCGAGGTCCCCGGCATCGGAGATGACGGCGCCGGCGCTCCAGATCCAGGACGCGGTCTGCTCGGTGGAGTCCAGCAGCGGCTTGCTGCGGTCGTCGTTCGTGAGGTAGCCGGTGGCGTGCGGCCCGGCGATCTCCTTGTGCGGCACGACGAACGAGGTGTGCTTCAGCTCCAGCGGCTCGAGGATCTGCTCGCGGAGCAGGTCGGCGTACGGGCGGCCGGTGATGTGCTCGACGGCGAGGCCCATCAGCACGAAGTCGGTGTTCGAGTAGGCGTACTTGGTGCCCGGGGTGTACTGCAGGCCGTGCTTGACCGAGAGGGCCACGAGGTCCTTGGGGTCGTACACGTTGTTGCGGATGCGCTTCTCGAAGGCCTCCGTGGTCTCCTCGCCGGGCTGCTCGAGGAGGTCGTTGGTGTGGTCGTACACACCGGCGCGGTGCTCCATCACCTGGCGGCCGGTGATGGCCCAGCTCTCCGGGAGCATGCCCTCGGGGAGGTAGTCGCGCAGCGGCTTGTCCAGGTCGATGCGGCCCTGCTCGACGAGCCGCATCACGAGGACCGAGGTGAACATCTTGGTGTTGCTGCCCACCCGGAAGCGCAAGCCGGCGCTCATGGGGGTGCCGTCGAGGTCGGCCTTGCCGACGGCCAGCGACCGGTCGAGTTCGGGGTTGCCGTGATCGCGGATCACGGCAAACGCGCCCGGGGCGCCCGAGTTGACGATGCGCTGCAGCGCGGCGCGGACACCGGCGGTGTCCGGTGCGACCGGTGCGGGCGCGGCGGTGGCGTCCGCCGTGCCGCCGGTCACGATGACGGCGGTGGCCGCGAGTGCGGCCATGGAACGCGCGAGTCCGATTCTCATCTGCCGAAGTTCCCCTGATCCCCGATGGCGTGATGAAGCGATCCTGGCCGCGCAGGTGCGCGACCAAGATCAAATATAGGCCGACCAAGATCAAATATGGGCGGGGCTCACACCAGGTCGGCGGGGTCCGTGTTCGCGCCGCACAGCACGACGGCGATCATCTCGCCCTCGGCCGGAACGTACTGCGAGGCCATGGCCGCGTACGCCGTCGCTCCCGCGTGCTCGACGACGATGCGCCGGTCGTCCCACAGGTCCTGGCGGGCGCGGACGATGTCGCTGTCCGGTACGAGCACGGAGCGCACGCCCTCGTGGCGGGCCGCGGCGAGCGCGAGCGGTGTCGCCCGGCGGGCGCCGAGGGCGTCGGCGGCGACGGATTCGACGGGGACGTCGACGACGCGCCCGGCCTCGAGGGCGGCGTTCAGCGCGCGGGAGTTCTCGGGTTCGACGGCGACGACGCGGATGCCGTGGTGGCGGGCGGCCGTGGCGACACCGGCGAAGAGTCCGCCGCCGCCGACCGCGACAACCACGGTGTCCAGGTCCGGTACCTGTGCCCGGATCTCCTCCAGCAGCGTGCCCGCCCCGGCGGCGATCAGCGGATGGTCGTAGGCGTGGCTGGCCAGCGCACCGCTGCGGGCGGCGAACTCCTCGCAGGCGGCGAGCGCTTCGGCGTACTCGCGGCCGACGAGACGCACGTCGGCGCCGAGCCGGCGCAGGCGGGAGACCTTCACCGGCGGGGCGGTCTCGGGGACGAAGACCGTGGCGGTGATCCCCTGCCGCCGGGCCGCCCACGCACAGGCGAGGCCCGCGTTGCCGCCGGAGGCGATGGTGACCCCGGTGTCGGGGAGGGTGCCGGCCTCGCAGTGCGCGGCCAGGAAGTTCCAGGCACCGCGCGCCTTGAAGCTGCCGGTGTGCTGGAAGTACTCCAACGCCAGCCGCATCGCGCCGGGTTGGTCCGCCGGGGCGGCCAGGGTGACGGGACGGACGTGACCGGAGATGCGTGCGGCAGCGGCTTCGATGTCGCCGTACGTGAGATGGTGCACGGAAATTCCCTCCTTGAGGTTTGCGTCGCGTTTACTAAATCAGGTGAATTTCCTGGGAGTTGACGGGGATAGGGTCTGCCGCATGCCGACCCTCCCCGTCCTCCCCTACCGCAAGCCCACCCGCGGCCGGGACTACTGGATCATCGACGACGCGCTGCCCGACCCGGATGCCGTCCGCGCGCGCTGCCTGGCCCGTAACGACTGGGTCGAGGGTTATCCGCACAAGCCGGAGCCGTGGCCCGGGATGCGCACCATGCCGGGGCTGGAGCCGGACGAACTCGCCCATGTCGAGCGCCAGGTGCGCAAGGCGACCGGGGCCCGGAAGCTGTGGGTGGAGTCGGCGGCCGGCAGCGGTACGTTCAACCACAACTGCGTCCAGGTGGTCGGCGAGGGCGAGGGCGAAACGCGTCCTCACACGGATTCACGCTCGCTGTGCCGCTATGCGGCCGTGCTCTATCTCAACCCGGACGTGCCCAAGGACTGCGGGACCGCCTTCTACCGGCAGAGCCTGCCCGGCGGCCTGCTGGGCGGGAACATGGTGATCGCGCCGCACAACAACCTGGTGGACGCGCTGGGGACGCGCTTCGTCCCGCCGGACTCCTTCACCGAGGACATCCGCGTGCCGCACAAGTACAACCGGCTGCTGCTCTACACCGCCAACATGATGCACAGCGCCACCGGTTACTGGGGTACGACGCTGGAGGAGAAGCGGATGACGGCGGTGTTCTTCTGGATGGCCTGATGGATGTGGCCTGACGCCGCGCTGAACGCGGCGTCAGGCCAACAGGGGGCTCAGACGTTGAAGCCCAGGGCGCGCAGCTGCTCGCGGCCCTCGTCGGTGATCTTGTCGGGGCCCCACGGCGGCATCCAGACCCAGTTGATCCGGAGCTCGTTGACGATCCCCTCGGTCGCCGACTTCGCCTGGTCCTCGATGACGTCGGTCAGCGGGCAGGCCGCGGACGTCAGCGTCATGTCGAGGGTGGCGATGTTGGCGTCGTCGATGTGAACGCCGTAGATCAGGCCGAGGTTGACGACGTCGATGCCCAGCTCGGGGTCGACCACGTCGTAGAGGGCCTCGCGGACCTCCTCCTCCGTGGCCGGCTTCGTCGTCGCCGTCACAGCTTCCTCAACGTGCTCGCTCATTTGGTCTTCCTCTCGGACAGCACCTGTGCTGTCGCGTCCTTCCACGCCATCCAGCTCAGCAGGGCGCACTTCACCCGGGCCGGGTACTTGGAGACGCCGGCGAACGCGACCGCGTCCTCCAGCACCTCCTCCATCTCGTCGTCCGGCTCGACCTGCCCCTTGGACTGCATCAGCTCCAGGAAGGTCTCCTGGATCCGGCGCGCTTCCTCGATCTCCTTGCCGACCAGCAGCTCGTTGAGCACAGAGGCGCTGGCCTGGCTGATGGAGCAGCCCTGGCCCTCGTACGAGACATCTTCGATCGTCTCGCCGTCCAGACGCACTCGCAGCGTGATCTCGTCGCCGCACGTCGGATTGACGTGGTGCACCTCGGCGTCGCCGTCCCGCAAGCCCCGCCCGTGCGGGTGCTTGTAGTGGTCCAGGATGACGTCCTGGTACATCGAATCAAGCTTCACGGTGTGCAGTCCTGTCAGCCGAAGAAGTTCCGGACGTGCTCCAGGCCCGCTATCAGCGCGTCGACCTCGGCGGGCGTGGAGTACAGATAGAACGACGCCCGCG
The DNA here is from genome assembly GCF_059089585.1 of Streptomyces sp. SX-6. Taxonomy (NCBI): domain Bacteria; kingdom Bacillati; phylum Actinomycetota; class Actinomycetes; order Kitasatosporales; family Streptomycetaceae; genus Streptomyces; species Streptomyces sp. SX-6. Next base: position 41 of record NZ_JBTHHU010000018.1, on the reverse strand, counting down.
TGGTCGCCGGAATTCCGTACCGCAGGCACACGGGCCGCGCG
>NZ_JBTHHU010000017.1:0-148930 GCF_059089585.1 Streptomyces sp. SX-6 | reverse complement strand
GTGAGTTGCTGGACCGTACGCGTGCGGTGGATCTGGCTGCGTTTGATCATCAGGATCTGCCGTTCGAGCGGTTGGTGGAGGAACTCCAGCCTGCCCGCTCCCTCGCCCGCAACCCCCTCTTCCAGGTCACCGTCGCGGCCAAGGACGGTGAGGAATCGCCGCTCCGCCTGGGCGACTTGGAAACCGAGGTCGTCGACCGCACTCTCAACGTGATCAAATTCGACCTCGAATTCACCGCGGAGGAGCGGTACACCGCCGACGGCGGCTGCGAGGGACTGCACCTCCTCGTCGGCTATGCCGCCGATCTCTTCGATCCCGGATCCGCCAGGCTCATCGGCGAGCGGCTGTGCAGGGTCCTGGAGCAGGCGGCCGAGCACCCGGAGACGCCGATCCAGCAGATCGAGGTGACCACGGAGCAGGAACGGGCCGCACTGCTCGCGAGGGGAGCCGGCCGGGTCACCTCGCGGCCGCCGGTGTCGGTGGTGGAGGCGTTCGCCGCGCAAGTGGCCAGGACACCGGACAAGGTGGCCCTGGAATCGGGCGGGACAAGGCTGACCTACGCCGAACTCGATGCCCGGTCCGACCACTTGGCGGCGATCCTGGCGGAGCGCGGAGTTGGACCCGAGTCCTTTGTGCCGCTGCTGATGAGCCGCTCCGCCGAGCTGGTCGTGGCCACCCTGGCCATCCTCAAGGCGGGCGGGGCGTACCTGCCCGTGCACACCGCCTACCCGTTGGCGCGCATGCGCCGGGTGGTGGAGAGCGGGTCCGGCCCGGTCCTGCTGACGGACGAGGCGCACCGGGAATCCCCGCTCGTCGCGGGACTGGCCCCGGGCGGGCCCGAGGTGCTGGTCGTCACCGCGGATCATGCCGGTCCGCAGGCGGGTGGCAGGCCCGCATGGCGGCCCGCGGCCGTGGCACCCGAGGGGGCGGCGTATGTGGTGTTCACCTCCGGCTCCACCGGGGAGCCCAAGGGCATCACCATCACCCACCAGGGAGTGATGGACCTCGCCTGCGACCCCTCCTGGCAGGTCGGGGAGACCGCCCGGGTGCTCTTCCATTCCCCGCACGCCTTCGACGCCTCGATCTATGAGCTCTGGACGCCACTGCTGCACGGCGGCTGTGTCGTCGTCGCCCCTCCCGGAGATCTGGACGCGTATGCGCTGAGGGACCTGATCACCACCTGCGGAATCACCCATCTGTCCCTCACCGCGGGGCTGTTCCGGGTGGTGGCCGAGGACCTTGGCGACTGTCTGGCCCGGCTGACCGAGGTCACCACCGGTGGAGACGTCATATCCCCGCAAGCGGTGGCACATGTGCTGGAGCGCTGCCCCGGCACCGTCGTCCGTACCACCTACGGTCCGACCGAGATGACCTTGTGCGCCACCGGGCACCCGTACACCGGCGGGCAGCGGCACAACATCGGCAGCACCGTGCCGCTGGGCGAGCCGCTGGACAACACCTCTCTCCTCGTCCTGGACGACTGGCTGGTTCCGGTACCGGCCGGTGTGCCGGGCGAGCTGTATCTGGCGGGCGCGGGGCTGGCACGGGGGTACGTGGGCCTGCCGGGGCTGACGGCCTCCCGGTTCGTGGCGAACCCGTTCGGGTCCGCGGGTGCCCGGATGTACCGCACCGGCGATCTGGCGCGCTGGAGCACCGACGGCCGGCTGATCTTCCTGGGGCGCACGGACGACCAGGTGAAGGTGCGGGGGTTCCGGGTCGAACTGGGAGAGGTCGAAGCGGTGCTTGCGCAGTGCCCGACGGTGGGGCAGGCGGCGGTGGTGGTACGGGAGGAACAGCCCGGCGACCAGCGCCTGGTGGCCTATGTGGTGCCCGCCGGGGACGGCGGACCGGACCTTGCCGCGGTGCGGGCGAAGCTGGCCGGGACGCTGCCCGACTACATGATCCCGTCGGCGTTCGTGACCCTGGAGGCGCTGCCCGTCACCGCGAACGGAAAGCTGGACCGTGCCGCGCTGCCCGCCCCGCGGTACGGAGCGACGGGCGAGCGCCGGGCGCCGCGCAACGACCGGGAAGAACTATTGTGCCGGTTGTTCGCCGAGACCCTCGGGCTGGACGGGGTCGGTATCGACGACGGCTTCTTCGACCTGGGCGGCCATTCCCTCCTGGCGATCCGGCTGGTGAACCGGCTGCGCACCATGCTCGGTATCGATCTCGGGGTACGCACCCTCTTCGAGGCACCCACGGTCGAGGCCCTGGCCGAGGTGATCGGGAAGTCCTCCGCGCGCCCGGCCCGGCCGGTACTGCGGCGCCGGGCGGGTGCGGGCGCCTGAAGCCGGTCCCGCCGGGCGGAACAGGGGCGTTCCGCGGATCCCCTTACCCTTGAGGGATGACCAGCAGCAGCGACCGGAGCAGTGACGTGCGTTCACCCAAGACCTACCTCGTACGCACCTACGGGTGCCAGATGAACGTCCACGACTCCGAGCGGCTGTCCGGCCTGCTGGAGGACGCGGGGTACATGCGCGCACCCGAGGGCACCGCCGAGGGCGACGCCGACGTCGTTGTCTTCAACACCTGCGCGGTGCGGGAGAACGCCGACAACAAGCTGTACGGCAACCTCGGCCGGCTGGCCCCGGTGAAGACGAAGCGGCCGGGCATGCAGATCGCCGTCGGCGGCTGTCTCGCGCAGAAGGACCGCGACACCATCGTGAAGAAGGCCCCCTGGGTCGACGTCGTCTTCGGCACGCACAACATCGGCCAGCTGCCCGTGCTGCTGGAGCGGGCGCGGATCCAGGAAGAGGCCCAGGTCGAGATCGCCGAGTCGCTGGAGGCGTTCCCCTCGACCCTGCCGACGCGCCGCGAGAGCGCCTACGCGGCGTGGGTGTCGATCTCCGTCGGCTGCAACAACACCTGCACCTTCTGTATCGTCCCGGCGCTGCGCGGCAAGGAGAAGGACCGCCGCCCCGGCGACATCCTCGCCGAGGTCGAGGCGCTCGTCGCCGAGGGCGTCAGCGAGATCACCCTGCTCGGCCAGAACGTCAACGCCTACGGCTCCGACATCGGCGACCGCGAGGCGTTCTCCAAGCTGCTGCGCGCCTGCGGCAAGGTCGAGGGCCTCGAGCGCGTCCGCTTCACCTCGCCGCACCCGCGCGACTTCACGGACGACGTGATCGCCGCCATGGCCGAGACGCCGAACGTGATGCCGCAGCTGCACATGCCGCTGCAGTCCGGCTCGGACACCGTCCTCAAGGCGATGCGCCGTTCGTACCGCCAGGAGCGCTTCCTCGGCATCATCGAGAAGGTGCGCGCCGCCATGCCGGACGCCGCCATCTCCACCGACATCATCGTGGGCTTCCCCGGCGAGACCGAGGAGGACTTCGAGCAGACCATGCACGTGGTGCGCGAGGCCCGCTTCGCGAACGCCTTCACCTTCCAGTACTCCAAGCGCCCCGGTACCCCGGCCGCCGAGATGGGCGGGCAGATCCCCAAGGAGGTCGTGCAGGCGCGCTACGAGCGCCTGGTCGCCCTCCAGGAGGAGATCTCCTGGGAGGAGAACAAGAAGCAGGTCGGCAGGGTTCTCGAGGTCATGGTCGCCGAGGGCGAGGGCCGCAAGGACGACGCCACGCAGCGCCTGTCCGGACGGGCCCCCGACAACCGCCTGGTCCACTTCACCAAGCCCGGTGAGCCGGTCCGCCCGGGCACTGCGTCTGATGGCGCCGGGCTCGCTCCGCGACCCGGCGACGTGGTGACCGTCGAGATCACCTACGCCGCCCCGCACCACCTGCTCGCCGAGGGCCCGGCCCAGGCCGTGCGCCGTACGCGCGCGGGCGACGCGTGGGAGAAGCGCAACGCCGCGGAGGCCGCCAAGCCGAAGGGCGTCATGCTCGGCATCCCCGCCATCGGTGCCCCGGCTCCCATGCCCGCCCCGGCCGCCGCGGGCTGCTGCGGCGACTGATCGTTCCGGGGGCGGGGGCGTTATCGTTCCCGCATGCTCGTAGCCGCTGCCGTATGCCCCTGCCCGCCGTTGCTGGTTCCCGAGGTCGCCTCGGGAGCCGCGTCCGAGCTGGACGCGCTGCGGGCCGCCTGCCTGGACGCGGTGGCGGTGGCGGCCGCCGCCCGGCCCGACCGGCTCCTCGTCGTCGCCCCCGCCGCGGCGGGCGGACCGTACCCGCAGGGCTCCGCCGGCTCGTTCCGGGACTTCGGCGTGGCGCTGGACGTACGGCTGGGGCAGGGGGACCCCGCCGGTGAGCGCGCGCTGCCGCCGTCACTGGCGGTCGCGGCCTGGCTGCTGGAACGCACGGGCTGGTCGGCCGCGCCGGTGAGCGGGCTGGCCGTGGAGGAGCGCCTGGAGACCGCGCAGTGCCTGCTCCGGGGCCGCGAGACGGCCGCCGGGGACGAGCGGCTGGCGCTGCTGGTGATGGGCGACGGCAGCGCCTGCCGGAGCCTGAAGGCGCCGGGCTACCTCGACGAGCGCGCCGAGCCCTTCGACGCGGGCTGCGCCCGGGCCCTGGGCGCGGCCGACACCGCCGCGCTGGCCGCGCTCGACGCCGGGCTGGCGCTCGAGCTGAAGGCCGCCGGGCGCGCGCCCTGGCAGCTGCTCGCGGGCGCGGCGGAGGGCGCCGGGCTGCAGGGGCAGCTGCTGTACGACGAGGCGCCGTACGGCGTCGGCTACCACGTCGCCGCCTGGTCGTAGGGCCTGGTCGCAGGCCGTACCGGACATGGCGAAGGCCGCGGAGCGCTCGCTCCGCGGCCTTCGCCGACCGGTGCCTCAGGAGGTGCCGGAGCGGCCGTCCTTGCCGTCGTTCTCGGCGAGCTTGCCCAGGGCCTCCTTGGCCTTGCCCGTGCCGGTCCGGATCTGGCTGGAATACTTGCCCTCGGTCTTCGTGTCGACCGCCTGCGCGGCCTGGTCGAGCTTCTGCTCGATCACCTCTCCGTGCTGCTGCACGAAATCGCCGACCTTGTCCTTGACCGGACCGAGCTTGGCCTTGAAGTCGTCGAACAGACCCATGGGGCACCTACCTTCGTCATTCCCGTATCAAACGCAACGGCTAGTTGCGGGCGCCCTCGCCGGCCTCGCTGTCGGCCGCGGCCTCCGCGGACTGCTGCTTGGGGATCTCGACCCCCTCGCCGTCCTCGGCAGCCTCGCCCTCGGCCTGGGCCGCCGGCTCGGTGCCGGACTCCTCCGGCTCCGCCCCGGGCGTCTCGGCAGCGTCCGCCGATTCCGCCGTCTGGGTGGCAGCCACGGCCTCTTCCGTTGACGCCTCCGACTTCCGACGGCGAAACCTTGAAAACACGCCCATATCAACTCCATTACCTTACTGGTGTGAGCGAAATCCCGTGTGGCCCGGAGCGTTTCACTGCACTGCTTCCGGACACCGGACCGTGAACCGGCTGTCGGAACCTCGCAACAGGCAACGAACCCGGCGGCGTCGCGTCACGTAGCTCGTTCGAGGGCCGCTGCGGAGGTTTGCGAGACTGGTCAGGTGAGAAACGCACTTCCCGTACCCCGGGTCATCGCCGTCGTCGGACCCACGGCAGCAGGCAAGTCCGACCTCGGCGTCGCGCTGGCCCGGCACCTGGGCGGCGAGGTCGTCAACGCCGACTCGATGCAGCTCTACCGTGGCATGGACATCGGCACCGCCAAGCTGACGCTCGAGGAGCGGCACGGGGTGCCGCACCACCTGCTCGACATCTGGGACGTGACCGAGTCCGCCAGCGTCGCCGAGTACCAGCGGCTGGCGCGCGCCGAGATCGACCGGCTGCTCGCCGAGGGCCGCACCCCCGTGCTCGTCGGCGGCTCCGGCCTCTACATCAAGGGCGCCATCGACGCCCTCGAGTTCCCCGGCACCGACCCCGCCGTGCGCGCCCGCCTGGAGGAGGAGCTGGCCGAACGCGGACCCGGCGTCCTGCACGCACGGCTCGCCGCGGCGGACCCGGCCGCCGCCCGCTCGATCCTCCCCGGCAACGGCCGCCGCATCGTGCGGGCCCTCGAGGTCATCGAGATCACCGGCAAGCCCTTCACCGCCAACCTGCCCGGCGAGACGCCCGTGTACGACGCCCTGCAGATCGGCGTCGACGTGGAACGCCCCGAACTGGACGAGCGGATCACCACGCGCGTCGACCGCATGTGGGAGGACGGGCTCGTCGACGAGGTCCGCGCGCTGGAGCGCGTGGGGCTGCGCGAGGGACTGACGGCATCCCGCGCGCTCGGCTACCAGCAGGTGCTCGCGTTCCTCGCGGGGGAGTGCTCCGAGGAGGCCGCGCGCGAGGAGACCGTGCGCGCGACGAAGCGGTTCGCCCGCCGCCAGGACTCGTGGTTCCGGCGGGACTCGCGCGTCCGCTGGCTCAGCGGAGCCGCCGACCGGCGCGGGGAACTCGCCCCGCAGGCGCTGGCGTTGGTCGAACGAGCGGTCACAGCCTGATCACGTGATGGCATCGGGAAGTGCCACGTGGCATTCCGGCCCCGCGGAGCGTGCCATCATCAAGTTTCGAGCGAGCCGTGAAGACCGGGTTGGGAGGGCGCGTGGCGATGGAGGCCGGCCCTCGTGACAGACCGCAACAGCAGTCCCACTCAGAACCGGAGGCACTGACGCCGGACGGCCCGGAGGACACTCCGGAGACCCCCGCGGACACCACCGCACCCGAGTCGTTCCGGGAACTCAGGCCGCAGCGCAGACTGCGCCTGTGGCAGCTCGCGCCGATCGTCGTGCTGGCGGCCCTCGGCTCGCTGATGTTCGCCTTCCCGCTCGCCTTCGAGTTCGGCGACGGCGGCCCCGTCGTCGCCATGCTCGGACTGCTCATCAGCTGCTGCGCCGCGGGCTGGGGCGTGATGGCCGCCCGCCGCGTCGGCTACGCCTGGCCCGGCCTGCCGCAGCGCGGCTCGGGGCGCCGTCCGGACTGGCGGTACGTCGCCTCGTACACCGCGGTCGTCGCCGTCGCGGTCGTGCTCGCCGTCTGGCGCGTCGCGCGGCTCCGCTGAGGGACCGCCCGCGTGCACGGGTTCCGGCCACCCGTACCATCGACAACGTGACCATCGCGCAAATCGCCTTCCTCAAGGGCCACGGCACCGAGAACGACTTCGTGATCATCCCGGACTTCGACGGGAGGATCGAGCTGGGCCCGGACGCGGTCGCGCGGCTCTGCGACCGGCGCGCGGGCATCGGCGCGGACGGCGTGCTGCGGGTCGTACGGTCCGCGGCGCACTCCGAGGCGCGTGCGATGGCCGGCGAGGCCGAGTGGTTCATGGACTACCGCAACAGCGACGGCAGCATCGCCGAGATGTGCGGCAACGGCGTCCGCGTCTTCGCGCGTTACCTCCAGCACGCGGGCCTCGCCGAGGCGGGCGACGTCGCGATCGCGACCCGGGCCGGCGTCCGCCGCGCCCACATAGCCAAGGCGGGCCCCGACGGCGAGCCCGGCGGCGTCACCGTCTCGATGGGCCGGGCCGAGCTGCCCGCGGGAGAGGTCACCGTCTCCGTCGGCGAGCGGACGTGGCCCGCGCGCAACGTCAACATGGGCAACCCGCACGCCGTGTCCTTCGTCGAGGACCTCGCCGATGCCGGGAACCTGTACGACGCCCCCGCGGTCAGCCCCGCGTCCGCCTACCCGGACGGCACCAACGTCGAGTTCGTCGTCGACCGCGGCCCGCGGCACGTGGCGATGCGCGTGCACGAGCGGGGCTCCGGCGAGACCCGCTCCTGCGGCACGGGCGCCTGCGCGGTGATGGTCGCGACGGCCCGCCGGGACGGCGCCGACCCGGCCGCCCTCGGCCACCCCGTCTCGTACACCGTGGACGTGCCCGGCGGGCGTCTGGTGATCAGTGAGCACCCGGACGGCACGGTCGAGATGACCGGCCCCGCCGTCATCGTCGCGGAGGGCGTCCTCGACGCGTCCTGGCTGCGCACCGTCGCCGCCTGAAGTCGCCGCCTGAGGTCGCCGGGCGGGGGCACCTCCCTCGAATGGGTGATCCGGTTCACTCTGGGCGAGAGGGGGTGAGCGGTGCGTGATGGGGTCGGTAGCATCAAGCACCGGTCTGGAGGCGTGAGCCGACCACCGGTCGATGCTGCCGGAGGTGCCCATGAGCGCAGAGGCCACGAACGAAGGTGCTCCCCGCCGCAGGCGCGGCCGCCGGATCGACCTGAGACGGCTGGGGCGTGCGGCGCTCGGCGGCTCCGGTGCGCGCGGCAGACTGCCGGATGCCATCGACCACGTCGCCAAGGTGCACCGGGCCCACCATCCCGGCGCGGATCTCGACAACCTGCGCCGTGCCTACGTTCTCGCGGAGTCCTCCCACCGCGGCCAGATGCGCAAGAGCGGCGAGCCGTACATCACGCACCCGCTGGCCGTCACCCTGATCCTCGCCGAACTCGGCGCGGAGACCACGACCTTGACCGCCTCCCTCCTGCACGACACCGTCGAGGACACGGAGGTGACGCTCGATCAGGTCGGCGAGCAGTTCGGCGCCGAAGTGCGCTTCCTCGTCGACGGCGTCACCAAGCTGGAGAAGGTCGACTACGGCGCCGCGGCGGAGCCCGAGACCTTCCGCAAGATGCTGGTGGCGACCGGGAACGACGTCCGCGTCATGTCCATCAAACTGGCCGACCGGCTGCACAACATGCGCACGCTCGGCGTGATGCGTCCCGAGAAACAGGTGCGCATCGCCAAGGTCACCCGCGATGTGCTGATCCCGCTCGCCGAGCGCCTGGGCGTGCAGGTGCTCAAGGCCGAACTGGAGGACCTCGTCTTCGCGATCCTCCACCCCGAGGAATACGCCCGCACACGCGACTTCGTCCTCGCACACGCCGGCAGGCCCGACCCGCTGCAGGCGACGGCCACGCGCGTACGGAGCGTCCTGCGGGAGGCCGGAATCGCCGGCCAAGTGCTCGTCCGTCCACGGCACTTCGTCTCCGTCCACCGGGTGCGGCTCAAGCGCGGCGAGCTGACCGGTTCCGATCTCGGCAGACTGCTCGTCCTCGTCACGGAGGACGCGGACTGCTATGCGGTCCTCGGCGAACTGCACACCTGCTTCACGCCGTTCATCTCGGAGTTCAAGGACTTCATCGCGGTACCGAAGTTCAACCTCTACCAGTCGCTGCACACCGCGATCGCGGGCGAAGGGGGCCAGGCCGCCGAAGTCCTCATCCGCACCCACCAGATGCACCGGGTCGCCGAGGCAGGCGTGATCGCCCTGGGGAATCCGTACGCGGCCCCGGAGGCGCCCGACGCGGCGGACGGGGAGCGCGCCGACCCGACCCGGCCCGGCTGGCTGTCACGGCTGCTGGACTGGCAGCGCGCCACCCCCGACCCCGACACCTTCTGGACCTCGCTGCGCGACGAGCTCGCCCAGGACCGTGAGGTCACCGTCTTCCGCGCCGACGGCGGCACGATCGGCCTTCCAGCGGGCTCGAGTTGCATCGACGCGGCGTACGCGCACCACGGCGACCAGGGGCACAGCTGCATCGGCGCGTGCGTCAACGGCCGTCTGGTGCGGCTCAGCACCGTGCTGCGGGACGGCGACACCCTGCACCTGCTGATGTCCCCGGACACCTCCTCCGAACCCTCCCCGGAGTGGCTCGAGCACGCGCGCACACCGGCGGCACGGATCGCCATCGGCCGCTGGCTGGCCACGCATCCGGCGCCCGCGCCCGTCACCGCGGCAGTGCTCCCGTCGCCTCCGGTCCCCGCGCGGACCGCCACCCGTGCCGCCGCCCCCGTCGCACTCGGACCGGTCGCTGTCGTCGCCGGGGAAGCGGGCCCGGTGGCCGCAAGTGTGCGACTGGCGGGCTGTTGTACGCCCGTACCGCCCGACGAGGTCACCGGCTTCGCCGTGCGCGGCCGTACGGTCACCGTGCACCGCACCCAGTGCCCCGCGGTGACCCGGATGGTCACCGCCGGACGCGAACCCCTGGACGTGCACTGGCGCAGCACTGACGGAGCGGGAACGGGCGACTGCAGAGTCACGTTGCGGGCCGAATCGTTCAGCAGGCCGCATCTGCTCGCCGACCTCACGGAAGTCATCGCGGCGGAAGGCGCCGCCGTCATTTCGGCAGCGGTCGAACCCCCGCATGAACAGCGCGTACGGCACACCTACACCCTTCAACTGCCCGACGCCGCACACCTTCCGGAGCTGATGCGCGCGATGCGGCGGGTGCCCGGGGTCTACGACGTCGGCCGGGCGGGATGGCCGGTGACGGCACCGTTGTGACCCTGCCCGCAAAAACGCTCTTACGAGTGGGACGGCGCCGCGCCGCCGTCATGGCACCCCGGCGCGCTGGTAGCGGTGGACCATGCCGCACTCACCCGGGGAGCGTTCCCCCCAGCGCCGGCGGCGGGTACGCCGTGCCGCACTCGCCGCGACCGCAGCCCTGTTCGTCCTGGGGGCCGCCGCCCCGCCGCCCGTGCCGCTGGGGATCGGCGACCGGCTCTTCCCGTACCTCGGCAACCCCGGCTACCACGTCAGCGCCTACGACCTCTCCTTCCGCTACCACGGCAACGACCGTCCCCTCGACGCCGTGACCACCATCGACGCCCGGTCCACCGCCCGGCTGCGCCGCTTCAACCTGGACTTCGCCCGGGGCACCGTGAGGTCGGTCGAAGTCGACGGCATGCCCGCCGAGTTCACCCCCGTCGAGGAGGACCTGGTCGTCACCCCCGCGCATCCGGTGCCGCGCGGCAGGACGTTCACCGTCACCGTCCACCACACCAGCGATCCGGCGGGCGGCAAGGACGGCGGCTGGATCAAGACCGTCGACGGGCTCGTCATGGCCAACCAGGCCGACGCCGCGCACCGGGTGTTCCCGGGCAACGACCACCCGTCCGACAAGGCCTGGTTCACCTTCCATGTGACCGCCCCCAAGGACCTGACCGTCGTCGCCAACGGCCTGGCTCGCGGGCGCAGGACGGACGGCGGCGACACCACCTGGACGTACCGGACCCGCCATCCCATGGCCACCGAACTCGCGCAGATCGCCATCGGCAAGTTCGCCGTGCCCGAGCGCACCGGGCCGCACGGCCTGCCCGTGCGCGACGTGGTGCCCGCCGCCGACCGGCAGCAGCTCGAGACGTGGACGTCGAAGACGCCGGAGCAGATCGCGTGGATGGAGGGGAAGGTCGGCAAGTACCCCTTCGAGAACTACGGCGTGCTCATCGCCCAGGCGTCGACCGGCTTCGAACTCGAGACCCAGACCCTCTCGCTCTTCGAACTCGATCTGTTCAACAGGCCCCAGCTGCCCGCCTGGTACGTGGAGTCGGTGATGGTCCACGAGCTCGCCCACCAGTGGTTCGGCGACAGCGTCAGCCCGCGCACCTGGTCCGACCTCTGGCTCAACGAGGCCCACGCCACCTGGTACGAGTCGCTGTACGCCGAGGCGAAGGGCGGCCGCAAACTCGAGGACCGGATGCACCTCGCCTACGAGTACTCCGACGCCATGCGCGCCGACGGCGGGCCGCCCGCCGCCATCAAGGCGCCCGTACCGGGCAAGAAGATCAGCATCTTCCGGCCGGTGGTCTACGACGGCAGCGCGCTCATCCTCTACGCCCTGCGGCAGAAGATCGGCGAGGCCGCCTTCGACCGCTTCGAGCGCCTGTGGATCGCCACCCACCGCGACTCCACCGTCTCGACGGCCGACTTCGTCGCCCTGGCCTCCCGGGTCGCCGGCCGGAACCTCGAGTCCTTCCTGCGCCCCTGGCTGTACGACGCCACGACCCCGCCCATGCCCGGCCACCCCGACTGGAAGCCCACGCGTACGGTCGCGCGGAAACCCGCGTGACCGTACGGGCGCGGCGTGCGACCATCGACAGGTCGGCGGGACGGCACCCCGGGAATCTCCGGAGGCCGCCGGACGTTGTGGATGCCGAGACGAACAGACGAGCAAAGGATCACATGACCTCCACTTCTCCCCTTCCCCAGGACCGGCAGAACCTCCCGGAGGGTCTTCGGGCCGACGCCCTGATGGAAGAGGACGTCGCCTGGAGCCACGAGATCGACGGGGAACGCGACGGCGACCAGTACGACCGCTCCGAGCGCGCGGCACTGCGCCGCGTCGCCGGCCTCTCCACCGAGCTCGAGGACGTCACCGAGGTCGAGTACCGGCAGCTGCGCCTCGAGCGCGTCGTGCTGGTCGGCGTCTGGACGTCCGGCACCGTGCAGGACGCGGACAACTCCCTCGCGGAGCTCGCCGCCCTCGCCGAGACCGCGGGTGCCCAGGTGCTGGACGGCGTGACCCAGCGCCGTGACAAGCCCGACCCGGCCACGTACATCGGCTCCGGCAAGGCCCAGGAGCTGCGGGACATCGTCCTGGAGACCGGCGCCGACACCGTCGTGTGCGACGGTGAGCTCAGCCCCGGCCAGCTCATCCACCTCGAGGACGTCGTCAAGGTCAAGGTGGTCGACCGGACCGCCCTGATCCTCGACATCTTCGCCCAGCACGCCAAGTCCCGGGAGGGCAAGGCGCAGGTCTCGCTGGCACAGATGCAGTACATGCTGCCCAGGCTGCGCGGCTGGGGCCAGTCGCTCTCCCGGCAGATGGGCGGTGGCGGCTCCGGCTCGTCCGGCGGCGGCATGGCCACCCGTGGTCCCGGTGAGACCAAGATCGAGACGGACCGGCGGCGGATCCGCGAGAAGATGGCGAAGATGCGCCGGGAGATCGCGGAGATGAAGACCGGGCGCGACATCAAGCGCCAGGAGCGCCGCCGCAACAAGGTCCCCTCGGTCGCCATCGCCGGATACACCAACGCCGGCAAGTCCTCGCTGCTCAACCGGCTCACCGGTGCGGGTGTCCTGGTGGAGAACTCCCTGTTCGCCACCCTCGACCCGACCGTGCGCCGGGCGGAGACGCCCACCGGGCGGCTCTACACCCTCGCCGACACCGTCGGTTTCGTGCGCCACCTGCCGCACCACCTCGTCGAGGCGTTCCGCTCCACCATGGAGGAGGTCGGCGACTCCGACCTGATCCTGCACGTGGTGGACGGCTCGCACCCGGCGCCGGAGGAGCAGCTGGCGGCGGTGCGCGAGGTGATCCGCGAGGTGGGCGCGGTCGACGTGCCCGAGATCGTGGTGATCAACAAGGCGGACGCGGCCGATCCGCTGGTGCTCCAGCGGCTGCTGCGCATCGAGCGCCGCTCGATCGCGGTGTCGGCGCGCACGGGCGAGGGGATCGCGGAGCTGCTCGAGCTGATCGACGCCGAGCTTCCGCGTCCGGCCGTGCAGATCGAGGCGCTCGTGCCCTACACGCACGGCTCCCTGATCGCCCGGGTCCACGCCGACGGTGAGGTGCTCTCCGAGGAGCACACCGCGGAGGGCACCCTCGTCAGGGCGCGCGTGCACGAGGAGCTCGCCGCCGAGCTGCGGCGGTACGAGCCCGCGGCTCGCGCCTGAGACAGCGCGGAAGGGCCCGCACCCGGTGACGCCGGGTGCGGGCCCTTCGCATGAGTCCGTCTAGCCCTGGGAGGCGAACTTCTGGCTGATGGCGTCGTAGACGCCCTTGGCCTCCGGACCCAGGTGCGGGCCCGCCAGCCAGCGGCTGTCGGACGGGCCGATCGAGGTGTTGGAGACGAGCACCGCCTTGCCGTCGGGGCCCTTGGCGAACCAGCCGCCGCCCGACGAACCACCGGTCATCGTGCAGCCGATGCGGTACATCGTCGGCTGGGCGGGGGTCAGGGAGAGCCGGCCCGGCTTGTCGATGCAGTCGTACATCTTCTGGCCGTCGAAGGGCGGCGCGGCCGGGTAGCCCCAAGCGCCCATGGACTGGATGGACTTGACCTGCGGCGCGTTGAAGTCAACGGTCAGCGCGCTGCCGACCGTCTCCTCGAGCGACTTCCCGGTGCCGTTCTCCTGCTTCACGTGCAGCACGGAGAAGTCGTACGGAGCACCCGCACCACCGGTCTCGGCACCCTGGGAGATCCACTGCGACGAGGTCTGGGCCCAGTCCGCCCACCACACGCCGTTCGGCGCGACGTCCTGCACGGGCGCGCTGTTGACCTGGGCGCCGGGCAGGCCCTTGTCGTTGTAGGACGGCACGAAGGCGATGTTGCGGTACCAGCCGCCGGCCTTGCCCGCGTGCACGCAGTGGCCCGCCGTCCACACCATGTTGGACTTGCCGGGGTGCGCCGGGTCCTTGACGACCGTCGCCGAGCAGACCATGTGGCCCTGCGGGCTGTCGAAGAAGACCTTGCCGACCGGCGGGACGCTCGTGTGGTACGGCAGTTGGACGGCCTGGGCCTGCTTCGGCAGCGGCTCGGGGTCGGTCACGCCCTGGTCGCCGGCTCCGCCCGGGGCCGTGCCCGGGGCGTCCTTCGACGAGAACGTCTTGTCGCTGGAGTGGGCGTCCTTCATCGTGTCGGGCTTCCAATGGCCCTTGATGATGGGGTTGATGAAGTCCCGGGCCTCACGCAGCCAGCGGTCCTTGTCCCATTTCTTCCATTCGCCGTTCTTCCACTTCTCGATGTCCTGAAGGGTGATCCCCTTGGGCAGCTTGATGCTGTCGTCGCCCTGGCTCGCCGAGCTGGGCTTGTTGCCGGCCGCGGCCTCGTCGTCGGACGGGCCGCAGGCGGCGGCGGTCAGCGCCAGGGAGGCGGCGAGGGCCGCCGCGGCGAGCACACGCGATGCTCGCGACCCGGGGTGCCGGCGGGCAGCGGACGGGCGTTGGGATGGCATGGAGTGGAATCCCCCGATCTGTGCTTTTTGCTGATGCATGCGTGCTCCATGGGTGCACGGTGGGACTTGTCATGCACCGCCCCGGCAGAGGGGCAGGGCCACACTACGCCGGTGCCGGGGAGGACGGGGCCGGGCGGCCCTCCGGTTCCCCTCGAAGGATCTTGTCCCTCGCCCGTGTTCCCCGGCTCGCGGCGTCGTTGCTACGTACGGGGGACGAACAGCCGGTGTTCAGCAGTCAGGACGGAGGGCCCGGAGTCGTGGCCTCGAGCCAGTCACCGCCGAGGGTGTTGCCCGACGAGGCGTCAGCGAGCGGGTATGCCTGCTCGCTTCCCATCGTGCCGGTCCGCGCCCGGGGGCTGACGATCGAGGGCGCCGACGGCCGCCGCTATCTCGACTGCTTCCCCGGCGGCGGTGCGCTCGTGCTCGGCCACAACCACCCCGTGGTGCTCGAGGCCGTCCGGTCCGTCCTCGACTCGGACGCACCGCTGCATGTGCCCGGCCTGGCCACGCCGGTGGAGGACGCCTTCCGCGGCGAGCTGTTCGCCACGCTGCCCGGGGAGTTGGCCGGTTCGGCCCGCATCCGGTTCTGCGGGCCGACCGCGGCGGAGGCGGTGACCGCCGCGCAGGATCTCGTCCGGGCCACAACCGGGCGCGAGGGCCTGCTCGCCGCCCCGGACGGCCGGCTTCGCCGGCTGCGCGACATCGCCGCGGCCCGCGCGGTGCCCCTCGTCGTCGACGAGACGCGAACGGGCATGGGCCGCACGGGCGCCTTCTGGGCCGTCGAGCACAGCGGGGTGGTGCCCGATGCGATGGTCCTGTCCGAAGCCGTCGGCGGCGGCCTGCCCCTCGCCGCCGTCGTCCACCGGAGCGGCCTGGACCCCGGCCCGCCCGACGACTGCGCCAGCCCGTTCCGGGGCAACCAGCTGGCCATGGCCGCGGGCGCGGCCGCGGTGCGGTTCGTCAGGGAGAACGGCCTCGCCGGGCGGGCGCGGGTGCTCGGCGAGCGCATGCTCCGCAAGCTGCGGCGGCTCGCGGGGGAGCACGAGTGCGTCGGCGAGGTGCGGGGCCGCGGGCTCATGATCGACGTCGAGCTCACCGGCCCGGAGGCGGCCGCCTCCGTGCGGCAGGCATCCCTGGAGCGCGGCCTGATCGTCGGGCTGGACGGCCAACACCCCCGTCTCGTCCGCCTCCTGCCGCCCCTCACCATCACGGACGAACAGACCGAGGCGGTGCTCGACAGACTCTCCGACGCTCTCGCCGCGCTCTCGCGTGCGGGCAGCCCCGTGTTCAGCAAGCCGAAGGAGGCAGGCGCAGCAACTCCGGCCTGACCGCCGTGACATGTGTGCCGTACCCGCATGAACGCATCGCCCTCCACCGTCGTCCCGGCCGTCGGCGGTCTCCGCGCTCCCGGCCCGCAGGCGCGGTCCGTACCGGCGCAGGCGCCCGGCAGGGACGCCCGCCGCGCCGAGCCGCCCGGCTCGTACGGTCCCGGCGACCTCCTGGACCACCCCGACCCGCGGGCCGCCGCGGACGCCAACGCGGCGGAGTCGCTGCTGCGTTGCTGGGTGCGCGAGCACGGCATCGCCCGCCCCGGCGGGGGGTGCCTGCAACTGCCGCTCGCCGCAAGCGGAATCGTTCTGCACGCTCCCGTGCACTACTGGTCCGCCACCGGCTGGCACCGGTTCGGGCCCCCGGCGCTCATGGACGGGCCTGCCGAGGCTCCCGCCCTCGACGCCGTCACGCTCGCCGCGCTCCTTGCGCGGGAGGCGGCGCTTCTCGCGCGGGAAGCGGCGAGCGGAGCGGGCATTCCCGCCTGGCACGGTGCCGAACTCGTGGGCAGGGTCGCCGATTCGGTGCGCCGTACTGCCGCGTTCCTCGCTGACCGGCGCGTCCGTCCGGCCGACCCGGGTACGGAAAATCTCTTCCTCCACGGTGAGCAGTCCCTGCTCTTCGGCCATCCGTTCCACCCTGCCCCCAACAGTCGCGAGGGCCTCTCCGAGCACGAAGTGCGCTCCTGTTCACCGGAGTTGCGCGGTTCCTTCCCGCTGCACTGGGTGGCCGTCCACCGGTCCGTCCTGGCCACCGACTCGGCCTGGACCGAGCGCGGCCGCGCCGTCGACGCGCCCGCTCTCGCCGTCCGGCTGGCCGGGCCCGGTCTCCCGCTGCCCGCTGACACCGTCCCCGTGCCGCTGCACCCCTGGCAGGCGCAGGGCCTCCGGCACTGCCCCGTCACGGCCCGGCTCCTCGAGGCGGGACTGGTGCACGAGCTCGGCGCCCACGGTGAGCCGTGGCATCCGACGTCCGACCTGCGTACGGTCCACCGGCCCGGGGCGCCCGTGATGTTCACGCTCTCCCTCTCCCTTGCCGTCGCCGGTGGCGAGAACCCCCGTACGGAGCTGCGGCGCGGCGTCGAGGTGCACCGGCTGCTGCGCGGCGGGCTCGCCGAGCGGTGGCGCGCGGCCTGCCCCGGCGGCCTCGGGTTCGACATCGTCCGCGACCCGGCCTGGCTCGCGGTGGATGCCCCCGGGGGCACGCCGGTGCCCGGGCTCGGCGTGGCCTTCCGGCACAACCCGTTCGGCCCGGGCGACGACGCCGTCTGCATCGCCGGGCTGGTCACGCCCCGTCCCTGGCCGGGGCGCGCGGCCCCCGCCGGGCACCCGGCCGTGTGCTCCCGGCTCGCTGCCATCGTCGCCCGGCTCGCGCACCGCACCGGCCGGCCCGCCGGGGCGGTCTCCGCCGAGTGGTTCCTGCGCTACCTGGAGGCGGTCGTCCGGCCCTTGCTCTGGCTCGACGGCACGGCGGGTATCGCCGTGGAGGCGGGCCGGCAGAACACCCTGGTGCTGCTCGACCGCGACGGCTGGCCGGTCGGCGGTCGTTACCGGGACGGCCGGGGGATCCTCTTCCGCGAGTCGCACCGGCCCGTGCTCGGCGAACTCCTGCCCGGCATCGGCGAGGAGAGCGAGGCATTCGTCCTCGACGAGACGGCCGACGAGCGGTTCGCCTGCCACCTCGGCGTCGACAACCTCCTCGGCCTGATCGGTGCCTTCGGCGCACAACGCCTCGCCGACGAACGGATCCTGCTCGCCGCCCTGCGCCGCTTCCTCACGGAGGCTGCCGGGCCGGGCAGTCGCTCGTCACTGCCGGCCCGTCTGCTCGAAGCGTCGGCGCTGCGCTGCACGGCGGAGCTGCTGACGGCGCTGAGGGGCACGCCCGCCCCTCACGTCACCATGGCCAACCCTGTTGCCGCGTCGGCCGGATGAGCCCGG
Organism: Streptomyces sp. SX-6; assembly: GCF_059089585.1. Taxonomy (NCBI): domain Bacteria; kingdom Bacillati; phylum Actinomycetota; class Actinomycetes; order Kitasatosporales; family Streptomycetaceae; genus Streptomyces; species Streptomyces sp. SX-6. The sequence goes on along the minus strand of NZ_JBTHHU010000017.1, from coordinate 131,056 downwards.
ATGAACAGCGAGCCCGGATGAACAGCGAGAGAGACACCGAAGAGACCCTCGAGCTACGGCTCGCCGAGGAGCCCGTCACGTTCGTCCCGGACGTACCGGCCGCCCACCGCACCGCCGACCTCCTCGACGGCCTGGCCGACTGGGGTCCCGTCGCCACCGACGCGGGGCCCTTCCACCTCGTGCCCGTCCGCATCGAGCGGGACGTACGGCTCATCGCCCGGTGGATGAACGATCCTGCCGTGGCGGCGCTGTGGGGACTGGCCGGGCCGGAGGCGGTCACCGCGAACCACCTGCGCGGCCGGCTCCACACCGACGGGCGCAGCGTGCCCTGCCTCGGCGTGCTCGCCGGCACCCCCATGAGCTACTGGGAGGTCTACCGGGCCGACCTCGATCCACTGGCCCGCCACTATCCGGCCCGTCCGCACGACACCGGGATCCGTCTCCTCATCGGCGAGGTCGCCGACCGGGGGCACGGCATCGGCACCTGCCTGCTGCGCGCGGTCGCGGATCTCGTCCTGGATCACCGGCCGTCGTGCGGCCGTGTGATCGCGGAACCCGATCTGCACAACATCCCCTATGTCGCGGCGCTCCTCGGCGCCGGCTTCCGGCTGACGGGCGAGGTCGAACTGCCCCGTAAACGCGCGGCGATGATGATGCGCGACCGGATGCTGCGGAGCGTTCTGTAACGCGGAGGTGCCGGAGTCGGCACACGATGTCGGTGCCGCCCCTTAGGCTGGCAGGGCTATGACTGCCACCTCCTCCCAGCCCTCGCTCACCGATCTTCTGCACGCCGCCGTGGCCGCGGTCGGGGGCACCGAACGCCCCGGCCAGGTCACCATGGCCGAGGCCGTCGCCGAAGCGATCGACAGCAATACCCACCTGCTGGTGCAGGCGGGCACCGGCACGGGCAAGTCCCTCGGCTATCTCGTGCCGGCGCTTGCCCACGGCGAGAGGGTGGTGGTCGCGACGGCGACGCTCGCGCTCCAGCGCCAGCTCGTGGAACGCGATCTTCCGCGCACGGTGAACGCCCTGCATCCGCAGCTGCGCCGCCGCCCGGAGTTCGCGATGCTCAAGGGCAGGTCGAACTATCTGTGCCTGCACCGGCTGCACGAAGGCGTCCCGCAGGAAGAAGAGGAGGGCCTCTTCGACGCGGTCGAGTCGGCGGCCCCGACCAGCAAGCTCGGCAAGGACCTCCTGCGCCTGCGCGACTGGGCCGACGAGACCGAGACCGGCGACCGCGACGACCTCACCCCCGGAGTCTCCGACCGCGCCTGGTCACAGGTCTCCGTCACCTCGCGCGAGTGTCTCTCCGCGTCGAAGTGCGCGTACGGCGCGGAGTGCTTCGCGGAGGCGGCACGGGAGCGGGCCAAGCTGGCCGACGTCGTGGTGACCAACCACGCGCTGCTGGCCATCGATGCCATTGAAGGTGCGCCGGTCCTGCCCGGTCACGAGGTGTTGATCGTCGACGAGGCCCATGAGCTGGTCTCGCGGGTCACCGGCGTGGCCACCGGTGAGCTGACTCCCGGCCAGGTCAACCGTGCCGTGCGCCGGGCGGCCAAGCTCGTCGACGAGAAGGCGGCCGACGCGCTGCAGACGGCGTCCGAGAGCTTCGAGCGGCTGATGGAGCTGGCTCTCCCGGGCCGGCTGGAGGAGATCCCCGAGGATCTGGCGCACGTCCTGATGATGCTGCGGGATGCCTCCCGGACGGTGATCTCCGCGATCGGGAACACCCGCGACAAGTCGGTGCAGGACGAGGACGCCGTCCGCAAGCAGGCCCTGGCCTCCGTCGAGAACATCCACGCCGTCGCCGAGCGCATCGTCGAGGGCTCGGAGTACGACGTCGTGTGGTTCGAGCGTCACGATCGCTTCGGAGCGTCGCTGCGCGTCGCACCGCTCTCGGTCTCCGGGCTGCTGCGCGAGAAGCTGTTCAGCGAGCGTTCCGTGGTCCTCACCTCGGCCACGCTCAAGCTCGGCGGCGACTTCAACGGCGTCGGCGCCTCCCTGGGCCTCGCCCCCGAGGGCGTCGAGGGGGAGGACCTCCCGGAGTGGAAGGGCGTGGACGTCGGCTCCCCCTTCGACTACCGCAAGCAGGGCATCCTCTACGTCGCCAAGCACCTGTCCCAGCCCGGCCGCGAGGGCAGCCGGGCCGACATGCTCGACGAGCTGGCCGAGCTGATCGAGGCCGCCGGGGGGCGCACGCTCGGCCTGTTCTCCTCGATGCGGGCCGCGCAGGCCGCCGCGGAGGAGCTGCGCGGACGGCTCGACATGCCGATCCTGCTGCAGGGCGAGGAGACCCTGGGCGAACTGATCAAGACGTTCGCCGGCGACGAGGCCACCTGTCTGTTCGGCACCCTGTCGCTCTGGCAGGGGGTCGACGTGCCCGGGACGAGCTGCCAGCTCGTCGTGATGGACCGGGTGCCCTTCCCCCGCCCGGACGATCCGCTGATGAGCGCCCGGCAGCGGGCGGTGGAGCAGGCGGGCGGCAATGGCTTCATGGCCGTCGCGGCGACGCACGCGGCCCTGCTGATGGCCCAGGGTGCCGGCCGGCTCGTCCGTGCCTCGGGCGATCGCGGCGTGGTGGCCGTGCTCGACCCGCGGCTGGCGACGGCCCGCTACGGCTCCTTCCTGCGGGCCTCTCTGCCGGACTTCTGGTACACGACGGACCGCAACCAGGTGCGCCGCTCGCTGGCGGCCATCGACGCCGCGGCTCGGGAGAAGTAGCGGAGGCTCAGGAGGAAGCGGAGGCGAGAGGGGCGGCCGCGAATGCAGCGGGGCCCCGGAACCGGCGCAGTGGCTCCGGGGCCCGGTCTCGGTGTGCTCTCACACCCGCCGCAGTACGGCCACGACCTTGCCGAGGATGGTGGCCTCGTCGCCGGGAATCGGCTGGTAGGCGGCATTGTGCGGCAGCAGCCACACATGGCCGTCCTCGCGCCGGAAGCGCTTGACCGTCGCCTCGCCGTCGAGCATCGCCGCCACGATATCGCCGTTCTCCGCGACGGGCTGGCGGCGCACCGTCACCCAGTCCCCGTCACAGATCGCGGCCTCGATCATGGAGTCGCCGACGACCTTCAGCACGAAGAGCTCGCCGTCACCCACCAGTTGGCGGGGCAGCGGGAAGACATCCTCGACCGACTCCTCCGCGAGGATCGGGCCACCGGCGGCGATCCGGCCGACGAGGGGGACGTAGGAAGCGGCCGGTTTGCCGGTGGTGTCGGTCGGCTGTGTGCTGGGCTGATCGGAGCCCCGTACTTCATAGGCGCGGGGGCGGTGGGGGTCCCGGCGCAGGAAACCCTTGCGCTCCAGGGCCATCAGCTGGTGGGCCACGGAAGAGGTGCTGGAGAGGCCCACGGCCTGGCCGATCTCGCGCATGGAGGGCGGGTACCCACGGCGCTGGACGGAGTCCCGGATGACCTCGATGACGCGTCGCTGCCGGTCGGTGAGGCCCGAGCTGTCCGCACGGATCCCTGGTGGCCGCCCTGGGAGCGAGCGGGCCGGCTTGGGCCCCTCGGCGCTCATGGCTGTGTCATTCATCGGGTGTGCCTGGTCGAGTCGGTTCTGGGAGCGGTCCTGGGCGGTGATGGTGGCGCTGTTTGCGGTGGTGGTCACGTCGGCCCCTCTCGAGATGTTCTCCCTAGCTGGACAACGGTAGTTGCTTTCGAAAGGTTGCGCCAAACACACGTTCGAGTGAAATATCGGTGATTGGCTGACGTGATCAGGTCTGGGGGTGTACGGGCGAAGATCATTTCGCCTCATTACGGTACTGTTCGGGTGCGCCGCGTTCCTGGTGTGCTCCCGGTTCCACCGGGGCGTCCAGGCCTCGCCGCTCACGCGGGGTGACCGGCCGCGGGCGAGGCCTTCGGGCCTTCCCCGACCCCTTGCCAGGCCTCGGCGCCGCACCGCTCCGCCGGCCGGACCGGGCGCCGTCGCGCCCTGCGTCCAGTGTGTCACCCACGCCCTTGTGGCGGGGGCGCGTGCCCGCTCGCGTACGCTCTTGTCGCGCCGCCGACAGGCGACACGCGTTGGGCGTGTTCGCCCACCGGGCACCAGATCTAGTGCTTTGATGGCGGCGGCCGCCCACAAGTTGTGGTCGACGGCGGGTCCTGGTCATCTCCAGTCGTGGCCATCGCCTATGCTTGGGGCTGCTTCGCGGGGCCGTTGACGGGCCTGTCGAGGCCACGCATGTACAGAGTTGTTCGAGGTTTCTCGAGGGTGAAGGAGGGTGGAGAGCCATGCACTGCCCCTTCTGCAGGCACCCCGACAGCCGTGTGGTCGACAGCCGGACCACCGACGACGGTTGCTCGATCCGCAGGCGTCGCCAGTGCCCCGACTGCTCCCGCCGGTTCACGACGGTGGAAACCGCGTCACTCATGGTGATCAAGCGCAGCGGGGTCACTGAGCCCTTCAGCCGCAACAAGGTCATCTCCGGGGTGCGCAAGGCGTGCCAGGGACGGCCCGTCACCGAGGACGCCCTGGCCCAGCTCGGCCAGCGGGTCGAGGAGGCGGTGCGCGCCACGGGCAGCGCCGAGCTCTCCACGCACGACGTCGGCCTCGCCATACTCGGTCCGCTCAAGGACCTCGACCTGGTCGCGTATCTGCGTTTCGCGTCCGTGTACCAGGCGTTCGACTCGCTCGAGGACTTCGAGGCCGCCGTCGCGGAGCTGCGGCGCAGCGTCCCCGGCGGCCGGGGTTCCGATGACCGCGGCGGCTCCGCGGACGGCTGCGACGGGGACGTCGAGGTTCCCGCGCCCGCCGCGGCTGCCGACTGAGCGGCGACATACAGACCTGCCCGGCGCGCTTCGCGTGTCCGGGTGACAGACACATCGCGCCACGGAAGAAATGGGCGCACAAGGGCGTTTTGCCCGGTAGAGGGAGGCGGCATGACAGAGACGACGAGCGGCCCGGCACGAGGTTCCCGCTCCAAGGGGAACAAGGGCGGCAAGGGTCTGCGCATCGAACGCATCCACACCACTCCGGGCGTGCACCCGTACGACGAGGTGGTGTGGGAGCGTCGTGACGTCGTCATGACCAACTGGCGTGACGGCTCGATCAACTTCGAGCAGCGTGGCGTCGAGTTCCCCGAGTTCTGGTCGGTGAACGCGGTCAACATTGTCACGAGCAAGTACTTCCGGGGTGCCGTCGGTTCGCCCGAGCGCGAGTCGGGCCTCAAGCAGCTGATCGACCGCGTGGTGCGCACCTACCGCAAGGCCGGTGAGGAGCACGGGTACTTCGCCACTCCGGCGGACGCCGAGATCTTCGAGCACGAGCTGGCGTACGCGCTGCTGCACCAGGTCTTCAGCTTCAACTCGCCGGTGTGGTTCAACGTCGGCACCGCCCAGCCGCAGCAGGTGTCCGCCTGCTTCATCCTCTCCGTCGACGACTCCATGGAGTCGATCCTCGACTGGTACAAGGAAGAGGGGATGATCTTCAAGGGCGGTTCCGGCGCCGGCCTGAACCTCTCCCGCATCCGCTCCTCCAAGGAGCTGCTCTCCTCCGGCGGCAACGCCTCCGGCCCGGTCTCCTTCATGCGCGGTGCCGACGCCTCCGCCGGGACGATCAAGTCCGGCGGTGCCACCCGGCGCGCGGCGAAGATGGTCGTCCTCGACGTCGACCACCCGGACGTCGAGGCCTTCATCGACACCAAGGTGAAGGAAGAGGAGAAGGTGCGCGCCCTGCGCGACGCCGGCTTCGACATGGACCTGGGCGGCGATGACATCACCTCCGTCCAGTACCAGAACGCCAACAACTCGGTCCGTGTGAACGACGAGTTCATGAAGGCCGTCGAGACCGGCTCGAAGTTCGGCCTGCGCGCCCGCCTGACCGGCGAGGTCATCGAGGAGATCGACGCCAAGTCCCTCTTCCGCAAGATGGCCGAGGCCGCCTGGGCCTGTGCCGACCCCGGCATCCAGTACGACGACACCATCAACCACTGGCACACCTCGCCGGAGACGGGCCGGATCACCGCGTCCAACCCGTGCAGCGAGTACATGCACCTGGACAACTCCTCGTGCAACCTCGCCTCGCTGAACCTGATGAAGTTCCTGCGCGACGACGAGCAGGGCAACCAGTCGTTCGACGCCGAGCGCTTCGCCAAGGTCGTCGAGCTGGTCATCACCGCGATGGACATCTCCATCTGCTTCGCGGACTTCCCGACGCAGAAGATCGGCGAGACCACCCGCGCCTTCCGCCAGCTGGGCATCGGCTACGCCAACCTCGGCGCCCTGCTGATGGCCACCGGCCACGCCTACGACAGCGACGGCGGCCGTGCGCTCGCCGGTGCCATCACCTCGCTGATGACCGGCACGTCCTACCGCCGCTCCGCCGAGCTGGCCGCGGTCGTCGGTCCGTACGACGGCTACGCCCGCAACGCCGAGGCCCACCAGCGCGTCATGAAGCAGCACTCGGACGCCAACGCCTCCGCCGTGCGCATGGACGACCTGGACACCCCGGTGTGGGCCGCGGCGACCGAGGCATGGCAGGACGTCCTCCGCCTCGGCGAGAAGAACGGCTTCCGCAACGCCCAGGCCTCCGTGCTGGCCCCCACGGGCACCATCGGCCTGATGATGGACTGCGACACCACGGGCGTCGAGCCGGACCTGGCGCTGGTCAAGTTCAAGAAGCTCGTCGGCGGCGGCTCGATGCAGATCGTGAACAACACGGTCCCGAAGGCGCTCAAGCGCCTGGGCTACCAGCCCGAGCAGGTCGAGGCGATCGTCGCCCACATCGCCGAGTACGGCAACGTCATCGACGCCCCGGGTCTGAAGCCCCGGCACTACGAGGTCTTCGACTGCGCCATGGGCGAGCGGGCGATCTCGGCCATGGGCCACGTGCGCATGATGGCCGCGGCCCAGCCGTTCCTCTCCGGCGCCATCTCCAAGACCGTGAACCTGCCGGAGTCGGCCACGGTCGAGGAGGTCGAGGAGGTCTACTTCGAGGGTTGGAAGATGGGCCTGAAGGCCCTCGCGATCTACCGCGACAACTGCAAGGTCGGCCAGCCGCTCTCCGCCAAGAAGAAGGAAGAGGAGAAGAAGGCCGTCGAGGCCCCGGCTCCCGCCGCGGAGAAGGTCGTCGAGTACCGCCCGGTCCGCAAGCGTCTGCCCAAGGGCCGTCCGGGCATCACCACCTCCTTCACGGTGGGCGGTGCCGAGGGCTACATGACCGCCAACTCCTACCCGGACGACGGTCTCGGCGAGGTCTTCCTCAAGATGTCCAAGCAGGGTTCGACCCTCGCGGGCATGATGGACGCCTTCTCGATCGCTGTCTCGGTCGGCCTGCAGTACGGCGTGCCGCTGGAGACCTACGTCTCGAAGTTCACGAACATGCGCTTCGAGCCGGCCGGCATGACGGACGACCCGGACGTGCGGATGGCGCAGTCGATCGTCGACTACATCTTCCGTCGCCTGGCGCTGGACTTCCTGCCCTTCGAGACGCGCTCCGCGCTGGGCATCCACTCCGCCGAGGAGCGCCAGCGCCACCTCGACACCGGTTCGTACGAGCCGGCTGACGAGGAGGTCGACGTCGAGGGCCTCGCCCAGTCCGCCCCGCGGCAGCTCGAGTCCCCGAAGTCCGAGGCCCCGGCCCGGCCCGCGGCGGCCTCGGCGCCGAAGCAGGTCCACAACTCCACCGAGCTGGTGGAGATGCAGCTCGGCCTGAACGCGGACGCGCCGCTGTGCTTCTCCTGCGGCACGAAGATGCGCCGTGCGGGCAGCTGCTACCTGTGCGAGGGCTGCGGTTCGACGAGCGGCTGCAGCTGACAACCGGCAGTTGACCAGTAGCTGACGAAGGGGACCGGCTCCGGCCGGTCCCCTTCGTCGTTCCATTCCTCCGCTCTTTTCAGCGGAGAATCGGCGGAGAACACGCCCTTTTCGATGGAGAGCACGCGCCCCGGCGCACTCCTCGGGACCGTGATGCGCGCCACGTTCATGGCCGTACGATGGCCCGGTGCTGGTCAAGTGGATTCGCTGCACCGTGATCGACCGCCGTGGTTTCGAGCGGGGACAGCGGAAGTGGGCGGGGTTGCTGGGTGAGCCGGGGTTCCGGGGACAGGGAGGCGGCTGGAGCCGGGGGCGCCCTGGTGTGGCGCACCTTTTCAACTTCTGGGAGAGCCGGGCGTTCTACGACTCCTTCATGGCGCGGTCGCACGACAGGCTGGCGGCTGCCCAGGCCGGTACGTACAAGGACGCCCAAGTGCGGCTGTTCGAGCACCGATTCGATGTGAAGGTGGGGTTCCGGCCGCAGTTCACGGACGCGGATGTCGTGCGGATCGCCCACTGCCGGGTGCGGGAGGAGAGAGTCGATCACTTCACGCTGATGCAGGAGAAGGTGTGGAACCCCGCGATGGCCGGCTCTCCGGGGATGCTGCGCGGGGTGTTCGGCGAGGCGCCCGGCCCGGAGTTCCTGGTGCTGTCGATGTGGGACTCCGAGGCCGAGCACGGGAAGTACCGGGCGGACCGGGTGGAGCGGCTGGCGCTGCGGGCGCAGACCGAGGCGGACGTCGCGGCGATCGCGGGCGACGTCGTGCAGATAGAGCCCTCCTGGACCGTGTGAAGCCTCAGCTGTCCCCTTCTTCCGCTTCTTCCGCCGCGGTTGCCGCAGGGGCGAGGTGGACGCCCGCGGCAACCGCGGCGAGGGTGGCGTCGGCGGCCTGGTCGGCGAGCGCCGCATCGATGGGCTCGCGGGTGACGAACAGCCGGAAGAACAGCGGTGCGGCGACGGCTCGTCCGACGGCGCCGTGGTCCGTACCGGCCGGGGCCTCGCCGCGTTCGACGGCGCGGGCGATCACCGGTGCGCAGCGTTCGAAGCGCTCGGCGTAGAAGCCCCGGAGTGCGTCGGCGGCCCGGTCGGACTGGAACGCGGCGGCGACGAAGGCGGTGGGGGCCGCCGCGGCCTCCGGATCCGTGAAGGAGTCCACGACCTCGTGGGCGAGAGCCCGCAGATCGCCGTGGAGGGACCCCGTGTCTGGCGGCGTCCAGCTGTCCTCGCCCGCGAGCTCGAGGGCTTCGGCGATCAGCCCTTCCACGCCGCCCCAGCGCCGGTAGAGCGTGGTCTTGTGGACGCCGGAGTGCTCGGCGACATAGTCGACGGTGAGCCCGGGGTAGCCGTGCTCGACGAGCCCGGCGAGCACGGCGTCGCGCACGGCGGCGCGGGTGCGGGCGGTGCGCCCGCCGGGGCGGACCGTGCCCGGGGTGCGGGGGGCGGAGGTGTCCGGCTCCGAAGACAATTGCAACTCCGGTTGTGTTAGTCGTCGAGGTGTGTCATGCTGAGCGTAACGCAACGTGAGTCGCGTTTGACATCGGTGTTGCGGAGTGGTCGCCAGGGCCGTCCGTGGATGAGTCGGTCGGCTGTCCACGCCCTGCGCAGTGTGAGGCAGGTGAGCCGTGTTCGATTTAGGGTGGCGTCATGGTGAGGCCCCGGCGCATAGTCCTCCTCCGGCACGGAGAGTCGGTGGGCAATGTCGACGACGCGGTCTACGAGCGGGAACCCGACCACGCGCTGAGCCTGACTCCCAAGGGGCGCAAGCAGGCCCAGGAAGCGGGCGTGCGCCTGCGCGAGCTCTTCGGGGACGAAGCGGTCTCCGCGTATGTCTCCCCCTACCGCCGCACCCACCAGACCTTTATGGGGCTGGGGCTCGATCCGCGCCGGGTCCGGGTCCGAGAGGAGCCGCGCCTGAGGGAACAGGACTGGGGCAACTGGCAGGACCGCGAGGACGTGCGCCGGCAGAAGGCGTACCGGGATGCCTACGGGCACTTCTTCTACCGCTTCGCCCAGGGCGAGTCGGGCGCCGATGTGTACGACCGGGTCGGGGCCTTCCTGGAGAGTCTGTGGCGCAGCTTCGAGGATCCGGGGCATCCGCCGAACGTCCTGCTCGTCACGCACGGGTTGACCATGAGGCTGTTCTGCATGCGGTGGCTGCACTGGACCGTGGCGGAGTTCGAGTGCCTGTCGAATCCGGGCAACGGGGAGACCCGCGCGCTGCTGCTCGGGTCCGACGGGCGATACCATCTCGACCGCCCGTTCGAACGCTGGTGCACCCCCGAATCGTACGGCTTCACCGGCTAGAGTCGCTGCGATGACCGCTGACCGATTCCACCGAGCTCTGGCAAGTCTGCGCGGGCTGGCCGTGGGCGATGCCCTGGGCTCCCAGTTCTTCGTCCCCGCCAACCGCCCCTCTCTCAAGCGCAAGGAAGTCCCGCCGGGACCGTGGGGCTGGACCGACGACACCGAGATGGCCTGCTCCGTGGTCGCGGTCCTCGCCGGGCACGGCCGGATCGACCAGGACGCGCTCGCCCGGTCCTTCGCCGAGCACCACGACTTCGACCGGGGCTACGGACCGGCGGTCAACCGGATGCTGCGGCTGGTCCGGGAGGGCGGTGACTGGCGCGAGCTGGCGGCCTCGCTGTTCAAGGGGCAGGGTTCCTGGGGCAACGGCGCGGCCATGCGCATCGCCCCCCTCGGCGCCTGGTACGGGGACGATCCCGAGCAGGCCACGCACCAGGCCGAGATCTCGGCCTACACCACGCACCAGCACCGCGAGGCGGTGGCCGGGGCGATGGCGGTGGCCGCGGCGGCGGCGATCGCCTCCGGCGCGGCGGCGGGTCCGGCCACCCCGGAGGCTCTGCTGGACGGGGTGATCGCCCTCGTCCCGCGCAGTGCCGTGGGCGCGGGGCTGCGGCGGGCCCGCGACATGCTCGACTACGCGGACGTGACCACCGTCGCGGCCGTTCTGGGCTGTGGCCGCCGGACGAGCGCGCACGACACCGTCCCGTTCGCGCTGTGGGCGGCGGCCCGTCATCTGGGCTCCTTCGAGGCGGCGTTCTGGACGACCGCACAGGCGGGCGGCGACGTCGACACCACTTGTGCCATTGCCGGGGGAGTGGTGGCGGCGGCCGGCCGGGGCGCACCCCCGGCCGACTGGCTGCGATCCACCGAGGCGCTCCCGGGCTGGCTGCCTGGCGCCCCGCACTGAGCCGCCCCGCGAGGAGGGGGCCCGGAGCCGCACGGCCTGCCGCAGGGGCGTAACCTTGCTGGCGCCATGCCCTACGAACCGCCTACCCACCGCGTCGAACGTTCGCTCCGCGCGACGACCGGAGCCAAGGTCGTCGCCGGTGTCGACGAAGTCGGCCGTGGTGCCTGGGCCGGCCCGGTCACCGTATGCGCGGCCGTCACCGGGCTGCGGCGTCCTCCCGCAGGGCTCACCGACTCCAAGCTGCTGAGCCCCAAGCGTCGCCGGACGCTCGCCGGGGAGCTGGAGTCGTGGGTCACCGCCTACGCCCTCGGGCACTCCTCGCCCGAGGAGATCGACGAGCTGGGCATGACGGCAGCACTGCGGCTGGCGGCGTCCCGGGCCCTGGACGGGCTGCCGGTGCGCCCCGACGCGGTCATCCTCGACGGCAAGCACGACTACCTCGGAGAGCCCTGGCGGGTCCGAACGGTCGTCAAGGGTGACCAGTCCTGCATCGCCGTCGCGGCGGCCTCCGTGATCGCCAAGGTCCGGCGGGACGCGATGATGGCCGAACTGGGCACCGGGCACACGGACTTCGGGTTCTGCGACAACGCCGGCTATCCGTCGCCGGTGCATCGCGAGGCCCTGGAGCGGCTCGGCCCGACGCCGCATCACCGGCTGTCCTGGGCCTATCTCGACGCGCTTCCCAAGTGGCAGCATTTGAAGCGGGTCCGAGTCGTTCCCGGGAGCCCCGATGATCCCGAAAGCCGTGGAAAGAGCGCCTTGGAGGCCAGTGGTCAGCTCGGCTTCGACTTCTGACCGTCCCAAAGCGCCACCCGCCGACGCGACTCGCACCGGCGTTTGATAGACATCAACTCATGCCTCTCTTCCCCGAGGAGCCTCAGATTCACGAGAGTGTCCCGGGTCCCCGCGCTGTGCCGGCCGCCGGCCGCAACGCGCCGACCCCCCGCCCTGTTCCTGGTCCCCGCCCTGCCCCGGTGCGGCCCGGCCCTCCGGGCCGACGCCCTGGCGCGGCCGCGGCTCCGACCGCTGCGGCCACCCCGCAGATCCAGCTGATCCCCGCCTCCGCGGAAGGCGCCCTGGACGCCGCGGACGAGGCCGTCGACCTGCTGCTCGACACCGGCCGGGCGCCGAGCGAGATCCTGGTCCTCACCACCGGTGCACTGCACCCGTGGGCAGCCCATGAACTGTCCTTCGGCGAGGCGTCGTACTGGGCGCAGCACGACGCCAAGGACGACGTCTTCCACGCGGCTGCCGACGCGGAGCGCGTCGTGGGCCGCCCGGTCGTGGTCGTCGCCGTCAACGGCGGCACCGACGCCGCGGTGGCCGGCACACTGCCTGCGGCTCTCGGCCGTGCCGGAGTGCTGCTCGTCGTGTGCGGTGACCCTCAGCGGGTCAACGCCCTGCTCTCCGCGGGCGTCTGACGTCTGTCCCGACGGCGGGCCGTCCCTTCGGACCGTGCCCGCCGGGGCAGTCGTCGCCGCGTCATCCGGCTGCCGGTCGGTGACAAGGCGCCGGCACCGCACCACCGGTGTACAGCGGCGTGCTCGCGGGCAAGGGTGAGCATGGCTGCCGCCCGCTCCGGCCTTCGCCGAGAATGTGCCAGCCGGCTGCCGTGAGCGTGATGTACGCGCCGCAGCGCAGTCCGTGCAGAAGGCAGGCGTCCCGCAGTCCCCACATCCAGGCGCCGTCCTCTTCCGTCCAATAGGCCTCGCCTGTACGGCAGTAGAGGAGCACTGCCGTGCGGACGGGAACGCGTCGCCGCAGATCGTGCGGTATCACGCGGCGCAGCTGGGCGAGGAGCGCGTTGCGGTGTGCCCAGCCGTCGACCGTTCTGCCGTCGTGCGTGAACGAGGCGCTGGCCGCCAGCCGTTCGTCCGGATCGAGGACGGCGACGACGGCCGTGGACGGTGTGGGCAGATGACGGACGTGCAGTCCGGTGACGACCTCGCGGGGGTTGCGCAGCAGCGGAATCCCGGCCGCTGCCCATTCGGCCGGTTCCAGCAGCCGGCCGAGTCGGGAACCGGAGCCGGCGGACGGAGGTGGAGCCAAGCCGGAGGCCATGATTCTCCCTTCGTCTGCGTGCCCACGGCCCGGGCGGAACGTCAGGCACCGGGCATGCCGCGACGGCGGCCCCGACGAGCCGTGAGCGGACGTGAACGGGGGCCGGTTCAATTGTCGTGGCCCCGACTACCCTCCGGCAACGATCAATTGACGCCAGTAACCGGCTTCAGGCGTTCCGGCGGATGCAACCGTCGTGTCGACGGCGTGAGCCGCCGCGTTCACGCCTGTGTGGCCAGGACGAGAGGGAACACCTCCGTCGCTCCGGCACGCCGCAGCAGCCTGGCGGCGACGGCGAGGGTCCAGCCGGTGTCGGCCAGGTCGTCGACGAGCAGCACCGGGCCGTTCGCCGCCGACACCGCTTCCGCGAGCTGCGGGGGCACGGTCAGCGCTCCGTCCAGCGCTTTCAGGCGCTGAGCGCTGTTGGTGCGCGGTATGCGGACGTCCGCTTCCGCGGTGCAGGCGACCGTGCCGAGCAGCGGCATACGCCCTACGACCGCGATGCGTTCACCGAGAGAGCGGATCAACTGGGGCCGTGTGCGGGAGGAGATGGTGACGACTCCCACCGGCCGTGCGGGCGCGTCCGGGGCTCCGGACGCCCAACCCCCGTGGCCCCGCGCCCAGTCGGCGAGAACGGTCACCACGGCGTCGGCGACATCGTCCGGAACGGGGCCGTCCGGTGCGTTGAGGGCGAGAAGCGGACGCAGCCGGTTGCCCCAGCCGATGTCCGAGAGCCGTCCGAGCGCGCGGCCGGGAGAGGCCTGTTCCTCCGCGGGAATGCGGCCCTTGAGCGCGACTCCGACCGCGGGCATGCCCGTCGGCCACATCCGGCGCGGCTCGAGATCCACTCCCGGACGGCCCAGTTCGCCCCGGGACGCGGCGAGAGTCGCCTCGGACACCGCGGCGGTGAACCGTGCCCCCGCGCAGTTGTCGCACCGACCGCAGGGCGCCGCCTGTTCGTCGTCCAACTGCCGTCGCAGGAACTCCATGCGGCACTCGGTCGTCGAGGCGTACTCCCGCATCGCCTGCTGTTCCGTCTCGCGCTGCCGGGCGACCCAGGCGTACCGCTGCGCGTCGTAGGACCAGGGCTGCCCGGTCGCCGTCCAGCCACCGCGCACGCGGTGGACCGCGCCGTCGACGTCGAGGACCTTGAGCATGATCTCCAGCCGGGAGCGGCGCAGTTCCACCTGCGGTTCCAGCGCGGGCAGGGAGAGGGGACGGTCGGCGGAGGCCAGGACGTCCAGCGTGCGGCGGACCTGCTCCTCCGGCGGGAAGGCCAGCGAGGCGAAGTACGTCCAGATCGCCTCGTCCTCACGGCCCGGCAGCAGCAGGACCTCCGCGTGGCGCACGCCGCGGCCGGCCCGGCCGACCTGCTGGTAGTAGGCGATCGGCGAGGAGGGCGAGCCCAGGTGGACGACGAAGCCCAGGTCCGGCTTGTCGAAGCCCATGCCGAGAGCGGAGGTGGCCACGAGAGCCTTCACCCTGTTCGCCAGCAGATCCTCCTCCGCCTGCTGCCGCTCGGCGTTCTCGGTCTTCCCGGTGTACGAGGCGACGGTGTGACCGCGGCCGCGCAGGAACGCGGTCACTTCCTCGGCGGCGGCGACGGTCAGGGTGTAGATGATGCCGGAGCCGGGCAGCTCCTCGAGGTGGTCGGCGAGCCAGGCCAGCCGGTGGGCGGCGTCCGGGAGCCGGAGGACGCCCAGGCTCAGGCTCTCCCGGTCGAGCGGCCCGCGCAGCACGAGCGCCTGCTCCGCCCCCTCGCCCGTGCCCAGTTGCTCGGCGACGTCGGCGGTGACCCGGGCGTTGGCGGTGGCGGTCGTCGCCAGCACGGGAACGCCCGGGGGCAGGTCGGCCAGCATGGTGCGCAGCCGCCGGTAGTCGGGCCGGAAGTCGTGGCCCCAGTCGGAGATGCAGTGCGCCTCGTCGACGACCAGCAGGCCCGTGGTGGCAGCCAGCTTGGGCAGCACATTGTCCCGGAAATCAGGTGAGTTGAGCCGCTCCGGCGACACGAGCAGGACGTCCACCTGACCGGCGGCGACCTCGTCCTGGACGGTGTCCCACTCCTCGGTGTTGGCGGAGTTGATCGTGCGCGCGTGGATGCCGGCCCGGGCCGCCGCGTCGACCTGGTTGCGCATCAGCGCCAGGAGCGGGGAGACGATCACCGTCGGCCCGCTGCCGCGCTCGCGCAGGAGCGCGGTCGCGACGAAGTACACGGCGGACTTGCCCCAGCCGGTGCGCTGCACGACCAGGGCCCGGCGGCGGTCGGCGACCAGGGCTTCGATGGCGCGCCACTGGTCCTCGCGCAGCCGGGCCGTACCAGTGGTGTCTCCGACGAGACGGGCCAGGACGGCGTCGGCCGAGGAGCGGAGGGCTTCGTTGCTCATGCCTCCATGCAACACGAGGCCACTGACAACGCGCGAACCCGGCCCGGACACAGGGCGCTGTCCACAGGATTAGTAGGACAATACGCGAGAGTTATCCACAGGCCTGGCGAATACGGGCGAACTCACGGGACCCTCGGGCCATGACGAACCACGAGGAATCAGCGCGCCCGTCCGTCCCGCCCGCCGCCTGGGACCCTCCGGCGGAAGGGAACGTCACGCTCCGCAGCCCGGCCGAACTGGCCGACGCGCTGCCCTACTTGCTGGGTTTCCATCCCGACGACAGCATCGTCATGATGGCGCTGCACGGGGCACGAGGCCGCTTCGGCGGCCGCCTCAGGGTCGGCATCCCTCCCGCCCGGGAGGGATGGCCCGACATCTGCGAGCAGCTCGCCGAGATGCTGGTCGCAGGCTGCAGCAGGCGCGGCGCCAGGCCCGACGGCGTCGTCCTGTTCCTGTGCCAGGACCCCGCGGAAGGGGAGACCGCCCATGCCGTGATGGAGCGGCTGCGCCCGCTCGCCCAGAGCCTCCGTCTCGCCTGCGGCGGGCTCGACGTGCCCGTCTTCGAGGCGCTGTGCATCTCCGACGGCCGCTTCTGGTCGTACTGCTGCTCCGACACCCGCTGCTGTCCACCCGAAGGCGTGCCCCTGGCCCTGCCCGGCACCTCGGTGATGGCCGCGGCAGCCGCCTACGCCGGCATCCAGGTCGCGGGCTCCCTGCGGCAGATGGAAGCCCGGCTGGCCCCGCTCACCGGCACCCCGGCCGACGAGCAGCGGCGGGCTCTCGACTCCGCGGCTGCCGAGCTCGTCCCGCGCATGCTCGGAGAGGACGTCGAGGCCGTGCGCCGGGAAACGCTGGACCTGGCACAACTGGTGCTGCGACGGCTCCGTGAGGCTCCGCCCGCCCCCGACAGGCAGGAGGCCGATGCGCGCGACGACAGTCTCGTCTCCGCCGACGAAGCTGCCGCGATCGTCCTCGGGCTGCAGGACCGCGTGACCCGGGATCACGCCGCGGAATGGATGGAAGGCCCGGACGCGACGGCGATCCAGCGCCTCTGGCGCGCGATCGCCCGGCGCTGTATCCCTCCGTACACGGAACACGCGGCTGCGCCCCTGGCCCTGGCCGGCTGGGTCTCCTGGTCGATCGGTGACCACGCGGAGGCCCGGGTCGCCCTCGGCCGCGCGCTGAGCGCCGATCCCGAGTACCTGTTCGCGCAGCTCCTGCACCACGCGTGCAACGAGGGACTGGACCCGGAACGGCTCCGGAGCCGCCTGCGCCGGGATCGAAGCGGCCGTGGAGGTCCGGGAGCGCCCCGGCCCGGCGGCCCGCACGGGCCCGCGGGCAAACCACGGGCACGGCGGCACGCCGGGCGGCGCGCGGTGCGTGACAAGCGGTGACGGCATGCCGTAAGGGCCACCGTGACCTCCGCGGGCCCGGCGGCGTTCACCTGAGTGGTCCCCTCAGCCGTCCCCCGTCCCGGTCCTGGCGCCCGCAGGGAGTGCAAACACGTGCATGACACCGTCCCCCATGCCCATTCCGCTCTCCGGGTGCCCGCGCAGCAGCGCACCGCCGCCGCGCGGCCCCCGGGGCCGGAGCCCGTGCACACCGCGCTGATCTGCGTCGCGCTCCCGGCGCTCGCGATCTCCGGTGAGCACGGGCAGCTCACCGGGCAGGGGCTCGACGGCTTCTACCGGAGCGGGAGGCGGCTGCTGGCGCGGTGCCGCGTGCGCGTCGCCGGCGCCGAGCCGGTTCCCGTGCAGGGCCGCCTGCTCCGGGCCGACCGCGCACGCTTCGTGGGCACGGTGCGCACTGCGGACGAAGGGCCGGACCCCGCCGTCGTCGTCGAGCGGCTGCGGGACGCCGAGGGCATCGAGCGGATCACCGTGCGCAGCTCGGCCGTCCGGGAACTGCGGCTGGGGGTGGAGGTGTCGCTGGGCACCGACCTTGCTGAGCTCGGCGCGGTGGCGGCGGGCCGGGGCGGCCCCGAGATCCCCGCCGACGTGCATGCCTCCGGCCTGCGCTGGGCGGCGCCCGGCATGCACAGCGTGGTCACGGCCGACCCGCCGCCCGGCGACATGCTGGCCTCCGCCGGGCTCCTGTGCTGGGAGATAGCCCTGCCGCCCGGCGGGAGCTGGAGCACGGAGCTCCGCGTCCGGCCCGAACTCCCCGGCAGGCCCAGCGTGCCGAAGAGCGCCGCATCCCGCGGCGGAGCGGGCGCACCGTGGGGCGACGCCCAGGCGGACGGCGACGACCCCCGAGCAGCCGCGCTGCTGGAGGCCAGCCTGGACGACCTCCAAGCCCTGCTCGTGCGCGACCAGGGCCACGCGACGGTCCACCTGGCCGCAGGGGTTCCCTGGCGCTGCGGCTCCCTCGCTCCGGCGGAGGCCCTGTGGGCGGCCCGTATGACACTGCCGCTGGGAGTCCGGCTGGCCGCCGGGACGCTGCGCGCCCTCGCCCGTACGCAGCTCCCGGGGCCGGGCCCGGACACCGGACGCATCCCGGGGGCGCTCCGGCACGCGGGTGCGCACCTGCCGCCCGGGTGTACGGGCATCGAGGCGACGCTGCTGTTCCCCGTAGTCCTCGCCGAAGCCCGGCGATGGGGCCTCCCCCCGCAGGAGGTGGAGTCGTTGCTGCCCGCTGCCGAGCGCTGTCTGCGGTGGCTGCGCTCGGCGGCAGGTGATGGCGTGTTCCTCGCGGATCCGGCGCCGGGCGGCCCGTACCGCTGTGAGGTCCAGGCACACGCCCACCGCGCGGCCCTGCTCGGCGCGGACCTCCTGGAGGCGTTCGGCCGCCCCGGAGCGGGGGAGTGGCGGGAGTGGGCGGCCGTTCTCCGCCGTCGCTTCCGCGAGGAGTTCTGGGCCGAGGACCGCACGGGCGGACGCCCCCTGACCGCCCGGACCCCTCAGGGCCGCCGGATACCGCACCTGGGCAGCACCGCCGCGCACCTGCTCGACACCGGCCTGCTCGGTACCGGGACGTATGCCCAGGGCCTGCTCGACAAGGTGCAGACCGAGCAGCTGGCCCGCCTGCTCGGCGGTCCCGCCTTCGACTCCGGGTGGGGTCTGCGCAGCCTCGGGTCGAAGGAGCCGGGGCACAATCCGTTCGGCCACCGCAGCGGAGCCGTGCGGGTGCACGAGACGGCCGTGGCCGTGGCAGGGCTGGCCGCGGCGGGCTACGAGAAGGAGGCCGCCGCGCTCCTGCGCGGGACGCTCGACGCCGCCGAGGCGTTCGGCCATCGGCTGCCGGAGATGTACGCGGGCGAACAGCGCAGCATCGGCAGTGCCCCGCTGTCGCACCCCGCCGCCTGTCGGCCGGCCGCCGTCGCGGCGGCGGGTGCGGTCCAGCTGCTGACCACGCTCGTCGGCGTCAGGCCCGACGTGCCGGCGGGGAGCGTGAGCGTCCGCCCGCTGCGTTCCGCGCCCCTGGGCGCCCTGCGGCTCACGGGGCTGCGCGTGGCCGAGCGGCCGTTCGCCGTGAGGATCAGCAGGCTCGGGCTGGGCATGGTCGAGGAAGCGGCCGACGGTTTGCAACTGGGGGTGTGAGCGGGATGCGTGCCAGACTGTCCGGCAGATCATCCGCCGCCGGGATCGGCGGTGGTCAAGCGCCTGATTATCGTCAGGCAGACGACTATGATCGCGACATGCCCTACGACCCGTCGGCTTTCCCGCCTTTTGCCGTCACCGTCGACCTGGTCGTGCTCACCGTGCGCCGCCACGCGCTGTGCGCGCTGGCGGTCCGCCGCGGTGAGTCGCCCTTCCAGGGGCGGTGGGCGCTGCCGGGCGGGTTCGTGCGTGCGGACGAGGACCTGGCGACCGCCGCGGCCCGGGAGCTCGCCGAGGAGACCGGGCTGCACGCCCACGAACCGGCCTGCCCGGTGCTCGCCAACGCCGCTCACCTCGAACAGCTCGCCACATACGGGGATCCGAAGCGCGATCCCCGCGGGCGGGTGGTGAGCGTCGCGCATCTCGCCCTCGCCCCGGACCTCCCGGCCCCGCGCGCCGGCGGTGACGCGCACAGCGTCCGCTGGGCCCCGGTGGACGACCTGCTGGGCCGCGGGACCTCCCACGAGGGCGAACAGGCCGCCCCGCTCGCCTTCGACCACGCCCGCATCCTGGCCGACGGCGTCGAACGGGCCCGCTCGAAGATCGAGTACTCCTCGCTCGCCACGGCCTTCTGCCCCCAGGAGTTCACCGTCGGCGAGCTGCGGCGGGTGTACGAGGCGGTGTGGGGCGTCGCCCTGGACCCGCGGAACTTCCACCGGAAGGTCACCGGCACCCCGGGCTTCCTGGTCCCCACCGGGGGGACCACGACCCGTCAGGGCGGCCGTCCCGCGCAGCTCTTCCGGGCGGGCGGGGCCACGCTGCTCAACCCGCCGATGCTGCGCCCCGAGGCGTAGGCGGGCTCTGCTCCGGCACAGGGCGTGACACGCCCTCCAGGGGCCCGCAATACATGGCAAATAGGACATATCGGTTTACGGTGCTGCGGTACGTCCGCCGTCCCCGTACGCCCGCCGACGCCCACGCGCAGGGCCGTCTCACGTCCCGCGAGAGAAGCCATGATCCAGGCCATCGGACTGACCAGCGCTCCCCGTCGCAACCAGCCCCTCGCCGTCGAAGACCTCACCTTCGAAGCCCGGCCCGGACGCGTCACCGTCCTGCTCGGAGAGCCCGGAGCGGGCAAGACCAGCGCCCTGCGTCTCATGCTGCGCCTCGCCCCCGGCCGGGGCGTCGCGCTCTTCCGCGGGCGCCCGCTCGACCGGGTCCCCCATCCCACCCGGGAGATCGGCATGCTCCTCGGCGACGTCCCCGGACACCCCGCCCGCACCGCCCGCAGCCACCTGCGGATGCTCGCCGCGGCCGCCGGGGTCCCCGCGGAGCGCGCGGACGAGGTGCTCGAGGTCGTCGGACTCAGCGGCCTCGCCGACCAGCGGCTCGGCGACTTCTCCCGCGGCATGGACCGCCGCCTCGGCCTCGCGGCGGCTCTCCTCGGCGACCCGCACACGCTCGTGCTGGACGACCCCGGCCATGATCTCTCGCCCCGCGAGACCGCCTGGCTCCACGGGATGCTGCGCGGCTACGCGGCCCACGGCGGCGCCGTCCTCGTCACCTCACGCTCTCCCGGCGAGGCCGCACGCATCGCGGACCAGGTCGTGACCATCGACCAGGGCCGTCTCGTCGCCGACCAGGAGGCCGCGGACTTCGCCCGCTCGCGCCTGCGGCCCCGTGTCGTCGTCCAGACGCCGCACGCGAGCCGCCTCGCCCATCTCCTCTCCGAGGACTCCGGTGCGGACGGCCCGTCGTCGGCCGGATCCCCCGTCGAAGTGGTGCGCGAGGACGGCACCCGGCTGTCCGTCTACGGCAGCAGCTGCGCCGTCGTGGGTGAGACCGCCTACCGGCACGGCATCCTCGTACACCGCCTGGCCGAGGAGACCGGGGACTCCGGCCCCGTACCGCCCTTGCAACGCGCCGACGGCCGCCGTGAGGCTGACGACCCCGGCACACCGCAGGCGCCGCGCGCCCAGACCCAGAGGCCCCTCCCCGGGCCGGGTCCCGCGTGGCCGCTGCGTTACGAGCTGCGCCGGGCCGCCGGTGTGCGCACCGCCTGGGTCGTCCTGGCCGCGACCCTCGTGGCCTCGCTGCTCGCCGCCGTGCTGCTCGCGCGCACCGGAGCGCCGGTGCCCGCGGTGCTCGCGGGCTGGCCCACGGTGCTGCCGCTGCCGCCGGCCGCCCTGGGCGCCGGGCTGTTCGGGGCGTTCGCCTTCGGTCACGAGTTCCGCTACCCCGCGCTGGTCCCGGACGGGGGTACCGTCCCGCGCCGCCTCGGCCTGCTCGGGGCCAAGCTCGTCGTCGCGGCCTGCGCGGCCCTGTTCTTCGTGCTGTCCTCCGTGGTGCTCGACGCGGCCGTGGCGTGGCTGCTCTTCGGCGGATCCGTCGTCGCGCCTCCGGCCGGCTGGGGGCTCACGCTCACGGGCTGGGTCGCCCTCTCCGGCGGCTGTGCCTGGGCCGGTCTGCTCGGTGCGGGGCTCTTCCGCTCGACCGTCCTGGGCCTGTTCGCGGTGCTGGCTGTGCCGGCGTTCGGGGCGCCCGTCGTGAGCGGCATCCTCGCCCGGCCCGCGGTGCGGTCCTTGACCGGACTGCCGGAGCGGCTGCGCTCCACCGGCCTGGTGCAGTGGCCGTCCGGGCTGGACCAGGGCGTCGCGGCCGGCCTGCGGATGATGTCCCAACCCGTCGGCTGGGCCCTGGTGTTGTCGCTCACAGGGCTCCTCGGCGCCTACGTCCTCACGGTGTTCCGTGGCCGGCCACGCTGAGCGCTGTGCTAATGCGGCCGTCGTGCCTCCCGGCCGGAGGGCGCCAACGCAGGGTGACCATCGATCCGTGCGGAGTCGGACGGATGCTCGTCAAGATCCGTGGATATGGGCCCGAGGGGAGGTCAAGGGCGCAGCGCCCGTGGTGAGTTGGTAGCTCTCCGTACTCATGCCACCTCGGAGCGTGCCCTTTTGTGTCCGTTTGGGCGTCAATTGTGAGGTAATGGGCGATCACCCTTTCGTGTGCTTTTCACCAAAGACCTCAAGGCGCTTCCACCCGTCGCCGACAAAGGAAGCGTGAGTACCCTTGCGCACACCATGATGACCGCGGCTCGCCCCGCCGACTCAGGCCTCACGGGCCCGGGCGAGCTAGACCGTTACTCCTACGCGGAAGCCCCCGGGGCGGACCGCGGCTCTCCGCCGGCCTGGGAGAGCGACGCGGAGCTGGGCCGTGGCCGCCGCGCCGCCGGAAGCCGCGGCCGAGGGCTGCACGGCCAGCTCGTCCAGCAGCTGGGGCAGATGATCGTCTCCGGCGATCTGGGCGCCGACCGCCCGCTCGTCCCCGAAGAGATCGGGCAGCGCTTCGAAGTCTCCCGCACCGTCGTCCGCGAGTCCCTGCGCGTGCTCGAGGCCAAAGGCCTCGTCAGCGCCCGCCCGAACGTCGGCACCCGCGTCCGTCCCGTCAGCGACTGGAACCTCCTCGACCCGGACATCATCGAGTGGCGGGCCTTCGGCCCGCAGCGCGAGGACCAGCGGCGCGAGCTGTGCGAACTGCGCTGGATCATCGAGCCGCTGGCCGCCCGGCTGGCCGCGGGCCACGGCCGCGAAGAGGTCCAGCAGCGGCTCGCGGACATGGCGGAGATCATGGGCCACGCGCTGGCCCAGGGTGATTCGCTCACCTTCTCCCGGGCGGACGCCGAGTTCCACACCCTGCTGCTCCAGGTCGCGGGCAACCGCATGCTGGAGCACCTCTCGGGCATCGTCTCCGCGGCCCTCCACGTCTCCGGCGCCCCGGCCGGCGGCTGCGACCGCCCCACTGATGCGGGCGTCGGTCACCACCTGCGGATCGTCGACGCCGTGGGTGCGGGGGACGGCGCGGCGGCGGAGGCCGCGATGCGTCAACTTCTCGTGTCCCACCCAGAGGTCGAGCGGGTGGTTCCCGCGCCGCGCGAGCACTGACGCGAGGGCCGGATCGGACGGACGGAACGGTACGCGCGGGGTTGCTCGTCCGGCTCGCGCGTACGACCGTAGGCGCGAGCCCGGCGGGCGGTCTCGCGCGGCTCGGTGTGGTGGTCTGTCCGGTTGAATGGCCTTTCACTCCAGTATGTGGTGTGACTCGGGCCACGAGGATTGGGCGTAACGCTCCTTGAAACAGCGCGATGACTAAAGAGGTGGTGGCCGCGGAGGGAATACAAGCCTCATTCGAGGCGCTGTGTTTGCACACCGCACCACCGCCCGCGCCGTCGGTTTTATCCCTGCCGACGGTCGTCGGCTCCGGTCCGCCGCGGACGGAGCCGGAAGCCATTTCCATCGTTCCGAGAGGTTGTTCGTGTCGGCCAGCACATCCCGTACGCTCCCGCCGGAGATCGCCGAATCCGAGTCTCTGATGGCGCTCATCGAGCAGGGAAAGGCCGAGGGGCAGATCGCCGGCGACGACGTGCGTCGGGCCTTCGAGGCTGACCAGATTCCGCCAACCCAGTGGAAGAACGTTCTGCGCAGCCTCAACCAGGTCCTCGACGAGGAGGGTGTGACGCTGATGGTCAGTGCCGCAGAGGCGCCCAAGCGCACCCGCAAGAGCGTCGCAGCGAAGAGTCCGGCGAAGCGCACCGCCACCAAGGCCGTCTCGTCGAAGACGGTCACGTCCCGGTCGGCCGCCTCCACGGCGTCCGCCTCCGCCCCGGTCGGCGCGTACGGGGACGACGCGGATGACGAGACCATGACGCCCGCCAAGAAGGCCGCGGCCAAGAAGACGGCCGCCAAGAAGGCGGTGGCCAAGAAGGCTCCTGCCAAGAAGGCGACGACCAAGAAGGCTGCCGCCAAGAAGGATGCCGACGAGCTCCTCGAAGAGGATCTTGTCGACGAGACCCCCACCCCGGGCAAGGGCGACGAAGAGGAGGAGTCCGGCGAGAACAAGGGCTTCATCCTCTCCGACGACGACGAGGACGACGCCCCCGCGCAGCAGGTCGCGGTGGCCGGCGCCACCGCCGACCCGGTCAAGGACTACCTCAAGCAGATCGGCAAGGTCCCCCTGCTCAACGCCGAGCAGGAGGTCGAGCTCGCCAAGCGCATCGAGGCCGGTCTGTTCGCCGAGGACAAGCTGGCCAACGCCGACAAGCTCGCGCCCAAGCTCAAGCGCGAGCTGGAGATCATCGCCGAGGACGGCCGGCGCGCCAAGAACCACCTCCTGGAGGCCAACCTCCGTCTGGTGGTCTCCCTGGCCAAGCGCTACACCGGTCGCGGCATGCTCTTCCTGGACCTGATCCAGGAGGGCAACCTCGGTCTGATCCGCGCGGTGGAGAAGTTCGACTACACCAAGGGCTACAAGTTCTCCACCTACGCGACGTGGTGGATCCGCCAGGCGATCACCCGCGCCATGGCGGACCAGGCGCGCACCATCCGCATCCCGGTGCACATGGTGGAGGTCATCAACAAGCTCGCGCGTGTCCAGCGCCAGATGCTCCAGGACCTGGGCCGTGAGCCCACCCCGGAGGAGCTGGCCAAGGAGCTCGACATGACCCCCGAGAAGGTCATCGAGGTCCAGAAGTACGGGCGCGAGCCGATCTCCCTCCACACGCCGCTGGGCGAGGACGGCGACAGTGAGTTCGGTGACCTCATCGAGGACTCCGAGGCGGTCGTTCCGGCCGACGCGGTCAGCTTCACGCTCCTTCAGGAGCAGCTGCACTCCGTCCTGGACACGCTCAGCGAGCGTGAGGCCGGCGTGGTCTCCATGCGGTTCGGTCTCACCGACGGCCAGCCGAAGACCCTCGACGAGATCGGCAAGGTCTACGGGGTGACGCGTGAGCGCATCCGGCAGATCGAGTCGAAGACGATGTCCAAGCTGCGTCACCCGTCGCGCTCCCAGGTGCTGCGCGACTACCTGGACTGATCCCGGAAGCGATGCTCCCTCAGGGCCCGGTCTCTCCCTCTGGAGAGGCCGGGCCCCGGTGCTTCCGGATGCGGTGATCGCCATCTCGTCTGACGCTGAGTGAGTAAGGAACTCCGATCCGTCAGGAGGTGGTTATGTGTGCCCTGAGATACCGACTGGCCGGCCTGCTCGCGCTGGTGCTGGTGTTCTCGGTCCCGGCTTCGGCCCAGGACCGGGTGGTGGTCGGAGGACAGGTCGTGAAGGTCATCGACGCGCCCTGGGCGGTGGCTCTGGCGAGCCGTGCGCGGTTCGGGAGCTCCAGGGGAGGGCAGTTCTGCGGCGGGGTCGTGGTGGGGCCGACGACCGTGCTCACCGCCGCCCACTGTCTGGGCCGCGATGTGCTCGGTGCCGACGTGGCCGAGACCAAGGACCTCAGGGTCATCGTGGGGCGCGATGATCTGCGTGCTGCCGGCGGGGTGGAAGTTCCCTTGCAGGGCGCATGGGTCAACCCCGCTTTCAACACCACGACCAACTCCGGCGATGTGGCCGTCCTCACTCTGGCGCAGCCTCTGGTGGAGGGGTACGTCCTTCCCATGGCGCAACAGGGCGATGCGACCTATGAACCCGGGACGTCAGCCGCCGTCTACGGCTGGGGCGACCTGACCGGCATGGGGGCGTACGCCCACACCCTGCACGGCGCTCCGGTGCTGGTGCTGGGGGACGAACTGTGCGAGCAGGCGTACCCAGGAGGCCCGGAAGGCGTGTACAGCCGCGCCTCGATGCTCTGCGCGGGATGGCCGCAGGGCAAGAGGGACGCCTGCCAGGGGGACAGCGGCGGGCCGCTGGTGGCGCGCGGGCGGCTGGTCGGGCTCGTGTCGTGGGGGAGCGGGTGTGCGATGCCGGGGCATCCGGGGGTCTATACGCGGATCTCGGCCGTGGCGCCCATGGTCATGGCGCACCGGGCCGGAGCCGCGAGGCCTCCTGTCGCCCAGGCCGGTCCGCCGGCCGCGGGGCAGCACAAGTGAGAGCACACGAGAGCGGGCGGCCTCCCCCCTGAGGGATGCCGCCCGCGGCTGTCCAGCCCTGGATGGCGGGACCTCGCTCGTCGTCGGATGCGATGTGTCTGCGTTCGCTTGCGGACTCAGCGGTCCTCGTCGGACGCGGACGCCGGGACGGCGGTCAGCCGCTCCGTCTCGTCCTGTATCTCCGCGGCGATCTTCTTGAGTTCTGGCTCGAACTTGCGCCCGTGGTGAGCGCAGAAGAGCAGTTCACCGCCGCTCAGGAGAACGACGCGCAGGTATGCCTGGGCGCCGCACCGGTCGCAGCGGTCAGCGGCCGTCAGCGGGCTCGCAGGGGTCAGAACAGTAGTCACGTCGCCTCTTCTCTAGCTCGACGAGCTGTCGTACCAGGGTCAACATCCAACCAGGCCGAAAACGTTCCCGCTCGTGGCTTTTCCTCGAAACTTCCTTCCGAGTGAGCCGGATCTTGACGTTTGGCGGCGAATGAGCCGTATTGCGTGGGGCTTACGGTGTCACATCGCTGGGGGCTTTCGTCCGCCCGGCCGGCTTGCCGGGTTGTTCTTGAGGACGTGCCCGGAGCCTAAATGGTTCATGCCTCCAAGGGAACGTGACGTGCGCGTCACCCTATCGAGTCATCGAACGTCTGATCGATATTCGACTAGCATGGGCATCATCACGGGTGGCGGCGCAAAGGCTCTACCAGGCCTCGGTACCCTCTGAACGGCAGACTGAGCCACCCAAGTGCCCACAGTGGGGCCGAGAGAGAAATTCAGCGAGGAGCGAACCGCGTGACCGCCGATACGTCCGTGCCGTCCACCGCATTGCTGACCGGGGCAGACCGGGACGGATCCAACTACACCGCGCGGCACCTGCTCGTCCTCGAGGGACTCGAGGCCGTTCGCAAGCGTCCCGGCATGTACATCGGCTCCACCGACAGCCGTGGACTGATGCACTGCCTCTGGGAGATCATCGACAACTCCGTCGACGAGGCCCTCGGCGGCTTCTGCGACCGCATCGAGGTGATCCTCCACGACGACGGTTCGGTGGAGGTGCGGGACATCGGCCGTGGCATCCCGGTGGACGTGGAGCCCAAGACCGGGCTGTCGGGCGTCGAGGTCGTGATGACCAAGCTGCACGCGGGCGGCAAGTTCGGCGGCGGCTCGTACGCCGCCTCCGGCGGTCTGCACGGTGTCGGTGCCTCCGTCGTCAACGCGCTGTCCTCGCGCCTGGACGTCGAGGTGGACCGCAACAGCAGGACCCACTCGATCAGCTTCCGCCGGGGCGTCCCCGGCATCTTCACCGAGTCCGGGCCCGACGCTCCCTTCGACCCGGCCAACGGCCTCCTCAAGAGCAAGAAGGTCCCCAAGACCCGCACCGGTACCCGCATCCGCTACTGGGCGGACCGCCAGATCTTCCTCAAGGACGCGAAGCTTTCGCTCGAGACGCTGTACGGGCGCGCCCGGCAGACCGCGTTCCTGGTCCCGGGACTGACGATCGTCGTCCGTGACGAGCGCTGCCTGAACGGTGAGGACATCACCGAGGAGACCTTCCGCTACGACGGAGGCATCAGCGAGTTCTGCGAGTACCTCGCGCAGGACAAGGCGGTGTGCGACGTGCTGCGGCTGAGCGGGCAGGGCACCTTCAAGGAGACCGTGCCGGTCCTCGACGACCGAGGCCACATGACCCCCACCGAGGTCACGCGCGAGCTCGGAGTGGACGTCGCCCTGCGCTGGGGCACCGGGTACGACACCACGGCGAAGTCCTTCGTCAACATCATCGCCACCCCCAAGGGCGGCACGCATGTGACCGGTTTCGAGCGCGCGATCACCAAGACGGTCAACGAGGTGCTGCGTGCGTCGAAGATGCTGCGGGTCGCCGAGGACGACGTCGTCAAGGACGACGCCATGGAGGGACTCACCGCCGTCGTGACCGTGCGGCTGGCGGAGCCGCAGTTCGAGGGGCAGACCAAGGAGGTACTGGGCACCTCGGCCGCGTCCCGGATCGTGGCGAACGTGGTGGCCAAGGAGCTCAAGGCGTTCCTGACCTCCACCAAGCGCGACGCGAAGCAGCAGGCGCGTGCCGTGCTGGAGAAGATCGTCGCCGCGGCACGCACCCGTATCGCCGCCCGGCAGCACAAGGAGGCCCAGCGGCGGAAGACCGCCCTGGAGTCCTCCTCGCTGCCGGCCAAGCTCGCCGACTGCCGCAGCGACGACGTCGACCGGAGCGAGCTGTTCATCGTCGAGGGAGACTCGGCACTCGGCACCGCCAAGCTGGCGCGGAACTCGGAGTTCCAGGCGCTCCTGCCGATCCGCGGCAAGATCCTCAACGTTCAGAAGGCGTCCGTCTCGGACATGCTCAAGAACGCCGAGTGCGGGGCGATCATCCAGGTGATAGGAGCCGGGTCCGGCCGGACCTTCGACATCGACGCCGCCCGTTACGGCAAGGTCATCTTCCTCGCCGACGCCGATGTCGACGGTGCGCACATCCGCATCCTGCTGCTCACGCTCTTCCAGCGCTACATGCGGCCGATGGTGGAGGAGGGCCGGGTCTTCTCGGCGGTGCCGCCGCTGCACCGTGTCGAGCTGACCAACCCCAAGAAGGGCCAGGACAAGTACATCTACACGTACTCCGACAACGAGCTGCGGCAGACCCTGATGGAGCTCGAGCGCAAGGGCGTCCGGTACAAGGACTCCATCCAGCGCTACAAGGGTCTTGGCGAGATGGACGCCGACCAGCTCGCGGAGACGACGATGGACCCGCGCCACCGCACCCTGCGGCGGATCAACATCAGCGACCTGGAGGCGGCCGAGCGCACCTTCGACCTGCTGATGGGCAACGAGGTGGCGCCCCGTAAGGAGTTCATCACGAACTCCGCGGCCACGCTGGACCGTTCGCGCATCGACGCCTGACCCTCCACCTCCGGGTGGAGAGAGGATCTCCACCCGGAGCCAACCCGTGCTCCGATCCGGGCAGGGCGCCGTCTCCGTAGCGTCGGACGTGTCGATGGTCCACGTTCCACGGAGGCTCTTCTCATGTCCGGTGCGATCTATGCGGTGGCGATCGTCGCGGTGCTCGCGGTCGTGTTCGCGCGGCAGTTGAAGCCGCGGAGAGTGGCCACGGACACCAGGCGATGGTGGCTCATTCCCGCGGTGCTCTGCTTCGTGGCGCTGCGCGGCCCGGGGCTGATCGATCCCGGCGATCGCACGATCTCCGCCGCCCTGCTGGCCGGAGGCGTGCTGAGCGGGCTCGCGATAGGCGTGGCCTGGGCGTTCACCACCCGAATATGGGCCGACGAGGCCGGGGCGGTGTGGGCCCGGGCCGGCCGGGCGACGGTCGCGGTGTGGTGCGGAGGAATCGTCCTGCGCCTGGGGCTGTACGGCCTCGGCATCCTCGCCGGGGTTCACCAGGGAGGCCCGGCCGCGATGCTCACCATGGCGGCCGTGCTGCTGGCCCGGACCGGCACCGTGGTCTGGCGGGCCCAGGCCCTGCAGCCGACGTACCGTGTCACTGCCCGTGGCTGACACAGGTGCCTCGGCGGAGGGATGGCGCGTGCCGATCGAGAACTGGACCGAGTGGCCTGCCCGTGAGGCGCTGTACCGGGGGAACGTGCCGCTGCGGCGGCAGATCATGACCTGGGTGGTGCGGCTCGTCCTGGTCGGGGTGTTCTTCTGGGCCTCGCTGAGCGAGGGAGCGCTGCACGGGTGGGGGTTCGCCGGCTTCGCCGCCGGGTTCCTGGTCGCCGCGGTGGCGGTCTGGCGCTACTACCACTCGACGCTCGCCCACCGGCTGTGGCCGTCGGTGGGGTTGCTGGGGGTGCTCGTCCTCATCGGGGCCGGTGCCGCTGCGGCGGGGATGCACGCGGCTGCGGCAGGGCTGTGGTGTGTGGGGGCGGCCATCGCGGTGCAGAGGCTTCCCCTGAGACATGGGCTGGCCGTCGCGGTGGTCGCCATGGGCGCCTACTACGCCTTGGTCGGCAGGGAGAAGGTGCTCATGACCGCGGGCACGGTCGCCGCGGTCATCCTGGTCGGGTACTCGCTCAGGCTCGACGACGAGGCACGGGGGGCGGGATTCAGGTTGCTGGCGCAGGAGCGGGTGGCGCGGCGGGCGGAGGCCGAGTCGGCGGCGCTGGCCGAGCGCACCCGGATCGCCCGTGAGATCCACGACGTGCTCGCGCACAGCCTTTCCGCTCAGCTCGTCCATCTCGAGGCCGCCCGGCTGCTCATCGAGAGCGGGGCGGAGCGGGAGCGGATCCTGGAGCGGGTCACGGCCGCCCGGGGCATGGCGCGCGAGGGGCTCGCCGAGACCCGGCAGGCCTTGTCGGCGCTGCGGGGCGAGATGGCGCACGTCGAGGACTTCCTGCGGGAGGTCGCCGATGCCGAGGGAGCGCGCCTCGAGGTGACGGGTGAGCGGCGCCGGCTGTCCGCGGAAGCCGGGCTGGCCGTACGCAGGGTTGCGCAGGAGGCGTTGACGAATGTGCGCAAGCACGCGCCGGGTGCGTGGGTGGAGATGAAGTTCGCCTATCTGGAGGGAGAAGTGGAGCTGTCGGTGCGTGATGGAGGGGCGCACAAGGAGCACGGCGGCCTGGAGGCCACCGGAGCCGGGTACGGTCTGCTCGGAATGCGGGAGCGTGCCGAGCTGCTGGGCGGGACGCTGGAGGCCGGGCCGGCCGGGGCCGATCAGGAGGGTTTTGTGGTGCGACTGAGGGTGCCTGCATGACGGAGGACGCGGGTGCCGTGCGGGTGGTGGTCGCCGATGACCAGACCGTGGTCCGGGAGGGGATCGTGACCCTGCTGGGGCTGTTGCCCGGCATCGAGGTCGTGGGTTCGGCGGCCGACGGGCTCGAAGCCCTGCGGCTGGTGGCGGAACACGCCCCCGACGTCGTGCTGATGGACCTGCGCATGCCGCGCTGCGACGGGGTGGAGGCGACCCGGCGGATCCGCGCCGAGTTCCCGGGCACGCAGGTCGTGGTCCTGACCACGTTCGGCGACGACGACTCGCTCTTCCCCGCCCTCCAGGCCGGTGCGCGCGGCTATCTGACGAAGGACGCCGGGGCGAAGGAGATCGTCAGGGCGGTGCAGCATGTGAGGTCGGGGGAGGCGGGGCTGTCGCCGCAGGTGCAACGGCGGTTGCTGGAGCGGCTGGCCGGTTCCGGCGCGGGTGTGCCCGGGGCCGGTGTGCCGGCGGCCGGTGACGCGGGTCCTCGGGAGCTGCCGGACGGGCTGACGGTCCGCGAGGCGGAGGTGCTCGCGCTGGTCGCCGAGGGGTTGTCGAACACGGAGATCGCCCGCAGTCTCCACGTCAGCCCGGCGACGGTGAAGACGCACATCAACAACCTGTTCGCCAAGACCGGTCTGCGCGACCGGGCCCAGGCCGTGCGGTATGCCTTCCGGCACGGCATCGCCCGGACGCCGGGCCCCCACGACGGCGGCTGAAGCGCAGCAAGCCGTCAGCGGACTGTCCAGGTGTAGCGGTGTTCCGGGCGGCCCGTCTCGCCGTATCTGAGCGTGAGGCTGAGCCTGCCGGACTCCTCGAGCCGTTTGAGGTAGCGCTGGGCGGTGGAGCGGCTCAGCCCCGCCCGGGCCGCGACCTCGTGCGCGGACAGGGGGTGCGCCGCGTCCGACAGCACCTGGCGGATCAGGTCGGCCGTCGGGGCGGAGTGGCCCTTGGGCAGCGGCGCGGTGGTGGCGGCGGTGCGCAACGTGCCGAAGATCCGGTCGACTTGGTCCTGTTCCGCCTCGGCGGTGCCGTCGAGCGTACGGCGCAGCTGGGCGTAGGCCTCCAGCTTCACCCGCAGCCCCGGGAAGGCGAAGGGTTTGACCAGGTACTGCAGTGCGCCGTAGCGCATGGCCGTCTGCACGGTGTCGATGTCGCGCGCGGCGGTGACCATGATGACGTCGGTCAGGTGTCCGCGCTGCCGGATGCGGTGGATCAGTGACAGGCCCGATTCGTCCGGCAGATAGTGGTCGAGCAGCATCAGGTCGACCGGGTCGCGTTCCAGTACGGACAGAGCCTCCGCCGCGCTGTGGGCCTTGGCCCGGACGCGGAAGCCCGCAACCCTGGCCACATAGGCCGCGTTGATCTCGGCGACGCGGAAGTCGTCGTCCACGACGAGGACTTCGATCATCGGTTCACCCCTTCGAGCAGTCGCAGTGCTTCCGGCAGTTCCACCGTGAAGACCGCACCACCGCCGTCGCGTTCGGTCACCCGGGCCGATCCGCCGTACCGTTCGGCCAGCCGTCGTACGAGAGCGAGGCCGAGGCCCCGGCGGCGGTGCGGGGCCGAATCCTTGGTGGTCCAGCCGTCGGCGAAGACCAGCTCCCTGGCCTCGGCGGGGACTCCCGGGCCGTTGTCCGAGACCCGCAGGACGACGGTGGATCCTGTGGGCCGCAGATCGATTTCCACCAGTGGCGCCAAGTCCCGGTCCGCATGCGGTCGTTCGATTGCAGCGTCGACGGCATTGTCCACCAGGTTGCCGAGGACGGTGACCACGTCCCTGGAGTCCACCACATGGCCCGGCAGCCGTGTCGTCCCGCTCACCCGCAGCGTCACACCGCGTTCCGCGGCGACCGCGGTCTTGCCGACCAGCAGCGAGGCGATCAGCGGGTCCCGCACCCGTTCGGTGACCTGCTCGGCCGTGGCCCGGTGCGCTCCGGTCACCTCCGACACGAACGCGACCGCCTCGTCGTACAGTTCCAGTTCCAGCAGGCCGACCAGGGTGTGCATGCGGTTGGCGTGCTCGTGGTCCTGGGCGCGCAGCGCCTCGGTCAGCCCCCGGGTGGCGTCCAGTTCCCGGCCGAGCTGCTCGATCTCGGTGCGGTCGCGCAGGGTTGCCACGGCGCCGCCGTCGGAGGTGTCCGTCCGGTTGACGACCAGCACCCGTCCGTCCCGCACGGTGAGCAGATCCGTGCCCGCCACGCGCCCCGCCAGGACGTCGGCGGTCCGGCCCGCGGGCAGCACGGTGTCGAGGGAGCGGCCGACGGCCTCCGGGCCCAGCCCCAGCAGCCGCTGTGCCGCGTCGTTGACGAGCCGTACGCGCCCGTGCCGGTCGAGGGCGACCACCCCTTCGCGGATGCCGTGCAGCATGGCCTCCCGCTCGTCGAGCAGGGCCGAGATCTCCGAGAGTTCGATGCCGTGCGTGCGCTTGCGCAGGCGCAGCGAGACGGCGAACGCGGCCGCCGCGCCGACACCGAGCGCCGCGCCGGCGTACAGCAGGATGTCCGGCACCGCGTGCAGCAGCAGCACGCGCACGCTGTCGTACGGGATGCCGACCGAGACCGCGCCGACGATGCCGCCGTCGGAATCGCGGAGCGGCACTTTGCCGCGTGCCGAGCGGCCGAGCGTGCCCTCTTCGATGCCCGTCCACGTGTGTCCGGACAGTGCGGGGCCCGGGTCGCTGCTGACGTGCCGTCCGATTTCGGCGGGGTTGGTGTGGGAGTAGCGGATGCCGCGCGTGTCGACCACGACGACATAACTGGCGCCCGTGGCAAGGCGGATGCGCTCGGCGTCCTCCTGGACGGGACCGTCCGGGTCGGGCCGTGTGGCCAGCAGGGCGTGGGCCATGCCGGGTTGGGCGGCGGTGGCCTGGGCGATGGCCAATGCCCGGTGCTCGGCCTGGTCGTCCATGCGGGCACCGAGGGGGGCGAGGAAGAGCCCGACGGTGAGCAGGGTGACGCCCGTGATGATCAGCAGCTGGACGAACAGCACTTGGGCGAAGACGCGTCGGGGCCACCGGGGGCGCATGGGTGTCTCTTTCGTGTCGGCTCCACCCCGTTCCGGAGTGCGGCGTTGGTGCGGCGGTGTTGGTGCACAGGGGCCGTCCGGCGGGGCCGAACAGCGTGTTGATCATGCCCTGTTGCCCAGCCCTCGTATGCCTGTCACTTGTTCTAGCGCGAGCAAAACGAGTAGAACAGGGTTCGTGCACTCAAGCCGCACAGCGCTCACAAGGCTGCCCCCGTATCCTTCGCCACTCTTAGCCTCCAGCACCGGCGTGCCGTACCGGGGCGCCGGGCCGACGATCCGGTAGCGGAGGCGGATGAATGAACTACGGCAACCCACCGGGAAGCGTCCCGGCGATCGAACTGCGTGGTGCGAGCAAGGTGTTCCGTACCCCGTCGGGGGCGGACTTCACCGCGGTGCGCGATCTCGATCTCACCGTCGCGCAAGGGGAGTTCGTGGCCGTCGTCGGCCCGACCGGGTGCGGCAAGTCCACCACGCTCACCCTGGTGAGCGGCCTGGAGGAGCCCACCGAGGGCGACGTGCTGATCGCGGGCCGGCCCGTGGAGGGCATCCGGCCCGAAGTCGGCTTCGTCTTCCAGCAGGACGCCGTCTTCCCCTGGCGGACCGTCCTGTCCAATGTGATGGCGGGCCCGCGCTTCCGCGGCGTCCCCAAGGCGGAGGCGCGGCAGCGGGCCCGGGACTGGCTGCGCCGCGTGGGGCTGGCGGCCTTCGCCGACCGCTATCCGCATCA
Source organism: Streptomyces sp. SX-6 (assembly GCF_059089585.1). Lineage (NCBI taxonomy): Bacteria > Bacillati > Actinomycetota > Actinomycetes > Kitasatosporales > Streptomycetaceae > Streptomyces > Streptomyces sp. SX-6. The sequence continues at coordinate 96,779 of NZ_JBTHHU010000017.1, read as the reverse complement.
GCTCTCCGGAGGCCAGCGCAAACGCGTGGCACTCGCCCAGACCTTCGTCAACGACCCGGCCATTCTGCTCATGGACGAACCGTTCTCGGCGCTGGACGTCCAGACCCGGGCCCTGATGTCGGACGAACTGCTCGACATGTGGAGCGGTTTGCGGGCCGACGGGCACAACTCTCCTCGTGCCTCGGTCGTCTTCGTCACGCACGACCTCGAGGAGGCCATCGCGCTGGCCGACAAGGTCGTGGTGATGACCGCGGGCCCGGCCACCGTCAAGGAGATCTTCCCGATCGCCCTTCCGCGCCCCCGCAGGGTCGAAACCGTGCGTCTGGAACCGCAGTTCATCGAGATCTACCGCGACATCTGGGCCTCGCTCGGTGAAGAAGTCCGTATCACCCGGGAGAGGAGTGGCCACCGTGTCGCCTGAGTCCGCTGTCGCCCCCGCCACCGCGCGGCGGTCCGTACCGGGCCGTACGGAGGCCAGGGCGCGCGCCGCCCGTAACCGCAGGATCCTGGTGTACGCGGTACGCGTGCTGATCCTCGCCGCCTTGCTGGGCGCCTGGGAGATCATGGCGCGCAACGGCACCGTCGATTCCTTCTACTTCTCGATGCCGTCGAAGGTCTGGGACCAGATCGTCCAGTGGACCCTGCACGGCACCTCCCAGGGATCGCTCGGGAAGCAGATCTGGACCACGCTCTACGAGGCCCTGTGCGGCTGGGGCATCGGCGTGGGCGCCGGTGTGGCGTTCGGCATCGTGCTCGGCCGGGTGCCCTTTCTCGGCGATGTCCTGGGCCCGTTCGTCAAAGTGCTCAACGCGCTGCCGCGGATCGTCCTGGCGCCGATCTTCCTGATCTGGTTCGGGCTCGGACCGGCCTCCAAGATCGCCTCAGCGGTGGTGCTCGTCTTCTTCCCTGTGTTCTTCAACGCGTTCCAGGGCGCCCGCGAGGTGGACCGCAATCTGGTGGCCAACGCCCGCATCCTCGGTGCGAGCAACCGGCGCGTCACGCTGCAGGTCGTCGTCCCCTCCGCCACCTCCTGGATCTTCACCAGCCTGCACGTCAGCTTCGGCTTCGCCCTGATCGGCGCCATCGTCGGTGAGTACATGGGCGCGAGCAAGGGCATCGGCCTGCTCGTCTCCATCTCCCAGGGGAACTTCAACACGGCAGGCGTGTATGCCGCGATGGCGATCCTCGCCGTCGTCGCGCTGCTCGCGGAGGGCTTGCTGACCTTCGTGGAGAAACGCCTCTTCCGCTGGAAGCCCCAGGGCACGGACAGCAGGACCTGACACCGCACGACCCCGCCGCAGACACCCCCCCTGACCGTAAGGAACCGCACATGCGCACGTTCGGAAAGTCCGCCAGGGTCTTCGCGATGACGGCCGCGGGAACGCTGTGTCTTTCGCTCGCCGGTTGTGCCGACGACTCGTCGAGCAGCTCGTCCAAGGAGGTCGGCGACGCCGATGTCAAGATCATGGTCGGCGGTCTGGACAAGGTCATCTACCTCCCGGTGATGCTCTCGGAGCGGCTCGGCTACTTCCAGAAGGAGGGCGTGTCGGTCAAGTTGCTGACCGAGCCCGCCGGGGTGCAGGCCGCCACCGCCCTCGTCTCCGGCGATGTCCAGGGTGCCGTCGGCTTCTACGACCACACGCTCGACCTCCAGGCCAAGGGCAAGCAGGTCGAGTCGGTGGTCCAGTTGGGGCAGACACCGGGGGAGGCCGAGGTCGTGTCCGGCTCGGCAGAGGGCAACCTGGCCTCGCCGAAGGACTTCAAGGGCAAGAAGCTCGGCGTCACCGGCCTCGGCTCGTCCACCGACTTCCTGACGAAGTATCTGGCCGCGAAGAACGGTGTGAAGGCCGGTGACTTCACGCCCGTCGCCGTCGGCGCGGGCTCGACGTTCATCTCCGCGCTCAGCCGAGGCTCCATAGACGGCGGCATGACCACGGACCCGACTGTCGCGCAGATCCTCGCCAAGGGCGCGGGCAAGGTCATGCTCGACATGCGCACGCCCGAGGGGTCCAAGAACGCGCTCGGCGGCCTCTACCCCTCGTCCTGCCTCTACATGAGCACCAGTTGGGCGAACGGGCACAAGGACACCGTCCAGAAACTCGCCAGTGCCCTGGTGAAGACCCTCAAGTGGATGTCCGAGCACAAGGCGTCGGAAATCGCGGCCAAGATGCCCGACGACTACGCGAAGGGCGGCAGGGACCTCTACACGAAGGCAATTGAGAGCACCCTGCCGATGTTCACCAAGGACGGTGTGATGCCCGACGACGGGCCGAAGACCGTGCACAAGGTCATGAAGTCCTTCAGCCCGGAGCTCAAGAACGCCTCGCTGGACCTGGAGAAGACCTACACGACGGAGTTCGTCAAGCAGGTGGGGTGACGGAAGTTAAGCAGGGTGACGGGAGCCAAGCGGGGTGACGGAGGTGACGTCCATCCGGGCCGGGGTGACCAGTGCCCGGCCGCAGCTCTCCGGGCGGGGCGGCTCCGCGGCGCCCTGCTCGACCACCACGCGCCAGGCGCGGCCGTCGGTGTGGGCGACGGTCACGGCCCAGCGCGGGGCCGCGCCCTCGGTCGCGGACACGTCCAGGGCGTCCGCGCCCTCCTCGCCGGTCAGCTCCCGGACCGCCAGTTCGGCGGCCTGGGCGGGGCGCTCCCAGGCGGAGCGCCCCCGGCAGTTCGCGGTGACGGCCCGGCCGTCGCGGGCGGCCTCGAGCACCTCCTTGACGCCGTGCGCGGTGGCGCGCCCGTACGCGTAGCCGTACGGCAGCACGAAGAGCGTCGGCGCGAAGCGGTGGCCCCCGATGTGGGTGACCTCCCAGACCTCGGTGCCGCCCGCGGCGGCCAGCTCGGCGGCGAGCGGGCGGCCCAGCAGGGCACAGCAGCGGTCGCGCTTGCCGTTGGTGCACACCAGGGCGAACGGGTCCCCGTCGTACGGCTCCCACAGACCGTCGTGCTCACCCGCTCCGAGCGCGGTGAAGTCCAGCTCCGCGAGGCACGCAGTGTCGGTGAGATCCGTGGTGCGGATCCAGGAGCGGCCGGGGGCTGTATGGGCGGCGAAGACCCGCCGGCGGGCCGGCTCGTGGCAGTCGGCGTGCCGCCCGGGGCGGCGGATCAGCGCGATCCGTACGCCGGTGCCCGCGGCCGCCTCGTCCAGGGCGCGGCCGGTGGCGGCGTCGAGGTGGCTGGAGGCGAGCGCGTCGGAGCCCCACGGCCCGGGCTGCTCGACCAGCAGCCAGGTGCGTGCCGTGGCGGCGGTGCCGGCCAGGGGCTCGGCCAGGGTGCGGGAGGCGCTCGCGCAGGTGCTCACATAGGTGAGCCTAACCTGGCTGGGTCGGCTCTCAGGGCAGCGGCTGCGGCGGACGGGGCCCGCAGTACTGGCCGGACGGGCGCAGCCGCATGGGGCGCTCGGCGTACTCCTCCAGCGCGTGCGCGATCCAGCCCGCCGTCCGGGCCACGGCGAACACCGTCTCCCCGGCCTCGGGCGGCATGCCCGCGGAGACGGACAGGACGGCGAGCGCGAGGTCCACGTTGGCGTGCAGGGACGCGTGCCGCGCGGTGGTCGCCTCCACCTCCCGGGCGGCGGCCAGGGCCTCGGCCGCGGCGGGTACGGACTCCAGCCGGGTGAACAGCGCCTCGGCCCGCGGGTCCGGTCCCGGGTAGAGCCGGTGGCCGAGGCCCGGCACCCGCCGGCCGCCGCGCAGGTGGTCGGCCACCACCGCGGCCGCGCTGCCCCGCTCCAGCACCTCGCCGAGCATCCGGTGCGCCAGCCCGCTGGCCGCGCCGTGCAGCGGGCCGTCGAGGGCGCCCAGCCCGGCCGAGACCACGGCGTACGGGTGGGCCTGCGCCGATGCCGCGACCCGCACCGCGAGGGTCGACGTGGCGAGGTCGTGGTCGATGAGCAGCACAAGTGCCGCCTCGAGGGCGGCCAGTGACGTCTCGCCGGGTGCGTGTGCGCTCAGCCGTGACCACAGGCGCCGGGCGAGGCGTTCGTCGCCGCGGTGCGGCTTCGCGGCGGCCGGCAGCGCGTCGACCAGCGTCGGGATCAGGCCGCGCGCGGTGCCCAGTACGGCCTCGGGCGACAGGTCGAAGCGCAGCGGGTCGGCCGCCGCCGCGGCGATCGCGGCGACCCGCAGCCGGTCGACGGTCCCGCTGTGCGCGGGCAGCGCCGCCACGGCGTCGCGGGCCGCGGCGAGGGTCTCGGCGGGGGAGGTGAACCGGATGCCGTGGTGCAGCTCCCCGGTCCACAGCCAGTCGGCGACCTCCTCGTAGCCGTACCGCTCGGCGAGCGCGGTCGCGTCCACGCCGCGGTAGTAGTGCCGGTCCTTGGCGATGAGGGTGATGCCCGTACGGATCGCGCTCTCGCTGCCGAAGGAGGGCTCGCGCCGGGTGCCGCCGCGGCGCACCAGCGCCTCGACCTCGCGCGGGTCGAACGTACTGCCCCTGCCGCCCGGGCCGCGGCTGCTGGTGAGCTGGCCCCGGCTCACATAGGCGTACACCGTCTCGGGCTTCACCCCGAGCCGCTCGGCGACCTCGCGCGTGGTCAGCCGCTGCCTGCCGCGGGGCTCCGGGCCCGTCCCCTGATCAACCATGCGCCCACGGTATCCGTGTCTTCATATTGATTCAATCAACATTGACAGAGATTGAGTCAACCATGGACAGTCGGCATCAAGTTCGAGGAAGCAAGTTCGAGGTAGCAAGGAGGCATGGGATGACCCTCACCGAGGTGCCCCGCGGGCTCGCGGGCGTCGTCGTCACCGACACCGCCCTGGGCGATGTCCGGGGCCGCGAGGGCTTCTATCACTACCGCCAGTACTCCGCCGTCGAGCTCGCGCAGAGCCGCGGCTTCGAGGACGTCTGGCACCTGATGTTCCACGGCCGGCTGCCGGACGCGGCGGAGTCCGCGGCCTTCGCGGCCCGGACCGCCGCGCTGCGCCGGCTCCCCGCGGAGGTACGCGATGCCCTGCCCGGCATCGCCCGCTCCTGCGCGGACGCCGGGCCGCTCGCCGGGCTGCGTGCCGCGCTCTCGCTGCTCGGCGGCGCCCGCGGGATGCGTCCGCTGTACGACATCGGCCCCGCCGAGCGCTCCGCCGACGCGCTGGCCGCCTGCGCCGCCGTGCCCGTCGTGCTCACCGCGCTGCACCGGCTGGGGCGCGGGCTGGAGCCCGTCGAGCCGCGCGAGGACCTGTCGTACGCCGCCGACTACCTGTACATGCTCACGGGGGAGGTGCCGGACGCGCGGCGTGCGCGGGCCGTGGAGCAGTACCTGATCTCGACCATTGATCACGGTTTCAACGCCTCGACCTTCACCGCGCGCGTCATCGCCTCCACCGGTGCCGATCTCGCCGCCTGTCTGTGCGGGGCGATCGGTGCCCTGTCCGGGCCGCTGCACGGGGGTGCGCCGAGCCGGGCCCTGGACACGCTGGACGCCATCGGCACCCCCGACCGCATCGGCCCCTGGATCCGGGAACGGGTGCTCGGCGGGGAGCGGATCATGGGCTTCGGCCACCCCGTCTACCGCACCGAGGACCCGCGCTCGCGGATGCTGCGCGGCATCGCGCAGGAATTCGGCGGCCCGCTCGTGGAGTTCGCCGTCGAGGTCGAGCGGCAGGTGGAGGGGATCCTGGCGGAGCTCAAGCCGGGGCGTGAGCTGCACACCAATGTGGAGTTCTACGCCGGGGTCGTCATGGAGCTGTGCGGGCTGCCCCGGGAGATGTTCACGCCCACGTTCTGTGCGGCTCGGGCGGTGGGGTGGAGCGCCAATATCCTGGAGCAGGCGGAGGACTCGAAGATCATCCGCCCGGCGGCCCGTTACGTCGGTCCGCCCCCGCCGCAGCCGGTGCCCGCCGCCGTGCTCGGCTGACGACGCCCGTGTGACAAGGAGGCGCCCCCGTGGCCAAGCGACAGATCCCGGTCATCGTGCTCGCAGGATTCCTGGGATCGGGCAAGACCACATTGCTCAACCATCTGCTGGCGAGAAGCGGGGGCAGCCGTATCGGCGTGGTCGTCAACGACTTCGGCAGCATCGAGATCGACGCGATGAGTGTGGCGGGCCAGGTCGACTCCATGGTGTCGCTCGGCAACGGCTGTCTGTGCTGTGCGGTGGACACCAGTGAACTGGACGGGTTCCTGGAGCGGCTGGCCCGGCCGGCGGCCCGGATCGATGTGATCGTGGTGGAGGCCAGTGGGCTGGCCGAGCCGCAGGAGCTGGTCCGGATGATCCTCGCCAGCGAGAACGCGGACATTGTGTACGGCGGGCTGGTCGAGGTCGTCGACGCGGCGGAGTTCGCCGGTACGCGCGCCACGCATCCCGAGCTCGACCGGCATCTCGGCATCGCCGATCTTGTGGTGCTCAACAAGGCCGACCGGATCGGGGACGGGGCGCGGGAGGAGTTGCTGTCGACGCTCGGCGGGCTCGCGCCGGGTACGCCGGTGGTGCCCGCTTCGTACGGGCGGATCGATCCTGAGCTTCTGTTTGACTGCAAGCCGCGTGAGGATCATCTGGAGGCGGTGCGGCAGTTGTCCTTCGAGGACCTGTGCGCCGAGGAGCGCGATCACGAGCATGAGCACGGCGGGCATCTGCATGCGGCTTACGAGAGCGTGGAGTTCGTGTCCGACGAGCCGTTGCATCCGCGGCGGCTGATGGACTTTCTCGACCGGCGGCCGGAGGGGCTGTACCGGATCAAGGGCTTTGTGCACTTCGGGATATCCGGGTACAAGCAGAAGTTCGCGGTCCACGCGGTGGGGGATTTTCTCCGGTTCTATCCGTCGGCGTGGGCGCGTTCGGAGCGGCGGGTGACGCAACTGGTGCTGATCGGGCGGGGGGTTGATGCTTCGGCGTTGCGGGAGGGGCTTGAGAGGTGCCGGGTTGTGGGGGAGCCGGAGGGGGATGGGAGCAGCATGTGGGGGGTGCTGCGGTACGCGCAGGGGTGAGGTGTGCCCCGCTTGTCGCGGCTCCGCCGCTCGTCCTCAATCGCCGGACGGGCTGAATTTCAGCCCGTCCGGCGATTGAGGACAACCGCGCGAAGCGCGGTTTCGGGGGCCCGGGGGGGGGGGCCCCAAGGGGGAAGGGGAAAGGGGGGGGGGGGGGGGGGGGGGGGGGGGGGGGGGTTCCCCCCCCCCCCCCCGGCACTGGCCGTTTACACCGGCCCCGCCACCACGCTCACCTGCTTGGTCAGCGGGATTCCCGAGCCGTCTCGGCGGGGGTCGGGGGTCGGGAGGTCGGCGGGGGTGCCGTTCGATGTCGCGGCCCGGGCGGGGGTGGGGCCTGCCCAGGCGAGGGTCAGGCAGTCCTCGCCCTTGAGGAAGCGCTGGCAGCGCACGCCACCCGTGGCCCGGCCCTTGCGCGGGTACTGGTCGAACGGCGTCAGCTTCGCCGTGCCCGCGACCGCGGTGCCCGGCAGGCCGCCCGCGGCGCCCGCGACCGTGAACACCACCGCGTCGGCCGCCGGGTCCACGGCGGTGAAGGAGATCACCTTCGCGTCGCCGGACAGCTTGATGCCCGCCATGCCGCCCGCCGCCCGGCCCTGGGGCCGTACCTGCGAGGCCTGGTAGCGCAGGAGTTGTGCGTCGTCCGTGATGAAGACCAGGTCCTCCTCGCCCGTCCGCAGCTCGACCGCGCCGACGACGCTGTCGCCGTCCTTGAGGGCGATGACCTCCAACTCGTCCTTGTTGGCCGGATAGTCGGGGACCACGCGTTTGACGACGCCCTGCTCCGTGCCGATCGCCAGGCCCGGCGAGCTCTCGTCGAGCGTGGTGAGGCACACCAGCCGCTCGCCCTCCTCCAGCGACAGGAACTCGGAGACCGGCATGCCCCCCGCCAGGCTGGGCGCCGACGCCGTCTCCGGCAGCTGCGGCAGGTCGATCACCGGCAGCCGCAGCAGCCGACCGGTCGACGTCACCGCGCCCACCGTGCCGCGTGCGGTCGCCGGGACCGCGGAGACGATCACGTCGTGCTTGACGCGCTTGCCGTCGGCGGCGCCGGCGAAGGGCTCGACCCCGGACGTACGGGCGAGCAGCCCGGTCGAGGAGAGCAGCACCCGGCACGGGTCGTCGGCGACCTGGAGTGGCACCGCCGCCACCGTGGCACCGGCCGACTCGAGCAGCACCGTGCGCCGCTCGGTGGCGAACTTCTTGGACACCGCGGCCAGTTCGGTGGAGACCAGCTTGCGCAGCTCCGCGTCGGACTCCAGGATCCGCGTCAGCTCCTCGATCTCCGCGGTGAGCCGGTCCCGCTCCGACTCCAGCTCGATGCGGTCGAACTTCGTCAGGCGGCGCAGCGGGGTGTCGAGGATGTACTGCGTCTGCACCTCGGAGAGGGAGAAGCGCTCGACGAGTGACGCCTTGGCGGCCGCGGCGTTTTCGCTCGATCGAATGATTCTGATGACCTCGTCGATGTCGACGAGCGCCACCAGCAGACCCTCGACGAGGTGCAGCCGGTCGCGCCGCTTGCCGCGCCGGAACTCGCTGCGCCTGCGCACCACCTCGAAGCGGTGGTCGACATAGACCTCCAGCAGCTCCTTGAGGCCGAGGGTCAGCGGCTGCCCGTCCACCAGGGCCACGTTGTTGATGCCGAAGGACTCCTCCATCGGCGTCAGCTTGTAGAGCTGCTCCAGCACGGCCTCGGGGTTGAAGCCGTTCTTGACCTCGATGACCAGACGCAGGCCGTTGGTGCGGTCGGTGAGGTCCTTCACATCGGCGATGCCCTGGAGTTTCTTGGCGCCGACCAGGTCCTTGATCTTGGAGATCACCTTCTCCGGGCCGACCGTGAAGGGGAGTTCCGTGACGACGATGCCCTTGCGGCGGGCGGTCACGTTCTCGACGGAGACGGTGGCGCGGATCCGGAAGGTGCCGCGGCCCGACTCGTACGCGTCGCGGATGCCGTTCAGGCCCACGATCCGGCCGCCCGTGGGCAGGTCCGGGCCGGGGACGAACCTCATCAGGGTGTCGAGGTCGGCGTCCGGGTGCTTGATCAGGTGCCGGGCGGCGGCGACGACCTCGCCGAGGTTGTGCGGCGGCATGTTCGTCGCCATGCCGACGGCGATGCCGGACGAGCCGTTGACGAGGAGGTTGGGGTAGGCCGCGGGGAGGGCCACCGGTTCCCGCTCGCTGCCGTCGTAGTTGGGGGAGAAGTCGACCGTGTCCTCGTCGATCGAGTCGGTCATCAGCGACGTCGCCGACGCCATCTTGGCCTCGGTGTACCGCATGGCGGCCGGCGGGTCGTCGTTGCCCAGCGAACCGAAGTTGCCGTGCCCGTCGACCAGGGGCACCCGCAGTGAGAAGGGCTGCGCCATGCGCACCAGGGCGTCGTAGATGGAGGCGTCGCCGTGCGGGTGCAGCTTGCCCATGACCTCGCCGACGACCCGGGCACACTTCACATAGCCCCGGTCGGGGCGCAGCCCCATCTCGTTCATCTGGTAGAGAATGCGGCGCTGCACGGGCTTGAGGCCGTCACGTGCGTCGGGCAGCGCCCGTGAGTAGATGACCGAGTAGGCGTATTCGAGGAAGGAGCCCTGCATCTCGTCGACGACGTCGATGTCGAGGATGCGCTCCTCGAACTCTTCCGGCGGCGGGGTCTTCGTGCTGCGGCGGGCCATCGCGGCTGTGGCTCCTTCGATCGATCGATTGCCGGGGCAGGGACTGACGCCGACCATTGTGGACCGCGCCACCGACAACCCCGACCGCGACCCGTCCGCAAGCGTGCGCCGTGCGGGGAACTTCGCGGGAGGGCGGTGCGCTTGCATACAGTGACAGCAGTTTTCATTAAGCGGGAACCCACAGAGATCGAAGGGACGTACATGCCCATGGGTCACACGGCCACGCAACAGGCCGGCAGCGGCGGCCTGAAAGCGACTGAGTACCGCCTGGCCAATGGCCTGCGGGTCGTGCTCTCGGAGGACCACCTGACCCCGGTCGCGGCGGTCTGCCTCTGGTACGACGTCGGTTCGCGTCACGAGGTCAAGGGCCGCACCGGCCTCGCCCACCTCTTCGAGCACCTCATGTTCCAGGGGTCGGCGCAGGTCAAGGGCAATGGCCACTTCGAACTGGTGCAGGGCGCAGGCGGCTCGCTCAACGGCACCACGAGCTTCGAGCGCACCAACTACTTCGAGACCATGCCGGCCCACCAGGTGGAGCTGGCGCTGTGGCTCGAGGCGGACCGGATGGGCTCGTTGCTCACCGCGCTGGACGACGAGTCCATGGAGAACCAGCGCGACGTGGTGAAGAACGAGCGCCGCCAGCGCTACGACAACGTCCCCTACGGCACGGCGTTCGAGAAGCTGACGGCGATGGCCTACCCCGACGGCCACCCCTACCACCACACGCCGATCGGCTCGATGGCCGACCTGGACGCCACGTCCCTCGAGGACGCCCGGGAGTTCTTCCGGACGTACTACGCACCGGGCAACGCCGTCATCTCGGTCGTCGGCGACATCGACACCGAGCAGACGCTCGCCTGGATCGAGAAGTACTTCGGCTCCATCCCGGCCCACGACCGCAAGCAGCCGCCGCGCGACGGCGCCCTGCCGGACACCATCGGCCGGCAACTGCGCGAGGTCGTGCACGAGGAGGTCCCGTCGCGCGCGCTGATGTGCGCCTACCGGCTCCCGCACGACGGCGGGCGCGAGGCGGACGCCGCGGACCTCGCCCTGACCATCCTCGGCGGCGGCGAGTCCTCGCGCCTGCACAACCGCCTGGTCCGCCACGACCGTACGGCCGTCGCGGCCGGCTTCGGGCTGCTGCGCCTGGCCGGTGCGCCCTCGCTGGGCTGGCTGGACGTCAAGACCTCCGCCGGCGTCGAGGTGGGCTCCATCGAGAAGGCCGTCGACGAGGAGCTCGCCCGCTTCGCGCTCGAGGGGCCGACCCCGCAGGAGATGGAGCGCGCCCAGGCGCAGCTGGAGCGCGAGTGGCTGGACCGCCTCGCCACCGTCAGCGGCCGGGCCGACGAACTGTGCCGTTTCGCCGTGCTGTTCGGCGACCCGCAGCTGGCCCTCACCGCGGTCCAGCGCATCCTGGACATCACGCCCGAGGAGGTGCAGGCCGTCGCCAAGGCCCGTCTGCACCCGGACAACCGTGCCGTGCTGGTGTACGAGCCGGTGTCCGCCGAAGCCGACGAGCACGCACAGGAAGAGGAGACGGCGCAGTGAGCGACGCCGCAGCCGCAGGCACCACGAGCCCTTCGATGCAGTTCCACCCCCAGCCGCGGCCGGGCACGGCGACCCCCTGGGACTTCCCGGCCCCCGAGCGCTCCCAGCTGCCCAACGGCCTCACCGTGCTGCGCAGTCACCGCCCCGGCCAGCAGGTGGTCGCGGTCGAGGTCTCGCTCGACGCGCCCCTGGACGCCGAGCCCGCAGGGCTCGACGGCGTGGCCACGATCATGGCCCGGGCCTTCTCCGAGGGCACGGACAAGCTCAGCGCCGAGGACTTCACCGCCGAGCTGGAGCGCTGCGGTGCCACCCTCGACGCGCACGCCGACCACCCGGGCGTCCGGGTCTCCCTGGAGGTCCCGGCCTCCCGGCTGCCCAAGGCCCTCGGCCTGCTGGCCGACGCCCTGCGCGCCCCGGCCTTCCCGGACAACGAGATCGAGCGGCTCGTCCGCAACCGCCTGGACGAGATCCCGCACGAGCTGGCCAACCCCGCCCGCCGCGCGGCCATGGCGCTGTCCGCGGAGCTCTTCCCGTCCGACGCGCGGATGTCCCGCCCGCGCCAGGGCGGCGAGGAGACCGTCGGGCGCATCGACGCCGCCTCCGTGCGGGCGTTCTACGAGGCGCACGTACGGCCCGCCACCGCGACGGTGGTCGTCGTCGGCGACTTCACCGGTGTCGACCTCGACCAGGCCATCGCCGACTCGCTCGGCGCCTGGACGGGTTCCCCCGCCGAGCCGCGGCGGATGCGGCCCGTCACCGCGGACGACACCGGCCGCGTCCTGGTCGTCGACCGTCCCGGCGCGGTGCAGACCCAGTTGCTCATCGGCCGCATCGGCCCCGACCGGCACGAGCGCGTCTGGCCCGCCCAGGTGCTCGGCACGTACTGCCTCGGCGGCACTCTCACCTCCCGGCTGGACAAGGTGCTGCGCGAGGAGAAGGGCTACACGTACGGCGTCCGCGCCTTCGCTCAAGTACTGCGCTCCGCCGCGGACTCGACGGGTGCCGCGATGCTCGCCATCAGCGGTTCGGTGGACACCCCGAACACCGGCCCGGCCCTCGCGGACTTGTGGACGGTGCTGCGCACCGTCGCGGCCGAGGGGCTGACGGACGCCGAGCGCGACGTCGCCGTGCAGAACCTCGTCGGCGTCGCCCCGCTCAAGTACGAGACGGCGTCGGCCGTCGCGGGCACGCTCGCCGACCAGGTCGAGCAGCAGCTCCCGGACGACTTCCAGGCGGGGCTGTACGAACGCCTCGCGGAGACCGGCACGGTGGAGGCGACGGCGGCCGTCGTCAGCGCCTTCCCGGCGGACCGGCTGGTGACGGTGCTCGTCGGTGACGCGTCCGAGATCGCCGAGCCCGTCAAGGCGCTCGGCATCGGCGAGGTGACGGTGCTCTCCGCCTGACGGGAGCTCAAGCGCACGCCGTACAAGGGAGGCACGTGGGGCCGCAGGGGCCCACGTGCCTCCCTTATGTCCGATTCGGCGGAGTGGTTGCGCCTCACTTCTGTGGCGTGTGTCACTAAACCCGTAGTTCCATTTGCCGTTCGAAACTGACGCCGATTAGCTTCGTGGCGGCAGTCCGTCGGATGGGATTCGCACCCGCGGTCCCCGGGCAGCCATCGCCGAGTCCCCGTACGGCGCGAGCCAGGGGAGCCGGGGAACCACTTGTTCCCTGGGGTGAATCGGGCCCCTCTCGCGAGGGATCCGTAGGAGACCTTCCTGCTCCGAACCCGTCAGCTAACCCGGTAGGCGAGAGGGAAGGAAAGGACTAGCCGCACCCATGGCGTTCACCCGTCCTACCGGGAAACACCGTCGTCCGAGCCGTGCCGTGCGCGCAGGCGCCAACATAGCGGGCATAGCCACCCTCACCGCCACGGGCGTCGTCGCCGGTGTCGCCGCCCCGGCGTTCGCGGCCTCCGACAACACCCCGCACCCCCAGGACACGGGCCTCACCCAGGCCATCGTCATGTCCGACGACATGGCCGACAACGTCGGTGCCCAGGCCGACACCCAGCGCAGCGCCGTGGAGCAGGCCAACGCCCGCCACCAGGCCGAGGCGGACGCCAAGCGCGAGGCCGCCACGATCAAGAAGCACGCGGACGAGGCCAAGCGGAAGGCGGAGGCCGAGCGCGCCGCCAAGGAGAAGGCCGCCCGCGACGAGGAGCGCAAGCGCCTCAACATGTTCGTGCTGCCGATCGACGGCTCGTACGTCTCCACCGGCTACAAGGCGAGCAGCAACCTGTGGTCCTCCGGCAGCCACACCGGTGTCGACTTCCACGCCGAGTCGGGCACATCCGTGCACGCGGTGGGCGCGGGCACCGTCGTCGAGGCCGGCTGGGGCGGCGCGTACGGCAACAACATCGTCATCAAGATGAACGACGGCACCTACACCCAGTACGGCCACCTGTCGTCCATCGACGTCACCGTGGGCCAGACGGTGACGCCCGGTCAGCAGATCGGCCTCTCCGGCGCCACCGGCAATGTCACCGGTCCGCACCTGCACTTCGAGGCCCGTACGGCGCCGACGTACGGCTCCGACATCGACCCCGTCGCCTACCTGCGCGCGCACGGCGTCGACCTCTAGGCCCCGTACGGCACTTCGCACGGCCCCGGTCACATGTGACCGGGGCCGTGTCGTGTGCGGGCATGGCCGAAAAGCATCCCTGCGCACATCTGTGCCATCGGAAATCGCATGTGATTGCAATAGAGTCGACCGATCCTGACTCTGAGCCCGGAGGTCGTCCATGCGGGGCTGCACGTGAAGGGCGCCGACGGAGCGGCACAAGAAGGCCGGGGCGTTTCCGCACATGCCGTGTGCACGGCGATCCGTGACGACATCGTCTCCGGGACCTTCCCGCCCGGCAGCCGGCTCATCGAGGAGCTGCTGGCCCGCCGCTACGGCGTCTCCCGGGTGCCCGTGCGCGAGGCGCTGCGCACCCTCGCCTCCGAAGGCTTCGTCGTCACCCGCCGGAACGCCGGTGCCTGCGTCGCGGAACCCACCCGGCAGGAGGCGGCCGACCTGCTCGACGTCCGCGCCCTGCTGGAGCCGCTGGGCGCCGCCCGGGCCGCACAGCGGCGCACGGAGGCGCACCTGAAGGTGCTGCGGGGGCTGGTGCGGCTCGGCCGCGAGCGTGCCCGTGGCGGGCGGACCAGCGAGCTGTGCCCGCTCGGCGACTGGTTCGACGAGACCCTCGCCCAGGCCTGCGGCAGCCCCAGCCTCGCCACGCTCCTCACCCAGCTGCGGCGCAAGATCGCCTGGGTGTACGCGGCCGAGCCGCCCGCGCGTCCCGTGGAGACCTGGGAGGTGCACGGGGTGCTCGTCGACGCCATCGCCAGGAGGGACGCGGAGCGGGCGCGCGAACTCGCCGTGATGCGCGCCGGGCGGTTCCCCGGCGAGCTGAGGCTGCCCGCGCAGGCGGCGCCCGCCGGGGCCGGACGCGAAGGGGCAGGACGTGAACAGGGCCGGAAACGCCCCGTAAACACAGCGAGCGTTCGTTCTTAACAAACGGACGCTATTCCTTGAGGAGGACCGGCCGGGAATTGTGGCGGTTCCCGGCCGGGTGCCCTCAGCACAACAAGAACAACGGGGCCGCGGCGGCCCGTGAAAAGGCTGCCGCGGCCCCGCCGCGTATCAGGGCGACCGCTCAGACGGTCTCGGGGAGCTCCTCGAGACCCTCGGCGACCAGCTTCGCCAGACGGTCGAGCGCGGCCTCGACGTCGGAGCCGTCCGCCTCGCTCGCGAGCACGATCTCCTCGCCGCCCTGGGCGCCCAGGCCCAGCACGGCCAGCATGGACGCGGCGTTGACGGGGTTGCCGCCGGCCTTGGCGATCGTCATGGGGACACCGGCGGCCGTCGCCGCACGGACGAAGATCGACGCCGGGCGGGCGTGCAGGCCCTCGGCCCAGCCGACGTTTACGCGGCGCTCAACCATGGTGTTGCCCTTCAAGTCGTCATTGGTTGTCTAGACCAGTGTCTCACGGTGCGCACCGTGCTCGGGAGCCGCACTCCGTGCTGTCCGACCCCGGCCTTACGCTGACCCCATGCAGACGCCGTCGGATCACGCATACCCGGCCCACTGGGAAGCCGATGTCGTGCTGCGCGACGGCGGGACCGCGCACATCCGCCCCATCACCCCCGACGATGTGCGGCGCCTGGCCGACTTCTACGAGCATGTCTCGGACGAGTCCAAGTACTACCGCTTCTTCGCGCCCTACCCCCGGCTGTCCGACCGTGACCTGCACCGCTTCACCCACCACGACTACGTCGGGCGGGTGGGGCTCGCGGTCGTCGTCGGCGGCGAGTTCATCGCCACCGTGCGCTACGACCGCCTCCGCGCCGACGGGGCCGAGGCGGAGGTCGCCTTCCTGGTGCAGGACGCCCACCAGGGCCGCGGCGTGGCCTCGGTGCTGCTGGAGCACATCGCGGCCGTCGCCCGGGAGCGGGGCATCCGGCGCTTCGCCGCCGAGGTGCTGCCCGCCAACACCAAGATGATCAAGGTGTTCACGGACGCCGGTTACACCCAGAAGCGCAGCTTCGAGGACGGCGTCGTCCGCCTCGAGCTCGACCTCGAGCCGACCGACCGTTCGCTCGCGGTCCAGCGGGCGCGCGAGCAGCGTGCCGAGGCCCGCTCCGTCCAGCGCCTGATTGCCCCGGGCTCCGTCGCCGTCGTCGGCACCGGCCGCGGACCCGGCGGCATGGGCCGCACGGTGCTGCGCAACCTGCTCGAGGGCGGCTTCACCGGGCGGGTGCACGCGGTCAACCGGGCCTTCCCCGAAGGCACTTCGGTGCTCGAGCCGGAGGGCGTCCCCGCCCACCGCTCCGTGCGCGAGATCGAGGGGCCCGTCGATCTCGCCGTCGTGGCCGTGCCCGCCGGGCAGGTGCCGTCGGTCGTCGCCGACTGCGGCGAACACGGGGTCCAGGGCCTCGTCGTGCTCACCGCCGGATACGCGGAGAGCGGGCCCGAGGGCCGCGACCGCCAGCGTGAACTGGTGCGCCAGGCCCGGTCGTACGGCATGCGCGTCATCGGCCCCAACTCCTTCGGCCTGGTCAACACCGCCGCCGGGGTCCGCCTCAACGCCTCGCTCGCGCCGGAACTTCCCGCCGCCGGGCGGCTGGGGCTCTTCAGCCAGTCCGGCGCGGTCGGCATCGCCCTGCTCTCCGGGCTGCACCGCCGGGCCGCCGGGCTCGCCGGGGTCTCGACCTTCGTGTCGACCGGCAACCGCGCCGACGTCTCCGGCAACGACTTCCTCCAGCACTGGCACGACGACCCCGACACCGACGTCGTCCTCATGTACCTGGAATCCATCGGCAACCCGCGCAAGTTCACCCGCCTCGCCAAGCGCACCGCCGCCCGCAAGCCGGTCGTCGTCGTCAAGGGCGCCCGGCACGGTGCCGCGGCCCCCGCCGGGCACGCCGTGCCCACGACCCGGATCCCCGACGCCACCGTCTCCGACCTGCTGCGGCAGGCCGGCGTCATCCGCGTCGACACCGTCACCGAACTGACCGACACCGGGCTGCTCCTGGCCTCCCAGCCGCTGCCCGCGGGCGCGCGCGTCGCCATCCTCGGCAACTCCGAGTCCCTCGACCTCCTCACCTACGACTCCTGCCTCACCGAGGGCCTGCGCCCGCTGCCCCCGCACGACCTGACCACCGCCGCCGAGCCGGCCGGCTTCCGGGCGGCCCTCGCCGAGGCCCTGGCGGACGAGGGGTGCGACGCCGTCGTCGTCACCGCCATCCCCTGGGTCGACGGCCGGTCCACCGCCCCCGGCGACCTCGCGGCGGCCCTGCGCGACGCGGTGGCCGGGGCCCCGGCCACCAAGCCCGTGTGCGTCGTCCACCTGGAGATCCCGGGCCTCGCCGAGGCGCTCGCCGCACCCGGCGGCACCGCCTCCGGGATCCCCGCCTACCCCGCCGCCGAGCGGGCCGTCCGCGCGCTCGCCGAGGCCGTGCGGTACGCGGCGTGGCGCCGCCGCACCGAGGAGCGGCCCGGCCGCGTCCCCGAGTACGACGACATCGACGAGGCCGGCGCCGCGGCCGACATCCGCGTCCTGCTCGAGGCCCACGGCATGGCCGGGCACGACAGCGCGGCGTCCCACCGGCCGCCCTCCGTCACCCTGTCCGCCGCCGACACCCAGCGCCTCCTCGCCCGCTACGGCATCGCCGTGCTGCCCGCCCTGCCCGCGCCCGCCCCCGGCGCGGCCCTCGACGCGGCGCACCGGCTCGGCTTCCCCGTGGCCCTCAAGCCCACCGCCCCGCACCTGCGCCACCGGGCCGACCTGGGCGGCGTCCGCCTCGACCTCGGTGGCGAGGCCGAACTGCTGCGGGCGTACGCCGAGTTGACCGAGCTGCTCGGCAAGCCGTCGGAGACCCGCCTGGTCGTGCAGTCGATGGCCCCGCGCGGTGTCGACACGGTCGTCCGGGCCGCCATCGACCCGGCCGCCGGGGCCGTGCTCTCGTTCGGCCTGGCGGGGGCGCCCTCCCTGCTGCTCGGCGACACCGCGCACTGCCTCGTCCCGGCCACCGACCGGGACGCCTCCGAGATCGTCCGGGCGATCCGCACGGCACCGCTGCTGTTCGGCTGGCGCGGCTCCGCCCCGGTGGACACCCCGGCCCTCGAGGAGCTGCTGCTGCGGCTGTCCCGCCTCGTGGACGACCACCCCGAGGTGGTGGGCGCCGATCTGGAGCCGGTGATCGTCGCGCAGCGCGGCGTTCACGTCCTCGGCGCCTCCATACGCCTCGCCCCGCCCCCGCCGCGCAGCGACCTCGGCCCCCGCAGCCTGCCGTCCTACTGACCCCGGATACCGCGGCGGCCGGGCTCCGTACGCCCCGTAGGATGGGCGTATGGCGAAGACCGGTACGACGACCCAGGGGCTGCGCGCGGCTATCGAGCGCAGCGGCTACTACCCGGCCCTCGTGGCCGAGGCCGTGGAGGCGGCCGTGGGCGGGGAGCCGGTTGTGTCGTACCTGGTCCACCAGGAGACGACCTTCGACTCCAACGAGGTGCGCCGCCATGTGACGGTGCTCGTGCTGACCGGTGCGCGCTTCATCGTCAGCCACACCGACGAGCAGGCCGCCGACAGCACCTCCCCCTCGCCGTACGCCACCACCTCGACCGAGTCCGTGAAGCTGGAGCGGATCTCCTCCATCGTGCTCAGCCGGGTCGTGGCCAACCCCGAGTCGTACACTCCGGGCACGCTGCCCCGTGAGGTCGTCCTGACCATCGGGTGGGGCGCGGTGTCCCGCATCGACCTGGAGCCCGCCGCCTGCGGTGACCCCAACTGCGATGCGGACCACGGCTACACGGGCTCCTCCACCGCCGACGACCTCAGCCTGCGCGTCAGCGAGGCGGGCGACGGGCCGGACAGCGTCCGGCAGACCCTCGTCTTCGCCCAGGCCCTCTCCGAGGCGACCGCGGCGACCACCGCCTGATGTCCCACCAGACCACCACCGCGGCCTGGCCCGAACCCGAGCCGCTCGACCCGCGCCGCGCACCGCTGCCGCGCTACGGCACCGGCTCCCTCGCCGACCTCCTGCCGGCGGTCGCGTCGGGCATGGGCGTACCCGGTCTTCCGACCGGTCTGGAACTGACGCCCGCCGACCGGGCCTGTGTCTTTCTGATCGACGGCCTGGGCTGGGAGCTGCTGCGCGCCCACCCGGACGAGGCGCCGTTCCTGCACTCGCTGCTGGGCACCTCCATGAACGGCACCGGCGAGCCCATGACCGCCGGCTTCCCGTCCACCACCGCGACCTCGCTCGCCTCGGTCGGCACCGGCCTGCCGCCGGGCGCCCACGGCCTGCCCGGCTACACGGTCGCCGACCCGGCCACGGGCGCGCTGATGAACCAGCTGCGCTGGCGGCCGTGGACCGACCCGCAGGCGTGGCAGCCCTATCCCACGGTCTTCCAACTCGCGGACGCCGCCGGGGTCGGCACCTGCCAGGTCTCCGCACCCGACTTCCAGCACACCCCGCTGACGAAGATCGCGCTGAGCGGCGGCACCTTCCACGGCCGCCTCTCCGGCGAGGACCGGATGGACCTGGCCGCGCAGCGGCTCGGAGCCACCGACCGTTCGCTGGTCTACACGTACTACAGCGAGGTCGACGGCAAGGGACACCGGTTCGGCGTCGACTCCGAGGAGTGGCGCGGCCAGCTGATGTACGTGGACCTGCTCGCCCGGCGGCTGGCCGAGCAGCTCCCGCCCCGTTCCGCGCTGTACATCACCGCCGACCACGGCATGATCGACATCCCCTTCGACCCCGAGTCGCGCATCGACTTCGACGAGGACTGGGAACTGCGCGCCGGAGTCGCACTGCTCGGCGGGGAGGCCCGTGCCCGGCATGTCTACGCCGTGCCCGGGGCCGCCGACGACGTACTCGCCGTGTGGCGCGAGGTGCTCGGCGAGCAGATGTGGGTCGCGGGGCGTGACGAGGCCATCGAGGCGGGCTGGTTCGGGCCGCCCGGACAGGGTGTCGACGACCGGGTGTACGCCCGCATCGGCGACGTGGTCGCCGCGGCCCGTGACGACATCGCGATCGTCGCGACCGAGACCGAGCCCAACGAGTCGGCGATGGTCGGGCTGCACGGTTCGATGACCCCCGTCGAACAGCTCGTGCCCCTTCTCGAAGTACGCTCCTGATGTACGGGCGCGGCCCTGCCGCGCCCGGCGAACTCCCCCACGAATGAAAGGCCTTGGCCGTCCCATGCCCGAGCTGGTGTTCTTCTCCGGAACGATGGACTGCGGAAAGAGCACACTCGCTCTGCAGATCGAGCACAACCGCTCGGCGCGCGGCCTGCAAGGGATGATCTTCACCCGCAACGACCGGGCCGGCGAGGGGAAGCTGTCCTCCCGGCTCGGCCTGGTCACCGACTCCGTCGAGGCGGGCGCGGGGTTCGACTTCTACGCGCACGTCGTCGGCCACCTGTCCGCGGGAGGCCGTGCCGACTATGTGATCGCCGACGAGGCCCAGTTCCTCGAGCCGGAGCAGATCGACCAGCTGGCCCGGATCGTCGACGACCTCGGACTCGACGTCTTCGCCTTCGGCATCACCACCGACTTCCGCACCAAGCTCTTCCCGGGCTCGCAGCGGCTGGTCGAGCTGGCCGACCGCATCGAGGTCCTCCAGGTCGAGGCGCTGTGCTGGTGCGGTGCCCGGGCGACCCACAACGCCCGTACGGTGGGCGGGCAGATGGTGGTCGAGGGCGCCCAGGTCGTCGTGGGCGACGTCAACCAGCCGGAGACCGTGGTCGGTTACGAGGTGCTGTGCCGCCGACACCACCGGCGCCGGCTGACGGCGGCCGCGGCCCGCGCCGCGGCCCTGTCGCCCGACGTCCTGCCGGTCGACGCCCCGCCGCTGACTACCGGGCCGACCGCAGGAGCGTGAAGACGGCGCCCTCCGGGTCCTCGACCGTGAGGATCCGCCCGGCCGACGTCTCCCGAGCCTTCCCCCACACCCGTCCGCCGAGTTCGGCCACCCGCCGCCCGGCGGCGTCGGGGTCGGCGACCTCGAAATACGTCATCCAGTGCGGGCGGCGCAGTGCGGGCCCCGCGCCACGGACGCCGGCCACCGGCCGCCCGTCCAGGTGCAGGGTGAGGGACTCGGCGTCCGCCGAGCCGGCGGGCTTGGTCTCGTAGCCGAAGAGGGCCCGGTAGAACTTGACCGCGGCGGTGGCGTCATGGGTGACCAGCTCGTGCCACACCGGGGTGCCCGGCGCGCCCGACGGCCGGGAGCCCTGCAGCTCCGGTCCCTGCCAGACACCGAACGGTGCCCCGGCCGGGTCGCTGGCCAGCACCAGCCGGCCCGACTGCGCGGCGGCCAGCGGGCCCACGCCCACCGTGCCACCGGAGCAGCGGATCCACTCCGCGGTGGCATCCGCGTCGTCGCTCGCCAGATAGGTGGTCCAGGCGGACGGAAGTTGACGATCGGGCGTCAGTTCGGCGATTCCGGCCACATCCCGCCCGTCGAGCGTGGCCCGGACGTACGGTCCCAGCTGGGGCGGCCCGGGGCTGTAGTAACTCCAGCCGAACAGCCCGCTGTAGAAGTCCTTGATCGCCTCCAGATCGTGCACCAGGAGGCTCGTCCAGCACGGAGTGCCCGGTGTCTGCCGAGTCTCCCCGTCGCTCCGCTGCGGGGAGGACCCCCATACCTCGGTCATCGTCGCTCTCTCCTCGGACCATCGTGGTGGCCGCGCGTCCCGTGCGGCTTCAGCGCGCGGGGTGGTGCGGGACGGTGCCTGAGCAGATGTTTGCACCACCTGTCGGGACATGCCCCCCGGCCGCGCCGGATTCACTGGTTCCCGCGGGATCCCGCGACAAGAGACCGGGAATTCGCGTTTTGCTTCCGCTTCGGCGCCATTGCCGTTCAGTATCGGCGCGCCGTGCGGCTCTGGCCAGAGCGCGTACGCCGACGGCGCCGCCGGGCATCCCGACGGCGCCGTACGAGGGAGACCGCTCAGTCCTGTTTCTTGCGGCGGGTGCCGAAGACGATCTCGTCCCAGCTGGGCACCGCGGCCCGGCGGCCCGGCCGGACGCCGTCCGCCTCGGCCTGACGGTCCGTCGTGCCGGTCAGCCGCTCGCGGTGCCCGGCCACCGAGCGGGGCATCAGGACGTCCGCGTACGCCGAACCGGCGCTCGCCGCGGAGGCCGGCTGCTCGACCGGCTCCGCGCCCTGAGGCGGCGTGTCGGAGGAGACGGCGGGGGGCGCCGACGGCGGTTCGGGCACGACCATGTCGCCGCGGAAGCTGGGTACGGCCTCGAGCAGGCTGGTCAGCGAATCCCGCTCCTTGCCGCCCTCGTCGCCCGCGGCCGGGGTCTCGGCGTCGGAGGGCGAGGGCGGTGCCGGGGGCACCGGCGCCTGGCGGTCCAGCGGCCGGTCCCGGGGGAGCCGTGCGATGCGGGGCACGAAGGGGAAGCTGGGTTCGGGCGTGTCCTCGGTCTCGCCGATGAGCGCCCGCGCCTCCTCGTCGAGCGCAGAGACGATCCGGCGCGGCGGGTCGTACGTCCAGCTGGCCGCGCGCGGCTCACCGGCCGCGCGGTAGACGAGCAGCACCTCCCAGGTGCCGTCGTCACGCCGCCACGAATCCCACTGCGCCGTGTCCTTCTCGGCGCCGCGCAGCATCAGCCGCTCCGCCACGGCCTCGCCGAGCTGGGGGCCGGAGCTCTCGCCGGGCCGGCGCACGGGCGTCTTGCGGGCCCGCTCGGCCATGAACGCGCGCTCGGCGAGCACGGGCCCCTCGAAGCGCCGTACACGCTCCACGGGGATGCCCGCGTGCTGCGCGACCTCCTCGGCCGTCGCGCCCGCCCGGATTCTGGCCTGGATGTCACGGGGACGGAGGTGGCTCTCCACCTCGATCTCGATCTGGCCCAGGCGCGCACGGTCGTTGCGTACGGCGGCACGCAGCCGCTCGTCGATGGGAAGGGTGTACTCCGTGCTGTCCGCAGCCTTGAGCACCAGCCGTGTGCCGTCGTTGGAGACGGCCACGACACGCAGTTCGGGCATGGGGACCTCCCGGGTGGTGCCTGCCGACGTCACGTGCGTCGCTGCTTCCGCTGGTCGAGTGTGGCCTGCCCGGGTAGCAGCCTGCCACAACATTGCCGAGTTGACGGGGCGAGAGCCGCCCGGGCCCCTCCCGCCGGATCCGGGCAGCAAGACGGGATTATCGGGGCCAGGGCTCGCCACAGTACTCCATTCGGACCACCGGGGGTGGATCGGCGCGCCATCGATGCTCACGTCCCACAAGGGAGTTGGTTGCGCCCTTGTGGGCCAGGACCTTCCCATGGGTGGCGAGGTTCACACAATCGCCGGATTCGGAACTGTTCGTTGCGCTCGAATGTCTCTTCTAGCTGCAAGAGGGAGCGAAAGGAACGACAGAGGCTGGAGATGGACGAAAAAGCCGAAAGCGACGCAAAATCCAAGGGCAAACGTCTGGACTTGAGCGTCGCCCAGGTGTCCGGAAGCGCGCTGGCGGCGGTGGTGGCCGCCTTCCTGGCGGGCAAGTTCGGTGTCTACGGCACCGTGCTCGGTGCCGGTGTCGTCAGTGTCGTGGCCACGACGGGCGGCACGGTCTTCCAGCACCTGTTCAAACGTACGGGCGAGCAGGTCCGCGAGGCGACGGTGCAGGCAGCGCGGCCGAAGCTGCGCCAGGTCCCCGTCCGGGACGCGGGCCGGGCCGTCGACCGCGCCCGGGGCGACGCCCCGACCGTTCTCACGCCGGGTGCGGAGCCGGACCGTACGCAGTTGCTGCCCCAGGCGTACGCCGGTGCGCACTCAGGCGTACTGGACGAGGCGTACTCCGAGGGCACCACGCACGGCACACGGTTCCGCGGGTGGAAGCGTTCGCTGGCGGCTGCCGGTGTCGTCTTCCTGCTCGCGATGGGCACGGTGACCGTGGTCGAGCTGGCCTCCGGGCAGGAGACGACGGTCAACCAGGTCGTCACGGGGGACAGGCCGAAGCCGAAGAAGCGGCAGGAGCAGACCCCGCAGGCGCCCGACCCGGGCCGGTCGCACGGCAGCAGTGAGGGGACCGGTCACGGCGGCTCCACGCCGGACCCGGACTCCTCCGGGCAGGGCGGCGACAAGGGCAAGGAGTCGCCGCAGCCCTCGGTCACGCCCTCGGACGGCGGCTCGTCGCCGACCCCGGAACCCACGCCCACGCCGTCCCACACGCCGGACGACGGCAAGAGCGGCCGGCCGACGCCGTCCAAGCCGCCGACGCAGCAGCCGCCGAAGGGCCAGGACGCCGCGAGCGGCGGCGGGACCGGCTCAGCCTCCTAGCACCCGCCGCAGATAGTCGTTGCCGAACACGCGGTGCGGGTCCAGCCGGTCCCGCACCGCCGTGAACTCGGCGAAGCGCGGGTAGACCGCCGCCAGGTACTCCGCGTCACGGCTGTGCAGTTTCCCCCAGTGCGGTCGGCCGCCGTGGGCGGTCATGATCTGTTCGGCCGCGGTGAAGTACGCCTGGTGGGGCGTACCGCGGTACATGTGTACGGCCAGATAGGCGGTGTCCCGGCCGGAGGCCGTGGACAGCGGGATGCCGTCGGCCGGCGCGGTGCGCACCTCCACCGGGAAGGAGACCCGCAGCCCGCGGCGCTCGATCACCGCCCGGAGCTCGCGCAGCGCCGCCATGGCCCGGTCGCGGGGGAGCGCGTACTCCATCTCCACGAACCGGACCCGGCGGGGGCTGGTGAAGACCTTGTACGGGACGTCGGTGTACGTACGGGCCGACAGGGCGCGGCCGCTGATCCTGGCGATGCCGGGGATGGTGGCGGGCGCGGCCCGGCCCAGGGCGCAGACGGCGCCGAAGAGGCCGTTCGACAGGAGCTCGTCGTCCACCCAGGCGCGGGCGCGGCCCAGCGGCCGGGCCGGACCGGGGCTGCGGTTGTTGCGCTTGGTGACGCAGTGGTCGGTGTGCGGGAACCAGAAGAACTCGAAGTGCTCGTTCTCCGACACCAGTTGGCCGAATTCCTGAGTCACCCGGTCGAAAGGCATCGGTTCCTCGCGAGCCGTGAGCAGGAACTCCGGCTCCACCGCGAAGGTGATCGCGGTGATCACCCCCAGGGCGCCGAGCCCCACCCGGGCGGCCGCGAAGACCTCCGGGTGTTCCTGTGCGGAGCAGCGCAGCACCGAGCCGTCCGCCGTCACCAGTTCGAGGCCCTCGATCTGGGCGGCGATGGCCGCCGAGTCGCGGCCCGTGCCGTGGGTGCCGGTGCTGACGGCGCCGGAGACCGTCTGCTCCATGATGTCGCCCATGTTCGTGAGCGACAGGCCGTGCCGGGTCAGTGCTCTGTTCAGCTGCGCGAGCGTCGTGCCCGCCGCGACCGTGACGGTCCCGGCGGCGCGGTCGACGGCGCCGCCGGTGAGGCGGTCGGGGCGTATCAGCAGGCCGTCGGTGACGGCCGCGGTCGTGAACGAGTGCCCGGTGCCCACGGCCTTCACCCGTAAGCCGTCCGACGCGGCCCGGACGACCGCCTCGGCCAGCTCCTCGGTGGTGGCCGGAGCCGCGGTCCGTACGGGCCGGGCGGTGACGTTGCCCGCCCAGTTACACCACGCGTTCGTCCTCGCTGTCTCCGTCATGTGCGCCGGCCCCTCCCCTTGCCCGCGGGATGGACGTCCCCATCCCCTCCGGTGCCGGCCGCAGCCGGCGGTAGCCGAGGAACGCGACCGTGGCCGCCAGCGCTCCCGACGTGCCGGGCACCGCGTACCCCGTCGAGGCTCCGGCGGCGTCGACCACCCAGCCGGCGGCCGACGATCCGAGTGCCACCCCGACCGCCAGTCCGGTGCTCGTCCAGGTGATGCCCTCGGTCAGGTTCGCGCGCGGTACGTGCTGCTCGACGAGGGCCATGGTGGTGACCATCGTGGGTGCGATGGCGAGGCCCGCGAAGAAGAGCGCCACGGCCAAGAACGCCAGGTTCCCGACCAGTTGGAGGGGGATCATACTCACGGCCATGGTGCACACGCCCAGCAGCCAGCGCCGCGCGGGCTCGCTCTTGAGGTGCAGCAGCCCGAACACGGTGCCCGCCAGACAGGAGCCCAGTGCGTACGCCGCGAGCGCCAGGCTGGCCGCGGCCTTGTGCCCGCGCTCCTCCGCGAAGGCGACCGTGACCACCTCGATCGAACCGAACAGCGCCCCTGTGGCCACGAACGTCACCACCAGCACCCGCAGTCCGCGCGAGCGCATGGCGGAGCCGCCCGGGCGCTGGTCGCGGGAGTGCGGCACGGGTTCGGTGGCGCGCTGCGCGGTCAGCCAGAAGACGCCGGCAGCCAGGAAGCAGCCGGCCAGCAGGGGACCGGCCTCCGGGAACCAGGCCGTCGACAGGCCGATCGAGAGGATCGGCCCGACGATGAACACGAACTCGTCGATGACGGATTCGGCGGAGTAGGCCGTGTGCAGCTTGCGCGGGGAGTTCTCGTAGATCGCTGTCCACCGCGCCCGCACCATCGAGCCCACGTTCGGCACGCAGCCCATGCCCACGGAGAAGGCGATCAACGTCCAGTCGGGCCAGCCCTGTTGGGCGCTCAGCAGCAGCCCGGCGACCGAGAGCAGCGACGCGAGGGTGGCGGGGCGCATCACCCGCCGCTGCCCGTGCCGGTCGACCAGCCGCGACACCTGAGGGCCCATCACGGCGGCGGCGAGCGCGTAGACCGCGGTCAGGGCGCCCGCCAGCCCGTACCGCCCGGTGAGCTCGGAGACCATGGTGACGATGCCGATGCCCATCATGGACAGCGGCAGGCGGCCGATGAAGCCGGCCGCGGAGAATCTTCTGGTGCCGGGGGCGGCGAATATCGCGCTGTAAGGACTGGACAAGACCGGCTCCGCGCTGGACGAGGACCTGTGGACGACACGAGCGTGCCGTAAGGGACATGGGTGGGCTATACAGCTTACGAGTGAACGTGTGTACGTCGCACGGTTATTTAGCGTCGACCCGGGGCATCGGCCCGGCGCGGTGGTTGTCAGCGGCGGGTGGCAGGATCGGAACCATGTCGGACCAGCCAGCCCATGCCCCCTATGACGCCCTGCTGCTGCTCTCCTTCGGCGGCCCCGAGGGCCCGGACGACGTCGTCCCGTTCCTGGAGAACGTGACGCGAGGCCGCGGCATCCCTCGCGAGCGGCTCAAAGAGGTCGGGCAGCACTACTTCCTCTTCGACGGCGTCAGCCCGATCAATGACCAGAACCGCGCGCTGCTGGGCGCGTTGCGCGAGGAGTTCGCCGCCGCGGGCATGGACCTGCCGGTCCACTGGGGCAACCGCAACTGGGCGCCGTATCTGACCGACACCCTGCGGGAGATGGCGGCCGCCGGGCACCGCCGGGTGCTGACCCTCGCCACCAGCGCGTACGCCTCCTACTCCGGCTGCCGCCAGTACCGGGAGAACCTCGCCGACGCGCTGGCGACGCTGGCCGCCGAAGGGCTTCCGGTGCCGCGCGTGGACAAGCTGCGCCACTACTTCAACCACCCCGGCTTCGTGCGGCCCATGATCGACGCGGCGCTCGCGGCGCTCGCCGAACTGCCGGAGGAGGTGCGGGGGACGGCACACCTGGCCTTCACCACGCACTCCATCCCGACCGCCGCCGCGGACACCTCCGGCCCCGCCGACGGCCACGGCGACGGCGGGGCGTACGTGGCCCAGCACCTGGACGTCGCCCGGACCATCGCCGAGGCGGTGCGCGAGGAGACGGGCACCGACCGCCCCTGGCGCCTCGTCTACCAGTCGCGCAGCGGGGCCCCCCACATCCCCTGGCTCGAGCCCGACATCTGCGACCACCTCGAGGCCGTGCACGCGGAAGGGGCCCCGGCCGTCGTCATGGTCCCGATCGGCTTCGTCTCGGACCACATGGAGGTCAAGTACGACCTCGACACCGAGGCCGCCGCCAAGGCCGCCGAGCTCGGCCTGCCCGTCTCCCGCGCCGCCACCGTCGGGGCCGACCCCCGCTTCGCGGCCGCGGTGCGCGAGCTGGTCCTCGAGCGCGCCGCCGCCGAGCGCGGCGAGCAGCCCCGGCGCTGCGCGCTCGGTTCCCTCGGCCCCTCCCACGACCTGTGCCCGGTGGACTGCTGCCCCGCCAGGACCCCGCACGCGGCCGCCGCCGGCGCCGACAGCCCGTACGCGTAAGGAACACCGTGACCGATCCGCTCAACGCCGAACTCCTGACGGTGGCCCTGGAGGCCGCCGCCCTGGCCGGTGACCTGCTCAAGGACGGCCGCCCCGCCGACCTGGGCGTGGCCGCGACCAAGACCAGCCCGATCGACGTCGTCACCGAGATGGACCTCGCCGCCGAGAAGCTGATCACCGGCTTCCTCGCCGACCGCCGTCCGCACGACGGGCTCCTCGGCGAGGAGGGCGCCAGCAGCGAGGGCACCAGCGGGGTGCGGTGGATCATCGACCCCCTCGACGGCACGGTCAACTACCTCTACGGGCTCCCCTCCTGGGCCGTCTCCATCGCCGCCGAGCGCGACGGCGAGGTGGTGGCCGGGGTCGTCGCCGCCCCGATGCGCGGCGAGACCTACCGGGCCGTCCTCGGCGGGGGCGCCTTCGCGGGCGACCGCCCGCTGAAGGTGCGCCCGGCGCCCGTCCTCGCCCAGGCGCTCATCGGCACAGGCTTCGGCTACCTCACCGAGCGGCGCGCCGCCCAGGCGGAGGTGCTGCGCTCCCTGCTGCCCGAGGTGCGCGACATCCGGCGCGGGGGAGCGGCCGCGATCGACCTGTGTGATGTGGCCTGCGGCCGGCTCGACGGCTACTACGAGCGCGGCCTCAACCCGTGGGACTTCGCCGCCGGCGCCCTCATCGCCCGCGAGGCGGGCGCCCTCACCGGCGGCCGCCCCGGAGCCCCCGCCTCCGGCGAGCTGACGGTCGCCGCCCCGCCCGGGCTCTTCGAGCCGCTCCGGGCCCGCCTGGAGGAGCTCGGCGCCTGGCACGACTAGCCTCCGGCGGATCGTCGCCCGTGGATGCGGCCGGTTCGGCGCCGCCGGACTCCGGCGTCGTGGCTGATCACCGCTGCCGCGAAGGACGCGCACGCACGCGAGCGCCCCGACGCACATGTCATGCGTCGGGGCGCTCGGCCCGTATGCGCTGTGCCCTATGGGTCAGGCGGCGCTGACTTCGACGCCGTGCTCCGCGGCCAGGCGGTGCAGGTCGTCCAGCTCCGACTGTTCCACCTCGGCGAGAAAGTCGTCGCCGGTGCGGCGGGCCCGGTCGAGGTCGGTACGGGTGGTCTCTATGCGCTGCAGAATGCCAGCGGTGAACGCGTCCATATTGCTGCGCCCCCTCGTCGTGGGTCGTTGGCACGGGGGTGTGCCACGGCGAAACGATCTGTCCCCTGGGGTGCCGCCGATCATGGCGTGCGGCCGTTACAGGGACGTGATCGTGGGTTGCAGACGTCTTCCCCACCGTCATCCGGAGGGAAACCTGTGATTCGCGAACAATCCGAAATCTCTGCCCATCCAGGCCGACAGGAACCCCCTTACAGCCGGTTTACCGGTGTCCGAGGCAGGATGGAGGAACCCTCCGGAGCCCCAGGTCTGTCCGCAGGGGGATGGAACAGCCGGCCCACAGGGCCCAAGCGGAAGGAAAGCACCGTGCGCGTACTCGTCGTCGAGGACGAGCAACTGCTCGCAGACGCCGTCGCGACCGGACTGCGCCGGGAAGCCATGGCCGTCGACGTCGTGTACGACGGAGCCGCCGCCCTGGAGCGCATCGCCGTCAACGACTACGACGTCATCATCCTCGACCGTGACCTCCCGCTGGTCCACGGTGACGATGTCTGCCGCAAGGTCGTCGAGCTGGGCATGCCCACCCGGGTCCTGATGCTGACCGCCTCCGGCGACGTCAGCGACCGCGTGGAGGGCCTGGAGATCGGCGCCGACGACTACCTTCCCAAGCCCTTCGCGTTCTCCGAGCTCACCGCCCGCGTCCGGGCGCTGGGCCGGCGGACGACCGTGGCCCTGCCGCCCGTGCTGGAGCGCGCCGGCATCCGGCTCGACCCCAACCGCCGCGAGGTGTTCCGCGACGACCGGGAGGTGCAGCTGGCTCCCAAGGAGTTCGCGGTGCTCGAGGTGCTGATGCGCAGCGAGGGTGCCGTGGTCTCCGCGGAGCAGCTGCTGGAGAAGGCCTGGGACGAGAACACCGACCCGTTCACCAACGTCGTCCGGGTCACCGTCATGACGCTGCGCCGCAAGCTGGGCGAGCCCGCCGTCATCATCACCGTGCCCGGTTCGGGATACCGGATCTGACCGCGATGCCCATCACACCCCCCAGCCCGCCGACGCCGCCCGCGCCGGCACCTCCCGCCGCCCCTCCCAGGCCGGCCTGGGACCCCCGTCAGCCGGTCGTACGGCCCTTCCCCTGGCTGCGCCCGACGATCCGGATACGACTCACGCTGCTGTACGGCGGGATGTTCCTGATGGCGGGCGTCCTGCTGCTGACGATCATCTACCTGCTCGCGGCGGCCGCGATGCGGCAGGGCAGCGAGCTGCCGTTCTCCGTGATCGAGGGCAAGGTGCAGGTCGCCTCCAACTGCCCCGATCTCGTCGGCCTCAGCGGCGACAAGGACAAGTTCATGCAGGGCGTCAAGGCCTGCACCCAGCACCAGCGCTCCGTCGCCCTCGACGGCCTGCTGCGCCGCTCGCTGCTGGCCCTGCTGGGCCTCGCCGTGATCGCCTTCGCCTTCGGCTACGCCATGGCCGGCCGCGTTCTCTCGCCGCTCGGCAAGATCACGCGTACCGCCCGCCGGGTCGCCGGCACGGACCTGTCCCGGCGTATCGAGCTGGGTGGCCCGGACGACGAGCTGAAGGAGCTGTCGGACACCTTCGACGAGATGCTCGACCGGCTGGAGCGGGCCTTCACGGCCCAGCAGCGCTTCGTGGCCAACGCCTCGCACGAGCTGCGCACCCCGCTGGCGATCAACCGCACGCTGCTCGAGGTGCACCTCTCCGATCCCGGTGCCTCTCCGGAGCTCCAGCAGCTCGGCAAGACGCTGCTGGCCACGAACGAGCGCAGCGAGCAGCTCGTGGAGGGTCTGCTGCTGCTGGCCCGCAGCGAGAACGAGATCGTCGACCGCAAGCCGGTGGATCTGGCGGAGGTCGCCTCGCAGGCGCTGGACCAGACCCGCACCGAGGCGCAGGGGAAGGGCGTGGAGCTGCGGGGCATCCGGCAGCCGACGGTGGTGCAGGGCAATGGCGTGCTGCTGGAGCGGATCGCGCTGAACCTGGTGCAGAACGCCGTGCGCTACAACGTCCCGGACGGGTGGGTCGAGGTCACCACCGAGGCACAGCCGGGCCAGGCGGTGCTGGTGGTGGAGAACACCGGCCCGGTCGTCCCGGCCTACGAGGTGGACAACATCTTCGAGCCGTTCCGCCGGCTCCGTACGGAGCGCACCGGCAGCGACAAGGGCGTCGGTCTCGGGCTGTCCATCGTCCGTTCCGTGGCCCGTGCCCATGGCGGGCGCATCACGGCCACACCCCGTGAAGGCGGGGGGCTGGTGATGCGCGTGGTGCTCCCGACCTGACATGTCGCGAGAAATCTGCGACAATGCGCGACGCCGGTTCCCTTTGGGAGGAATTTCTCCGATCTGACCGGCATCTGTGCCGTGTGTGATCGATCACATGCACAGGCTTCCGGCCACCTACTCTCCGTGATCGAGTGGGCCGGTTCAACGCCTGGAAAATGGGGGTTTCCGGGGGTCTTGATCACGGGAAGTACAGGAGATGGCGCTGCCGCATATGGCTCTCGGACCGGATACGGTCCCCTTCGCCACCCGTTCCGATCACCTCTTCAGGTGCGGGGTTGGGTGTCGATTGAGTAACAGACCTTGATGTGAGGCAAAATCTCCGCCTCGGGTCGGGCACAAGTCCGGCCTCTCACGCGTTACGTGCGCTGGAGACACCGCAGACACCCAGAGGGGGAGAGCGACATGGCAACGGATTACGACACCCCGCGCAAGACCGATGATGACGTCGATTCCGACAGCCTTGAAGAGCTGAAGGCCCGGCGGAACGACAAGTCCGCCTCGTCCGTCGACGTCGACGAATTCGAGGCCGTCGAGGGCCTCGAGCTGCCCGGCGCGGACCTTTCCAACGAGGAGCTGGCCGTTCGGGTGCTGCCCAAGCAGGCCGACGAGTTCACCTGCATGAGCTGCTTCCTCGTGCACCACCGCAGCCAGCTGGCCGGTGAGAAGAACGGCCAGCCGATCTGCCGCGACTGCGAATGAGATGAGGGTCTGCGATGGCAGGCTCGAATCCGTTCCGGAAGCGGCGCTCCCGGCAGCCCGAAGCCTTCGGGCCCGCCGAGGAGGTCACGCGGTCCGCAGGGGCCGCAGCGGACGAAGCGGCCGACACACACGCCGGGCGGGGCTCCTTTGCCTCGCTCGCCGCTGAGGTCGGCCGCGACGTCGAGAAGGACCAGAAGGACCGCACGCGGTGGGTGAGGGGGGCACGGTCGGGCCTGAACGCCATCGCCGACCGGATCATCGCGACCGCACCGCGTGTGCCGGTACGTGACCTCGGTGCCCTGAGGGCCCAGTTCCCGGGGCTCGGCCCCGAGGAGATCGCCGACAAACTGGTGGCCGGCGCCGTCTACGGCACGTCCACCGTCGGCGCCGGGGTCGGCGCGGCGGCGATGCTGCCGGTGCCGCCCGCGATGCCCGCCGAGCTCGCCGCCGAGGTCGTCGGCGTCGCGGCCGTCGAACTCAAGCTGATCGCCGAACTGCACGAGGTGTACGGCGTGCGCGCGCCGGGCACGGCACGCCAGCGGGCCATGGCCTATCTGTGGGCCTGGGCCGACGAACGCGGCATCGACGCGGCCGCTCCCATGACCGTCAACGCCGCGCTCGGCGTACAGATGAAGCGCGAACTGCGCCAGCAGATCCTCAAGCGCACCTTCCGCAAGATGCCCAGCCTCGCGCCCTTCATGATCGGCGCGGCCGTCGGTGCCGTGATGAACCGCCGCGACACCCGCAGGCTCGCCGGGAAGGTCCGGGCGGACCTCCGCGCCAAACAGGTGCCGTGGGAGCCGCGGGCCTAGCCGCGCACGGCCTCGAGGGCGGCGGCGAGGCTCTCGGGGGAGCGGGTGGAGA
Organism: Streptomyces sp. SX-6; assembly: GCF_059089585.1. Classification (NCBI taxonomy): domain Bacteria; kingdom Bacillati; phylum Actinomycetota; class Actinomycetes; order Kitasatosporales; family Streptomycetaceae; genus Streptomyces; species Streptomyces sp. SX-6. The sequence continues at coordinate 64,085 of NZ_JBTHHU010000017.1, read as the reverse complement.
GATAGACGTACGGCGTCGGGTCGGCGGGGTCGGTGATCTCGATCCGCACCGCCGTCGGCACATAGCTGCGCAGCAGCATGAAGGCGCGGGTGTCGGCCTTGTGCGTACGCCAGGCACGGGCCTCCTCCGCGTCCAGGACCTGCGGTGCGCCCAGCGCCTCGACCGGGATCCTCGCGTCCCCGGCCACGAGCGCGCCGCCCACCACGCGGATCCGGACGGAGCCGTACGAGCTGACCGCGACAGCAGCCAGGGCGCCTCCGCCGATGAGGCCGGCGAGCATGGGCACGGTGCCGAGCGGCAGCAGAACCAGCGCCATGGCCACCCCGAGGAGAACCGCAATGAACCACCAGGAACGGGGCGCGGTCAGGCGTTCTTCGTAAGGCTGCATGCATGCAAGCTTGGCACGGAGGGGACCGGGTGCCGTCGGCGCGGGTAAGGTCAGCCCCTGTGAGTGGACGAACGACAGCGCTGACACCGCCGGCCGACGCCGGACCGCCGGTGCGGCACCCCGAAGCCCCTGCGCCCGGAGAGGTCCTCGGGTCGCACTATGAACACTGCTTCGGCTGTGGTGGCGGAGTCCCGCACGGCCTGCACCTCGATGTGCGGGCCGGTGAGGGCGTCAGCGTCACCGCCGAGTTCCGGGTCAAGGAGGCCCACCAGGGAGCCCCCGGCCTGGCGCACGGTGGCGTGCTGGCGACGGCGCTGGACGAGACGCTGGGATCGCTGAACTGGCTGACGCGGGTCATCGCGGTGACCGGCCGGCTGGAGACGGACTACGTACGGCCCGTGCCGGTGGACACCGTGCTGTATCTCGAGGCCGAGACGACCGCGGTCCACAATCGCAAGATCTACTGCACGGCCACGGGCCGGATCGGCGGCCCCGAGGGGCCGGTGGCGGTGCGCGCGGACGCGGTGTTCATCGAGGTCAAGGTGGAGCACTTCGTGGAGAACGGCCGTCCCGCCGAGATCAAGGCCGCACTGGCGGACCCCGACCAGGTGAAGGTCGTCCGAGCGTTTGAGGTGAACCCGTGATGCGTCAGCCTGTCGATGTGCTGATCCGGCGGCTCGATCCGGAGGTGCCCGTGCCGTCGTACGGTCACCCCGGTGACGCCGGCTGTGACCTGGTGACCACCGAGGCGGCCGAGCTCGCGCCGGGCGAGCGGATGGTGCTGCCCACCGGGGTGTCGATCGCGCTGCCGGATGGGTATGCGGCCTTTGTGCATCCGCGTTCGGGGCTTGCTGCCCGGTGCGGGGTCTCCATGGTGAATGCCCCGGGGACCATCGATGCCGGGTACCGTGGAGAGATCAAGGTGATTGTGGTCAATCTGGACCCCCGCGAGAGCGTGCGGTTCGAGAAGTTCGACCGCATCGCCCAGTTGGTTGTCCAGCAGGTCGAGAAGGTCCGCTTCCACGAGGTGGCGGAGCTTCCCGGCTCGGCGCGGGGCGATGGGGGCTTCGGGTCCACCGGGGGCCACGCAGCCGTGGGGCATGGATTCGCTTCGGTCGCCTCTGACCGGGAAGGACAGTGACGTGTTCGGTCGTCGCCGCAAGCGCAGCGAGGACGCCGTCGATCAGGTCGACGACGTGATCTCCGAGGAGCCCGCGCAGGGCGAGGGGGCCGCGCAGGACACCGCGGCCGGGAGCCGGGTCCGGCTGGAGCCGGAGCCGCGCCCCGACGGGCCGTGGGACGTCTCCGAGGTCCATGAGCCCGCCGAGGGCCGGGTCGACCTGGGCGGGGTGTTCGTGCCCGGTGTCGACGGCATGGAGCTGCGGGTCGAGGTCGCCGGCGACGCGATCGTCGCCGCGACCGTGGTGCTGCGCGACAGCGCCGTGCAGCTGCAGGCCTTCGCGGCACCCAAGCGCGAGGGCATCTGGCCCGAGGTCCGGGACGAGATCGCCTCCGGCATCACCCAGCAGGGCGGTGTCGTGGACGAGGTCGAGGGCCCGCTCGGCTGGGAGCTGCGGGCCCAGGTGCCGGTCGCGCTGCCGGACGGTACGAGCGGGGTGCAGCTGGTGCGCTTCGTCGGCTGTGACGGCCCGCGCTGGTTCCTGCGCGGTGTGATCTCGGGCCAGGGCGCGGTGCAGCCGCAGACCGCGGGCATGCTGGAGCAGATCTTCCGGGACACGGTCGTCGTGCGCGGCACGTCGCCGATGGCGCCGCGCGACCCGATCGTCCTGAAGCTGCCCGATGACGCGCAGATGGTCGCCGAGGGCCTGCAGGAGCAGGCGGGCTCACGCTTCGCCGGAGGCGTGGAGCACCTCGAGCGCGGACCGGAGATCACCGAGGTCCGCTAGTCCACGACGCCGGTCCACCACCGCGCACAACGGCGCGAAGTGGCTGGCCAACGGCCGGATTATGCCGTTCCGCCGGGCCGGAACCCCTTGCCGGGGTTCCGGCCCGGCGGCGTTTTCGCAGGTCCTGGGCCTGGGCGTAAGAGTCTCGTCAAGGGGGCGCTAATGGCCGTAAGGGACCCGTCAACGAACCCGGAACGCCTCGGCAACGGAGGTTTCCTCTAGAGGTCCGTTCATCCGAACCTCTCTAGGAGCATGCGATGGCCGATGTGGCCTTCGTCGCCACCATGATCGCGGTATTCGCGCTGGTGGCTCTCGTCGCCAAGGGGGTGACGAAGCTGTGACCGCCGAGAACATCGTCGGCCTTGTCGTGGCCGTCGCCCTCCTGGGCTACCTGGTCCTCGCCCTTGTTTTCCCGGAGAGGTTCTGAGCACAGATATGAGCCCCGCACTCTCCGGAGTTCTCCAGCTGACCGCGCTCATCGTGGCGCTCGCGCTGGTCTACGTACCGCTGGGCGACTTCATGGCCCGCGTGTACAGCTCCGACAAGCACCTCCGCTCCGAGAAGCTGATCTACCGCCTGATCGGTGCCGACCCCAACGCCGAGATGCGCTGGCCCGCGTACCTGCGCGGCGTGCTGGCCTTCTCCGTCGTCAGCGTCCTGTTCCTGTATCTGCTCCAGCGGATCCAGGGCGTGCTGCCGAAGTCGCTGTCGCTCGGCTTCCACGCGATCAGCCCGGACCAGGCGTTCAACACGGCCGCGTCGTTCGTCGCCAACACCAACTGGCAGTCGTACTCGGGCGAGCAGGCCATGGGCCACGCCGTCCAGACGCTGGGCCTCGCGGTGCAGAACTTCGTCTCCGCCGCCGTGGGCATGGCCGTCGCCATCGCGCTCGTCCGGGGCTTCGCCCGGTCGCGCACCGGCGACCTGGGCAACTTCTGGGCCGACCTGGTGCGCGGCACCGTCCGGATCCTGCTCCCGATCTCCGTGATCGGCGCGCTGGTCCTGGTCGCCTGCGGTGCGATCCAGAACTTCTCGGGCATCCACGAGATAGGCCAGCTGGCCGGTGACCCCCAGCAGGTCAACGGCGGCGCCGTGGCCTCGCAGGAGGCCATCAAGGAACTGGGCACCAACGGTGGCGGTTACTTCAACGCCAACTCCGCCCACCCGTTCGAGAACCCGAGCGCCTTCACCAACCTGTTCGAGATCTTCCTGATCCTCGTCATCCCGTTCGCGCTCACCCGCACGTTCGGCAGGCTCGTCGGCAACGTCAAGCAGGGCTACGCGATCCTCGCCACGATGGCCGGCATCTGGATCGCCTTCACCGGCCTGATGCTGTGGACGGAGATCGCCCACCACGGTCCCGCGTTCCAGGCGGCGGGCAGCGCGATGGAGGGCAAGGAGCAGCGCTTCGGCGTCGCCGGCTCGTCGGTCTTCGCCGTCGCCACCACCCTCACCTCGACCGGTGCGGTGGACGCGGCCCACTCGTCCTTCACCGGACTCGGCGGCGGCATCGCGATGCTGGGCATGATGCTCGGCGAGATCGCGCCCGGTGGCGTGGGCTCCGGCCTCTACGGCATGCTCGTCATGGCGATCATCGCGGTGTTCATCGCGGGCCTGATGGTCGGCCGTACGCCCGAGTACCTCGGCAAGAAGATCGGCACCCGCGAGATCAAGCTCGCCGCGTGCTACATCCTGATCACCCCGACCCTGGTGCTGGGCTTCACCGCCCTGTCGATGGCGCTGTCCTCGCCGCCGGAGTCGATCCTCAACAAGGCCGACAGCTCGGTCGTCCACAGCGGGGCGCACGGCTTCTCCGAGGTCCTGTACGCCTTCACCTCGGGTGCCAACAACAACGGCTCGGCCTTCGCGGGCCTGAACGCCAACACCCCCTGGTACAACACCACGATCGGCCTCGCCATGCTGCTCGGCCGTTTCCTGCCGATGGTCTTCGTCCTGGCGCTGGCCGGCTCGCTCGCCGAACAGAAGCCCGTACCCGAGACCGCGGGCACCCTGCGCACCGAGAAGCCGCTCTTCGCCGGTCTGCTCGTGGGCGCGATCCTCATCATCACCGGCTTGACCTACTTCCCGGCCCTGGCCCTTGGCCCGATGGCGGAGGGACTCTCATGAGCACGACCACCCCTGTCCGCACCGCTCCCGAAGGGGACGAGAAGCAGCACGCCCCCGAGGAGAACGGCCGCGTCTCCGGCGGCATGTTCGACCCGGCGCAGCTGCTGAAGTCGCTGCCGGACGCGTTCCGCAAGCTCGACCCGCGGACCATGGTCAAGTCCCCGGTCATGTTCGTGGTCGAGGTCGGTTCGGTGGTCACCACCGGGCTGGCCTTCAAGAACCCGGGCGACTGGTTCGGCTGGACGATCGCCGCGTGGCTGTGGCTGACGGTCGTCTTCGCCAACCTCGCGGAGGCCGTCGCCGAAGGCCGTGGCAAGGCCCAGGCCGACACGCTGCGCAAGGCCAAGACCGACACCGTCGCGCGGCGCCTGACCAGCGACGGTAAGAGCGAGGAGTCGGTGCCCGGCACCGAACTGCGCGTGGGCGACCTGGTCGTCTGCGAGGCGGGCGACATCATCCCGGGCGACGGCGACGTCGTCGAGGGCGTGGCGTCCGTGGACGAGTCGGCGATCACCGGTGAGTCGGCGCCCGTCATCCGTGAATCCGGCGGTGACCGCTCGGCGGTCACCGGCGGTACCAAGGTGCTGTCCGACCGCATCGTCATCAAGATCATGACGAAGCCGGGCGAGACCTTCATCGACCGGATGATCAACCTGGTCGAGGGCGCGGCCCGGCAGAAGACGCCGAACGAGATCGCGCTCAACATCCTGCTGGCCTCGCTCACGATCGTCTTCCTGCTGGCGGTCCTCACGCTCCAGCCCTTCGCGATCTACGCGGGCGCCGAGCAGACGATGATCGTCCTCGCGGCCCTGCTGGTCTGCCTGATCCCGACGACCATCGGCGCCCTGCTCTCCGCGATCGGCATCGCGGGCATGGACCGGCTCGTCCAGCGCAATGTGCTGGCCATGTCGGGACGTGCCGTCGAGGCGGCCGGTGACGTCTCCACGCTGCTGCTGGACAAGACCGGCACCATCACCTACGGCAACCGCCGCGCTTCCGAGTTCGTCCCGGTCAAGGGCGCGCAGGAGGCCGATCTGGCGGAGGCCGCCCAGCTCTCCTCGCTCGCCGACGAGACCCCCGAGGGCCGCTCGGTCATCACCCTGGCCAAGGAGAAGTACGGCCTGGCGGAGCGCAGCCAGAGCGAGCTCACCGACGCCGAGTGGGTGCCCTTCACGGCCCAGACCCGGATGTCGGGCGTGGACGTGGACGGGCGCAAGGTCCGCAAGGGCGCGACCGGTTCGGTCATCGCCTGGGTCGAGGAGCGCGGCGGCAGCATCGCCGAGGACGCCCGCGACCTCAACGACCGGATCTCCCAGGCGGGCGGCACCCCGCTGCTCGTGGCGGTCGAGGACGAGAAGGGCGCCCGGGTCCTGGGCGTCATCCACCTCAAGGACGTCGTCAAGGAAGGCATGCGCGAGCGGTTCGACGAGCTGCGCGCCATGGGCATCAAGACCGTCATGATCACGGGTGACAACCCGCTGACGGCCAAGGCCATCGCGGAGGAGGCCGGCGTCGACGACTTCCTCGCCGAGGCCACGCCCGAGGACAAGATGGCGCTGATCAAGCGCGAGCAGGCCGGCGGCAAGCTCGTCGCGATGACGGGCGACGGTACGAACGACGCCCCGGCCCTCGCGCAGGCGGATGTCGGCGTGGCGATGAACACCGGTACCTCGGCCGCCAAGGAGGCCGGGAACATGGTGGACCTGGACTCCAACCCGACCAAGCTCATCGAGATCGTCGAGATCGGCAAGCAGCTGCTCATCACGCGTGGCGCGCTCACCACCTTCTCGATCGCCAACGACGTCGCGAAGTACTTCGCGATCATCCCGGCGATGTTCGCGGTGGCCTACCCCGGCCTGGACAAGCTCAACATCATGAGCCTGCACTCGCCGCAGTCGGCGATCCTGTCGGCCGTCATCTTCAACGCGCTGATCATCATCGCGCTGGTGCCGCTGGCCCTGAAGGGCGTGCGCTACCGGCCGATGAGCGCGGACGCGATGCTCCGCCGCAACCTCTTGATCTACGGACTGGGCGGCCTGATCTCCCCGTTCATCGGCATCAAGATCATTGACCTGCTCATCTCCCTCATCCCTGGCATCGGGTGACGTCATGAACAACTCCGTACGCGGCACAGCCCGAGTGCTGTGGGCGGGGCTCCGCGCCCTGCTCGTCCTCACCGTGGTCTGTGGCGTGATCTATCCGCTGGTCGTCACCGGCATCGCGCAGGCGGCCTTCCACGACAAGGCCAACGGCTCGGAGATCAAGGTCGACGGCAAGTCCGTCGGCTCCGAGCTCCTCGGCCAGAGCTACACGCTCGACGCGAAGGACAAGGACGGCAAGCCGCTGAAGGACAAGGACGGCAAGCAGGTCACGGTGCCGAATCCGGTGTTCTTCCAGCCCCGTCTGTCGGCGGCCGGCCCGAACACCGAGAACACCCAGTACAAGCTGGTGGTCTCCGGTGGTTCGAACCTCGCCGGTGACAGCAAGGCCCTGCTGGACCAGGTGAACCAGAACCGGGAGGACATCGCCAAGTTCAACGGTGTCGCCCCGTCCGAGGTCCCGGCGGACGCGGTGACCGCGTCCTTCTCCGGCCTGGACCCGGACATCTCCCCGGCGTACGCCCGCCTGCAGGCCAAGCGGGTCGCCCAGGCCAACAAGCTGTCGGCCGACAAGGTCGAGCAGCTGGTCAAGGACCACATCGACGGCCGCCAGCTGGGCTTCATGGGCGAGGAGCGCGTCAACGTGCTCAAGCTGAACATCGCGCTGCAGAAGCTCGTCAAGAGCTGACCGCACGCGCACAAGCGGGAGGGCCGGGGCACACGCCCCGGCCCTCCCGCGCGTTTCACCACACGTCGCCCGGCCGCCAGTCGCACACCAGCTCCGCGTCGAGGTCGAGCGGCGTCGTCAGCGGCAGGACGTGGATGCCGTCCTCCCCGGTGGGCTCGATGCCCGTGGGGGCGAGCACCGCGCACGGGCCCCGCCACGGGAGCCAGCCCCGGCCGCGGTAGAGCGGCACGGCCTCGTCGGCGGCGCCGAGTGCCCCCAGCTCGTACCCGCCGCGGCGCAGCACCTGCTCCAGCGCGTCCATCACGGCCGTCGCGTGCCCCCGGCGGCGCCGGTCGGCGCGTACGGCCACGGCCTCCACATAGCCCGTGCGCAGCGCCCGTCCGCCGTGCAGCAGGCGGCGCTGCACCACCGAGCCATGGGCGACGATCTCGCCGTCCTCCCGGACCAGGGCGTGGACGCCGCCCACGCTGTGGTCCCAGTCGTCGTCGGAGAAGTCGCCCTCGAAGGCGGCGTCCAACAGGGCGCGTACGGCGGCCAGTTCGGACGCCTCGAGGCCGGAGGTGTGTGCCGTGTGCAGCTCGGTCATGGTCCTCATGCTACGAACGTCACGCGGCCGCGCGTCAGGACCGCGTCAAATACCTGCGGGACGACCGCTCTTCGCCCGAAATGTCCGGACCGTCCGCCGTAAGCTCGTCGATGCGCGGCAGTGCTGCACCTCAGGACGGAGAACCGCCCCGACCACCGTCGCGATTCGTGAAAGACAATGGGGCCATGGGACGCGGCAATCTCCGGATCTATCTCGGCGCGGCGCCGGGCGTCGGCAAGACCTACGCCATGCTCTCCGAGGCGCATCGCCGGGTGGAGCGCGGCACCGACCTGGTCGTGGGCTTCGTGGAGCACCACGGCCGCCCGCGCACCGAGGTCATGCTGCACGGCCTGGAGGAGGTGCCCCGTCGTGAGCTCGTCTACCGCGACAGCGTCTTCACGGAGATGGACGTGGACGCGATCCTCGCCCGGAGCCCCAGGGTCGTCCTCGTCGACGAGCTGGCCCACACGAACGTCCCGGGATCGCGCAACACCAAGCGCTGGCAGGACGTCGCCGAGCTGCTCCAGGCCGGCATCGACGTCATCTCGACCGTCAACATCCAGCACCTCGAGTCGCTGGGGGACGTGGTCGAGTCGATAACGGGCGTGCGGCAGCGCGAGACGGTGCCCGACGAGGTCGTGCGGCGTGCCGACCAGATCGAGCTGGTCGACATGTCGCCGCAGGCCCTGCGCCGCCGCATGGCGCACGGCAACATCTACAAGTCCGACAAGGTCGACGCCGCCCTCTCCAACTACTTCCGGCCCGGCAACCTGACCGCGCTGCGCGAGCTGGCCCTGCTGTGGACCGCCGACCGCGTCGACGAGTACCTGCGCCAGTACCGCACCGACCACAGCGTCTCGACCATCTGGCAGGCGCGCGAGCGCATCGTCGTCGGCCTCACCGGCGGCCCCGAGGGCCGCACCCTCATCCGGCGTGCCGCCCGTATGGCCGCCAAGGGCTCCGGCAGCGAGATCCTCGCCGTCTACATCGCCCGCAGCGACGGGCTGACCTCGGCCTCGCCCAAGGAGCTGGCCGTCCAGCGCACACTGGTCGAGGACCTCGGCGGCACCTTCCACCATGTGATCGGGGACGACGTCCCCGCCTCGCTGCTGGAGTTCGCTCGCGGCGTCAACGCCACCCAGATCGTGCTCGGCTCCAGCCGCCGCAAGAACTGGCAGTACATCTTCGGCCCGGGCGTCGGCCAGACCGTCGCCCGCGACTCCGGTCCCGACCTGGACGTCCACATCGTCACCCACGACGAGGTGGCCAAGGGCCGGGGGCTGCCGGTGGCGCGCGGCGCCCGGCTCAGCCGGGGGCGCATCCTGGCCGGCTGGCTGGTCGGCGTGGGCTTCCCCACGCTGTTCAGCCTGGTGCTGACGAACATCGAGCCGGACCTCGGGCTCGCCAACGACATGCTGCTGTTCCTGTGCGCGACGGTCGCGGCGGCCCTGCTCGGCGGACTCGCGCCGGCCCTGTTCTCGGCGGCCTTCGGGTCCCTGCTGCTCAACTACTACTTCGTCGAGCCGCTGCACGAGCTGACGATAACGGACCCGAAGAACATCGTCGCCATAACGATCTTCGTGTTCGTCGCGGTCTCGGTGGCCTCCGTGGTGGACCTCGCGGCCCGCCGCACGCACCAGGCGGCCCGGCTGCGGGCCGAGTCGGAAATACTCTCCTTCCTCGCCGGCAGCGTGCTGAGGGGGGAGACGAGCCTGGACGCCCTGCTGGAACGGGTCCGCGAGACCTTCGCCATGGATTCCGTGGCGCTGCTGGAGCGCGCCAGCGAGCACGACCCCTGGACCTGCGCGAGCAGCGTCGTGACCAACTCGGGCAAGCCCCTGCTGCGCCCCGAGGACGCCGATGTCGACATGCCCGTCGGCGACCACATGGCCCTCGCGCTCTCCGGCCGGGTGCTGCCCGCCGAGGACCGCCGGGTGCTGGCCGCCTTCGCGGCCCAGGCGGCCGTCGTCCTGGACCGCCAGCGCCTGGTCGGCGAGGCCGAGCGGGCCCGGCAGCTGGACGAGGGCAACCGCATCCGTACGGCCCTGCTGGCCGCGGTCAGCCATGACCTGCGCACCCCGCTGGCCGGCATCAAGGCGGCCGTGACCTCGCTGCGCTCCGACGACGTGGCCTGGTCCGAGGAGGACGAGGCCGAGCTGCTGGCCGGCATCGAGGACGGCGCCGACCGCCTCGACCACCTGGTCGGCAACCTGCTCGACATGTCCCGGCTGCAGACCGGCACCGTCACCCCGCTGATCCGCGAGATCGACCTCGACGAGGTGGTCCCGATGGCGCTCGGCGGCGTCACCGAGGGCAGTGTGAGCCTCGACATCCCCGAGACGCTGCCGATGGTCGCCGTCGACCCGGGCCTGCTCGAGCGCAGCGTCGCCAACATCGTCGAGAACGCCGTCAAGTACAGCCCGGACGGCGACCCCGTCCTCGTCGCCGCCAGCGCGCTCGGCGACCGCGTCGAGGTCCGGGTGGCCGACCGCGGCCCCGGCGTGCCGGACAGCGCGAAGGACCGCATCTTCGAGCCCTTCCAGCGCTACGGCGACGCCCCGCGCGGCGCGGGCGTCGGGCTCGGCCTCGCGGTCGCCCGCGGCTTCGTCGAGGCGATGGGCGGCACGCTCTCGGCCGAGGACACCCCGGGCGGCGGCATGACCATGGTCCTCACCCTTCGGGCCGCCGCGGGTCTTCCGCCGGTCCGTCCGGACCTGCCGGCGCAGGCCACCTCATGAGCCGGTCCGCAGACCTGGAGCCGCGGGCCACCGCCCGCCGCTCCCCGGGGGTCCCGAACCCCGGATCCCTAGCCGAAAACCCCGGGTCCCGTGGCGGGGCCCGCATGAACAGCAGAGGTGGTTCCGCATGAACCGGGTGCTCGTGGTGGATGACGAGCCGCAGATCGTCCGCGCCCTGGTGATCAACCTCAAGGCTCGCAAGTACGAGGTCGACGCGGCGCCCGACGGCGCCACCGCGCTCCAGCTCGCCGCCGCCCGCCACCCCGACGTCGTCATCCTCGACCTGGGACTGCCCGACATGGACGGCGTCGAGGTGATCAAGGGCCTCCGGGGCTGGACCCGGGTGCCGATCCTCGTCCTGTCCGCCCGCCAGACCTCCGACGAGAAGGTCGAGGCGCTCGACGCGGGTGCCGACGACTACGTCACCAAGCCGTTCGGGATGGACGAACTGCTCGCCCGGCTGCGGGCAGCCGTGCGCCGGGCCGAACCCACGGGCGCGGCGTCGGCGGGCGACGACGCGATCGTCGAGACCGACGTGTTCACCGTCGACCTCGCGGCGAAGAAGGTCAACCGCGGCGGACGGGACGTCCGCCTGACCCCGACCGAGTGGCACCTGCTCGAGGTGCTCGTGCGCAACACGGGCCGCCTCGTCAGCCAGAAGCAGCTCCTCCAGGAGGTCTGGGGCCCTTCCTACGGCACGGAGACGAACTACCTGCGGGTCTACATGGCGCAGCTGCGCCGCAAGCTCGAGCAGGACCCGTCGCACCCGAAGCACTTCATTACTGAGCCCGGGATGGGATACCGGTTCGAGATGTAGGCCCGAAAGGGGTGCCCGGGCCCCGGTAGGCTGGATTCATGAGTGCCGTACCCCGTCCCGAGAAGCCGACCGGCCGTTTCCGCCGGATGCTCGACCGGCTGTCCAGTTCGCAGTCGGAGCTGCACGACGCAGAGCTGCAGAAGGACACGGAAGCGGTGGGGTGCACCAGGATCTGCGACTGCGACGACCGTCAGATAGTCAAGGTCACCGGTACGCTGCGCACGGTCACGCTGCGGCCGCGTGCCGGGGTGCCCGCCCTGGAGGCGGAGCTGTTCGACGGTTCGGCCGCGCTCGACGTGGTGTGGCTCGGGCGCCGTTCCATCGCGGGGATAGAGCCCGGCCGTAAGCTGATCGCCTCCGGCCGGATCTCGATGAGCCGCGGCCGGAGAGTTCTGTTCAACCCTCGATACGAACTCCGACCGCTCGGACAGGAGTAGCCGTTGACGTCCCTCGACAACCCGACGGATCAGCAAGCCTCCGGGCCCCGGCCCGGGGACTCCAGATCGGCTACCGAAGCCGCCCTCTTCGAGGCGTTCGGCGGTGTGCGGGGCATGGTGGAGACCACCGTCCCCGGCTTGGTGTTCGTGGCGGTCTACACGGTCAACCGGGACATCCACGTCTCGGCCGTCGCCGCGCTGGCCCTCTCGCTCGTACTCGGCGTCGCGCGGCTCGTGCGCAAGGACACCCTCAAGCACGCCTTCGGCGGTGTCTTCGGGGTCGCCTTCGGCGCGGTCTTCGCGATGATGTCCGGTGACGCCAAGAACTTCTATCTGCCGGGCATGCTCTACACCCTCGGGCTGGCGGTGGCGTACATCGTCACCTCGCTGTGCGGGGTGCCGCTGCTCGGCCTGATCCTCGGCCCGGTGTTCAAGGAGAACCTCTCCTGGCGCACCCGCAACCCCGGCCGCAAGAAGGCCTACACCAAGGCCAGTTGGGCCTGGGGGCTGATCCTGCTCGCCAAGTCGGCGATCCTCTTCCCGCTCTACTGGTGGGGCGACGCCACCCAGCTGGGCTGGGTGAAGGTGGCGCTCGGCATCCCGCCGATGCTGCTCTCGGTCTATCTGACGTGGATCTTCCTCGCCAAGGCCCCGCCGCCCATCGACGTGTTCGCCGAGATGGAGGCGGCCGAGGCGGAGCGCGAGGCGAAGGCCGCGGCCAACTGACGGACGTACGTACGCGGAAGGGGCCCCGGGAAACATCCCGGGGCCCCTTCGCACGGTTCAGTCCTCGCGGCGCACCGACAGCAGGTCCTCCAGCTGCTCCTCGCGCGCGGGAGCCGCGACGAACAGCAGCTCGTCGCCCGCCTCGAGGGCGTCCTCCTTGTTCGGGGTCAGCACGCGGTTGCCGCGGATGATGGTGACCAACGCGGTGTCCTCGGGCCAGTCCACATCGCCGACCCGGGTGCCGGCCAGCGCAGCCTCCGGCGGCAGCGTCAGCTCGACGAGGTTGGCGTCGCCCTGGCTGAAGCGCATCAGCCGCACCAGGTCGCCGACGCTCACGGCCTCCTCGACCAGCGCCGACATCAGGCGCGGCGTCGAGACGGCCACGTCCACGCCCCAGGACTCGTTGAACAGCCACTCGTTCTTGGGGTTGTTGACCCGGGCCACGACGCGCGGCACGCCGTACTCCGTCTTGGCCAGCAGCGAGACGACCAGGTTGACCTTGTCGTCACCGGTGGCGGCGATCACCACGTTGCAGCGCTGGAGCGCGGCCTCGTCCAGCGACGTGATCTCACAGGCGTCCGCCAGCAGCCACTCGGCGAGCGGCACGCGCTCCACGGAGATGGCCGACGGGGCCTTGTCGATGAGCAGGACCTCGTGCCCGTTCTCCAGCAGCTCGCCCGCGATGGAGCGGCCGACGGCACCCGCGCCCGCAATGGCAACCCTCATCGGTGACCCTCCTCAGGCCCCTGCGCGAAAGCGGCCTCGACCTTCTCGATCTCGTCCGTGCGCATCATCACGTGCACCAGATCGCCCTCCTGCAACACCGTCGAGGACGCCGGCAGCATCGCCTCGCCCAGCCGGGTGAGGAAGGCGACCCGTACGCCGGTCTCCTCCTGCAGGACGCTGATCCTGTGGCCGATCCAGGCCTCCGACACCGGGACCTCGGCGAGCTGGACACCCCCGCTGGGGTCGCGCCACAGCGGCTCGGCGCCCGAGGGCAGCAGCCGGCGCAGCATCTGGTCGGCCGTCCACCGGACGGTGGCCACCGTCGGGATGCCGAGCCGCTGGTAGACCTCGGCGCGGCGCGGGTCGTAGATACGGGCCGCCACGTTCTCCACGCCGAACATCTCGCGGGCCACCCGGGCCGCGATGATGTTGGAGTTGTCGCCGCTGCTCACCGCGGCGAAGGCGCCGGCCTCCTCGATGCCCGCCTCGCGCAGGGTGTCCTGGTCGAAGCCGACGCCGGTCACCCGCCGTCCGCCGAAACCGGAGCCCAGCCTGCGGAACGCCGTCGGGTCCTGGTCGATGACCGCGACCGTGTGGCCTTGCTGCTCCAGGGTCTGCGCGAGGGCCGAGCCCACGCGTCCGCACCCCATGATCACAATGTGCACGACGCCTGCCCCGTACTCCGGAATGCCGTGTTGACCTGCACCAACACCCTGCTCACTTCTCTTCTTGCTCGTTCGGTGCCGTCCCGACACCTTCGCGACCGTGCCGGGGACGGGATCCCGTCCCCGCCGGTGCATGCCACCACCGTATAGGCCCCGGGCGCGGTGGTCCCGGCACACCCCCTCGCCCGGGCCCCGGCCGCGGGTGCCGGGCCCGCGCGGACGCCCGGTGGCCGGACCACCCGGCGGCCCGGCGACCGGGTGGCCCGCGCACCTGGGCGGGGAGGGCCGCCGGAGCGCACCGTGGAGCACGGCCCGGTGACGTCCGTGCAAGGGGAGTGGAGAACCGATGAGCGGTGCGGTGACGTACGCGACGCGTCCGAGGCCCGTACGCGGCCCCGGTGACGCCCGGGACCTGCTGCTCACCGAGCTGAGCGACCCGCTCCTCGCCTCCCTGCCGCGCAGCGACCAGCGCCGGCGCGGCGAGGCCTATCTGCGCGGGCTGCTGGGGGCGCGGGGGCGCAAGTCCATCCGCAACATCGCGGCCCTGGCCGGCGGCCAGGCCGCCGAGCAGAGCCTGCACCACTTCATCTCCAGCTCCACCTGGGACTGGTCGCCGGTGCGCCGCGCCCTCGCGCACCACCTGGTGCGGCTGTCGCCGCCGCAGGCATGGGTCGTACGGACCATGGTGATCCCCAAGGCGGGGGAGAACTCCGTCGGCGTGGAGCGCCGCTTCAGCCCGGCCGCGGGCCAGGTGATCAACGCCCAGCAGGCCGCGGGCGTCTGGGCCGCCTCGGCGGAGCGCGCCGTTCCGGTCAACTGGCGGCTGCACCTGTCCGGCGCGTGGCTGGACGATCCGCTGCGCCGCCGTCAGGCGTCGATACCCGGTTCGGTGCCCGTGGAGACGCCGGGGGAGTGCGCGGTCGAGGCGTACGCCGGGATGATGGCGGACTGGGGGCTGCCGACCCGGCCCGTGGTGCTGGACGCCCGCGAGGAGGACACGCTCGCCGCGCTCCACCGGCTGCGGGCCGCGGGCGTACCGGTGCTGGCCCGGGTCGGCGGCTCGCTGCGGCTGGTGCCGGCGGAGCACGCGCCGCAGGGGCGTGGCGAGGTGACGCTGCCGGCGCACCGGATCATGGCGGCCGCCCGGGACCTGCGGCGCCCGGTGCCGTGGCGGGACCACGGTCCGCGCCGGGCCGCACGGACCTCTCTGACGGCGGTGGTGCGCGTGGGCCTGCCGGTACGCCGGTCCGCCTCGGGCCGGCCCGTCCGTCTGCGGGACATGCTCCTGCTGGGGACGGGCGACCACGGCGGCGACTGGCCGGGGGAGCTGTGGCTGACGGACCTGGTGAACGTGCCGCCCGCCGCGCTGCTGCGGCTGACCCGGCTGACCCGGCGCGTGGAGCGGGACTTCGCCGAGATCGCCGACCAGGTGGGCGTCCGGGACTTCACGGGCCGGTCCTTCGACGGCTGGCACCGGCACGTCACCCTGGCCTCGGCCGCCCACGCCGTCGCCGCGCTCGCGCGGTGGGACGACGGGGTTCAGGTCTCCTGAGCGCGATGAAGGCTGTCGCGGACGCGGAACACCCGCAGCGCCAGCTGGACTTCGAGCGCGCGGGTGGGCTCCTGCCAGCCGGGGCCCAGGAGTTCGCCGATGCGCTCCAGCCGCCGGGCGACGGTGTTGGCGTGCACGTGGAGCCTCTTGGCCGCGTTCGTGGGGCTGCCGCCCGCCTCGAAGTACGTCTCCAGCGTGTGGGTCAGATCGGTGAAGCGCTGCGCGTCGTAGTCGATCACGGGGCCGATGGCGGCCTCGATGAACTCGTCGACGTTGTGGTGGTCCGCCAACAGCATGCCCACGAAGCCGAGTTCGCCCAGCGACGCCGCCGTGCCGGTCGCGCCGAGCGAGGTCATCGCCTCCATGCAGCGCTGCGCCTCGAGGAAGCAGTGCCGTACGGAGGCCGGGCCGGCCACCGGCCCCGCCGCGCTCACCGTCACGGGATGGCCGAGCAGCGGCGTCAGTTCCGCCAGCACCGCGCGGGCGGCGGCGCCCGGGTCCTTCCCCGGCAGGAGCAGCACCGCGCTGCCGTGGAGCATGCTCCTGAGCCCGCCCGTCCGGCGGGCGTACGAGGACGCCCAGACGGCCGGCCTGCCCCGGGCGTCGCCCTCGGGGCGCGCGATGACGACGACGTGCTCGGCGTCGAGGTCGACGCCGAGCCGCCGGGCCTGCTGTTGCAGTCGCCGGGGTGGCGGTTCGGGGCCGGTGAGCAGATCGCCGAGGAAGTCCTCGCGGATCTGGCCCTCCGCGATCGCGGTCCTGCTGCTCTCCACCAGGAGCTGTACGGACACCACCTGGGCCACCAGGCGCAGCGGCCGCCGGTCGTCCTCCGTCAACGGGCGCCGGGGGTGCAGCACCAGCGTGCCGAGGCGCCCGGTGCCCGCCTCGAGCGGTACGGCCCACAGGCCGTCCGGGAGGGCGAGAGGTTCGTGCCCGGCGTACTCCAGGGCGTCCGCGCCGTCCGCGTCGTACGCGGGCAGGTCGCCGGCCGCCGCGAGGACGGTGCCGTCGGCCGCGAGGATCCGTACGGCGGCGTCCAGTTCGTCCCCGGCCTGCCGGGCGAGGGCGTCGGGGTCGCTGTCGTTCAGAACCAGTTCGATCAGGCGGTGGTGGATCTCGCCGAGCCCGCGCGCGTCCCGCAGCCCGGCCTCGGAGTCCCGGGTGCGGCGCTCGAGTTCGGCGATGCGCGCGGCGTTCCGCTCGAGCTGCCCGACCTGGTCGATGGCCACGCTGACGAGGTCCGCGAAGGAACACATCAGGGCGACCTCGTCCGTCGTGAAGTGCCGCACCGTGCGCTGCCCGGCGTAGAGGGTGCCGACCGGCCGGGTGCCCCGGGTCAGCGGCACCGCGAGGATCGCGCGCTGCCGCTCGGCCCTGACGACGTCGTCGATGGCCTGGGTGTGCTCGATCCGTTCGTCGGCGAGGTAGTCGGGTGTCCAGAAGGGCGAGGGGTTGTCGCTGCGGGTGGTGGCGGAGCCGAGCCCCGCGCCCGGGGCCACGCGCAGGCCGATGTTCCGGTCGGTGGTGTGGCCGTCCGAGGCCCGGATCACGGGACAGCCCAGCTCCTCGTCGAGCAGCCCGATCCAGGCCATGTCCGTCGAGAGCAGCACCCGCACCCGCCGCAGGACGACCTTCAGCAGCGTGCCGAGGTCCTGCGGTGCGGCCATGTCGAAACCGGCGTCGAAGAGGGCGGACAGGCCTGCCTCGCGCTGCTGCTGCGCCTCGGCCCGGGCCCGTACGGACAACCCCAGCGTCACGGCGCGCCGCAGCACGGCCGTTTCCTCGGGTCCGGCTTCCTCCAGCAGGGCCTCGTACTGTTCCGGAGGGGCGCCTCGTTCCAGGAGCTCCAGTACGGCGAGCACCCCGGCCCCGGGTGCGCTCTGCGACACGGTCCCTACCCCCTGATCCCCGATGCGGTAAGTCCCGTTAGCCGGAGGCGGGGCGTACCAGATCATGCGCGCTCAAGCTATTCGAGGCGCCGGAGTGTCGCAAGTAACTTATGGTAAGTGCAGTGCCGGCCCCCCGGGGCGCAGCTGCTCCTCGACCGTACGCCGCAACTCCCGCCACCAGAACGCCTGCTGACGCAGGTCTTCCTCCGCGAGCGCGTGCGCGGCGTCCTCCGGTGCGACGCCGAGCCGCTCCAGCCGGTCCATCACCGCCTGTGCACGGGCGTGTTCGCCGGTCAGCGTGTCGCCCTCCAGGCGGCACTCCCGGGCGACGGCGCCGAGCGCCGCGGCCGGTACGGCGGTGACGGTGCCCCAGGCGACCAGGGACCCGGCGAGGCGGGCGCTCCCGGAGCCGCCGACGCTCCACATCAGCCGCGGCGGGCGCGCCCCGGCGGCGGTCAGGCTCCGCCAGCGGCCGCCGCCCAGCCGCTCCTCGTAGAGCCGGTACGCGAGGCGGGCCACGGCGAGCGACGCCGCGCCCCGCGGAACGTCCGCCCCGGCGGCACCTAGGGGGTGGCCGGCGGGTCTGCGCGGCGTCGCGGCGTCTGGTGCCGCGCCTCGCGGCGTTGTCGTCGGTCGCCGATGCTCCGCATCGACTCCCTCCTCCGCCTTGCGATGCACGGCACCAGACGCCGCTCCTTCACCCGCGCAGACCCGCCGGCCACCCCCTAGCGCGTCCAGGCGGCGGTCGATCCCGTCGTCGAGACGGCCGACGGGGAACGAGGCGAGCGAGGCGATCGCGGACAGGCCGAGGCCCGCGGCCCGGGCGCGCTCGAGTCCCTCGAAGTAGGCGTCGAGCACCTCGCCGTAGCGCCGTACGGAATAGACGCCCGTGACATGGACACCGATGCCCCGGCCCAGGCAGGCGGCGGTCGCGGCCAGGCCCTCGTCCGTCGCCGGGATCTTGACCAGCGCGTTGCTCCGGCACGCCGCCCGGTGCAGCCGCTCGGCGGCCGCGACCGTGGCGCGGGCGTCGTGGGCGAGCGCGGGATCGAGGTCCATCGACACCTGGCCGTCGAGGCCGTGCGTCGACGCGAAGACGGGCCGCACCGCGTCGCAGGCGGACCGCAGGTCATAGGCGCACACGGCCAGGAGGGCCCGCTCCGGCGCGACCGAGCGGAGCGACAGGTGGGACAGCTGCTCGCGGTACGTGCCGTGGTGCGCCATGCCCTCGGCCAGAGCCCGCGGATCCGAGGTCGCGCCCCGGACCGCGCCGCCGGCCACCAGCCGGGCGAGCAGCCCGGAGTCGAGCGACTCGCGGGACAGGCCGTCGAGCCAGGGGGAGACGCCCTCCGCGCGCAGGGCGTGCAGCGCGTCGGCCGGTGGCTCCACCATGGGCTCCCCCCTCGAACGATGCGTGGGGGCTCGACCTTAGGGAGGGATTCGTCCCGCCGTCGAACGGTCCCGCCCTACTCCGTCAGATACGCACCGGACGGGACAAGTGTCGCTCGTTTGTTCAAGAATCGAGATGAGAGCCGAACGCTCGGTCACGGGTGTGGTTGGATGATCCGCGTATTCCGCTTTTGGACGGGACGTCAGGACGCCGTAACCTGTCCCGCCGCCCGCATGCCGCCGTTGTCCAAGAGGAATTGATGTCACATCACATACCGGAAGCGGGTATCTGGTGTCTGGCCGTAGCGCTGGTCGCCGTGCTCGCGCTGCTGATCCGTCAGCGCAGGATCACGACCGCCGTGCGCGCCCGTGTCACCGCGCTGGAAGGAAATCTGAGGGCGCGTGACGAGGAGGCGGCACGCCTGGTGAGCGTCCGCCTGCCGGCCGTGGCGGACTCCGCGACGAACAAGTCCGTGCCGCTGCCCGGCCTGCTCGACGAGCGGCTCACCGGCACCGATTTCTCCCGCAGCCTCCAGTCGGTGATGGACCTGTTCGCCCAGGCCGTGGACAAGGCGCAGGAACGTGCCGACCAGTCGGCCAAGGCCGCGCTCAAGGCCTCCATGCGCGCCGTCCAGGGACTGGCCCACGAGCAGCAACTGGCCATCTCCCGCATGCAGGAACGTCACGACGACCCCGACGTGCTCCGCGACCTGCTGGAGATCGACCACGCCAACTCCCAGTTCGGGCGCCGCGCACAGGCGATCTCCGTGCTGTGCGGCTCCTGGCCCGGACGCCAGCGCGTCGCCTCGCAGCTGACCGACGTCGTACGCGGCGCGACCTCCCGCATCCGCGACTACCGCCGCGTCCGGGTGCACGGCCACGGTGAACTGGCCGTCATCAGCCGGGCGGTTGAGCCCGTGGTCCTCGCCGTCGCCGAACTCCTCGACAACGCCGCGCGGCACTCGCAGCCCAACACGAGCGTCGAGGTCAGCCTCCAGCCCGTGCACAACGGCGCCTGCATCGTCATCGACGACGCGGGTGTCGGCATGGACGGCCAGGAGGTGCAGCGCGCCGCCGCCCTGCTCTCCGGACGACGCGGCGTGGACGTCTCCCGGCTCGGCGACCCCCCGCAGTTCGGCTTCCCCGTCATCGGCGTGCTCGCCGCGCGCTACGGCTTCAGCGTCTCCGTCGACACCCGCTCGCCCTTCGGCGGCGTACGGGCGGTGCTGTTCCTGCCCACCGGGCTGCTGAGCAACCTCGACATCGACGGCCCCGGCACCACGCCCCTGAAGACGCCGGCCCGCACGCCCGAGGCCGACTGGCCGGGCACTCCCCGCGAGGGCACTCCCCGCGAAGGCACCCTCCGTGAGAGCGCTCACCGTGAGGGCGCTCCCCGCGAGAGTGTCCAGCCCGCGCACGCGCCGGCGCCCGAGGCTCCGGCGCGCCCCCGGCCGGCGGAGGACGCCCCGGCCGCCCCGCCCCCGGCCGCCCCGCCGTCGCAGGCCGGCACCACGGCCGGCGGGCTGCCCAAGCGCCGTCGCAGGCAGCCCGGCGCCGCGCAGCAGCAGCCGGCCGCCCGGCCGTTGCCTGCCGAGACCCCGCCGGACCGTACGGCCGAGGAAACAGCCCGGCGCATGGGCGCGTTCGCGCGCGGCACCCGCGCCGGGCGCACGCCCGCGTACGGCACCCCCACCGCCCCCGGCCTGCCCGAGGAGCGCGGCACCACGGACGCCCACCCCCCACGCCCCGCACCCCGCGAAGACGAAGGGAAGCCCCACGCGTGAACGACCACATGAACAAAGAGCTGGCCTGGATGCTCGACGAGGTCGTGAAGATCCCCGATGCCCGTCATGCGATCCTGCTCTCGGCCGACGGCATGTTGCGTGCCCACTCCCAGGGCATCGACCGCGACGAGGCCGAGCGCCAGGCCGCAGCCCTGTCAGGCCTGCAGTCGATCAGCCGCTCCACGGCCGACTTCTGCACCCACCCCGCCCCTCAGGACACCCCCTGGCGGCAGACGCTCATCGAGTTCGCCCACGGCTACGTCTTCCTCATAGCCGCCGGTCCCGGCGCCTACCTCGCCGTCTCCGCCACGGAGAACGTCGACATGGAGGCCGTCACCTACCGGATGCAGAAGACCGTCGACCGGCTCGGCAAACAACTGGTCAGCCCGCCGCGGCAGGGCACCGGCCGGCAGGGCCCGGGCAGCCCGGCATGACCCCGGCGACGCCGAGGCGTGAGCACGGGCTGGTACGGCCGTACGTCGTCACCGACGGCCGTTCCCACCCGACCCGCAACACCTTCGACCTGGTCACCCTGGTCATGGCGCACGGCGACCGGCCGCTCGGCGGCCTCAGCCCGGAAAAGCGCAGGCTCATGGAACTCTGCCTCGGCGGCGCCCTCTCGGTCGCCGAGATCGCCGGCCACCTCGCGCTGCCCGTCAGCGTCGTCAAGGTGCTGCTCGGCGATCTCGTGGACAGCGGCCACCTCACCACCCGCGCCCCCATCCCCTCGGCGCAGCTGCCCGAGGCCCAGATCTTGCAGGAGGTGCTCGATGGACTCCGCGCTCGTCTCTGACGGCGGCTTCACCGACCACGGCGTTGACCACGGTGTCGACAACGGCGTCTATCTCCGGCAGACCGTGCGGACGGCTGCCAAGCTCCTGGTCGTCGGCCACTTCGCGGTCGGCAAGACCACCTTCGTCGGCGCTCTGTCGGAGATCCGTCCGCTGCGCACCGAGGAGACCATGACGCAGGCCGGTGCGTACGTCGACGACCTGGCCGGCATCGAGGGCAAGACCACGACCACGGTCGCCATGGACTTCGGCCGGATCACGCTCAGCGACAGTCTCGTCCTCTACCTCTTCGGCGCCCCCGGCCAGCAGCGCTTCACCCGGCTCTGGCAGGACATGACGCACGGTGCGCTCGGTGCGCTCGTCCTCGCCGACACCCGGCGTCTGGACCAGTCCTTCGACGTCATGGGGCTGCTCGAGGAGCACGGCCTGCCGTACGCCGTCGCCGTGAACCACTTCGACGGCGCCCCCGTGCACCCCGAGGAGGAGATCCGCGAGGCCCTCGACCTTCTCCCCGAGACGCCCCTGGTCACCTGTGACGCCCGCGACCGGGCCTCCGCGACCCGGGCGCTGATCACGCTCGTGGACTACCTCCGCACCCGTACCGCCCAGGAGCCCGTGTGACCCACCGCGCCACCGCCGGCCCGCCGCCCGGCTGCCCCGCGCACCGGGAGGTGACCCCGCTCCACGGGCCCGAGTTCGCCGCCGACCCGCACGCCGTCTACCGGCGGCTGCGGCAGTACGGCCCGCTCTCGCCCGTAGAGCTGGCGCCCGGGGCGCACGCCGTCCTCGTCACCGACTACCGGGCCGCCCTCGACGTCCTGCGCAGCCCCGACAAGTTCGCCAAGGACGCCCGGCGCTGGCGGGCCCTCGCCGACGGCCGGGTCGCGCCGGACAACCCGGTGGTGCCGATGATGGCCTACCGCCCCAACTGCCTGTTCTCCGACGGCGACGCGCACCGCCGCTACCGGCAGGCCGTCAGCGACAGCCTCGACCGCATCGACCCCAACGCCCTGCGCGGCTACGTCGAGCGCAGCGCCGACGCCCTCATCGACCGGTTCACCACCACGGGCGAGGCCGACCTGCTCGGCTCGTACGCCAAGGTGCTGCCCCTGCTCGTCTTCCAGCAGCTCTTCGGCTGTCCGCCCGAGCTCGGGGACCGGCTCGTCGAGGGCTTCTCCGGCATCTTCGACGGCGTGGACGCCGAGCGCGCCAATGAGCTCATCACCAGCAGCCTCCTCGAGCTCATCGGCCTCAAGAGGGCGACGCCCGGCGCGGACATGACGTCCTGGTTGATGGCCCATCCGGCCCAGTTGAACAACGAGGAGATGCTGCACCAGCTCGTCGTCCTCATCGGCGCGGGCACCGAGCCCCAGCAGAACCTCATCGCCAACGCGCTGCGGCTGCTGCTCGCCGACGACCGCTTCGCGGGCGACCTCGCCGGCGGCAGCATGCCCGTCGAGGACGCGCTCGACGAAGTCCTCTGGCTCGACCCGCCGATGGCCAACTACGGCGTCCACTACCCCGTCGACGACCTGGACTTCGCCGGCACCCGGCTGCGCGCGGGCGAGCCGGTCGTCGTCAGCTTCGCCGCCGCCAACACCGACCCCGCCCTCCACAGCGACCAGCGCACCGGCAACCGCGCCCACCTCGCCTGGAGCGCCGGACCGCACCACTGCCCGGCCAAGGACCCGGCCCGGCTGATCGCCGCCGCGGCCGTCGAGCGGCTCCTCGACCGGCTGCCCGACGTCGAACTCGCCGTGCCGCGCGACCGGTTGGTGTGGCGGCCCGGCCCCTTCCACCGCGCGCTGACCGCACTGCCGGTGCGCTTCCCGCCCGTCCCCGTGCCCGTCGTCACGCACTTCCCGGAACAACCGCACCCGTCATCCTCGTCATCTTCGTCATCCTCGTCATCCGAGACCTCTGGAGACAGTCGATGGAACGTCAGCTCTGCCCCGTCTCGATCGACCCCACCGGAAGCGACATCCAAGGAGAGGCCGCCCGCCTCCGCGAGCGCGGCCCGGCGAGCCCCGTGGAGCTCCCTGGCGGCGTGGTGGCGTGGGCAATAACCACCCAGCCCCTGCTCAAGCAACTGCTCACCGACCCGCGTGTGTCCAAGGACCCGCGGCAGCACTGGCCCAGGTGGATCAACGGCGAGGTCTCTCCCGAGTGGCCGCTGTACACCTGGGTCGCGGTGCAGAACATGTTCACCGCCTACGGCAAGGACCACCGGCGGCTGCGCTCCCTCGTCGCCCCGGCGTTCACCGCCCGCCGCACCAACGCCCTGCGCCCCCGCATCGAGCGGCTGGCGGCCGGCCTCCTCGACGACCTCGCGGCCACCGAGCCCGGCACGGTCGTCGACCTGCGCGAGCGGTACGCCTACTCGATCCCCATCCAGGTCATCTGCGACCTCTTCGGCCTCGACGACGGACCCACCCGCGAGGGCCTGCGCCACTGCGTCGACTCGATCTTCCACACCTCCGCCGACCCCGCCGAGGTCACGGCCACCTACGCCGAGATCTACCGGCTGCTCGGCGAGATCATCGCCGCCAAGCGCGCCGCGCCCGGCGACGACATGACCAGCGTCCTGATCTCCGCCCGCGACGAGGAGGACGGCTCCCGCCTCAACGAGCAGGAACTCGCCGACACCCTGCTGCTCATCATCGGCGCCGGCCACGAGACCACCGTCAACCTCCTCGACAACGCCATCCACGCCCTGCTCACCCACCCCGAGCAGCTCGCCCTCGTCCGCGAGGGCAGGGCCGACTGGAACGACGTGATCGAGGAGGCCCTCCGCGCCGAGTCCCCCGTCGCCAGCCTGCCGCTGCGCTACGCCGTCGAGGACATCGAGCTCGACGGCGGCATCACCCTCCGCAAGGGCGACGCCATCCTCGCCGCCTACGCCGCCGCCGGGCGCGACCCCGGGCTGCACGGCCCCGACGCCGACCGGTTCGATGTGACCCGTACCACCAAGGACCACCTCGCCTTCGGTCACGGCGCGCACTTCTGCCTGGGCGCACCCCTGGCCCGGCTCGAGGCCGCCATCGCCCTGCCGGCCCTCTTCGAACGCTTCCCCGACCTCGCGCTCGCCGCCGAGCCCGGTGAGCTGGAGCCGGTGGAGTCGTTCATCTCCAACGGCCACCGCTCACTGCCCGTCCGACTGCACGGCTGAGGACCGCCTGCCACCCGCCGATCGCATGTTGGCGGGTGGCGGGTGCACAAGACCGATTTGCGAACGCTTACGATCCTCTGCGTGTCCAAATTGACCGATCTCCCGAAACGGATCCTCATCGGGCGAGCACTGCGCAGCGACCGGCTGGGGGAAACCCTCCTCCCCAAGCGCATCGCACTCCCCGTCTTCGCGTCCGACCCTCTCTCCTCTGTGGCGTACGCACCGGGTGAAGTGCTGCTCGTCCTGTCCGTGGCGGGTGTGTCGGCGTACCACTACAGCCTGTGGATCACCCTCGCCATCGTCGCCCTGATGGTCACGGTCGTCGCCTCGTACCGGCAGACCGTGCACGCCTACCCCAGCGGCGGCGGCGCGTACGAGGTCGCCACGACCAACCTCGGCCGCAAGGCCGGGCTCTCCGTGGCCAGTGCGCTGCTCGTCGACTACGTCCTCACCGTCGCGGTGTCCGTCGCCTCCGGCGTGGAGAACCTCGGCTCGGCCTGGCCCTTCGCCATCCAGCACAAGGTGCTCGTCGCACTCGTGATCATCGCGCTGCTCATGGTGATGAACCTGCGCGGCGTCAAGGAATCCGGCACCCTCTTCGCGATCCCGACCTACGCGTTCGTGGGCGGCGTCATCCTCATGGTCCTCTGGGGTGGCTTCCGCGGCCTGGTCCTGGGCGACACCATGCGCGCCCCGACCGCGAACTACACGATCCAGGCGGAACACGCCGGACTCGCCGGTCTCGCCCTCGTGTTCCTGATGCTGCGCGCCTTCTCCTCCGGCTGTGCCGCGCTCACCGGTGTCGAGGCGATCAGCAACGGCGTGCCCGCCTTCCGCAAGCCCAAGAGCAAGAACGCCGCCGCGACCCTGTCCCTGATGGGCGTCCTCGCGATCGTCATGTTCGTCGGCATCATGGCCCTGGCCATGACCACCAAGGTCAAGATGGCCGAGAACCCGGCGGCCGACCTTCTCGTGGGCGGCAAGCCGGTCGGCGCCGACTACACCCAGAACCCCGTCATCGCCCAGGTGGCCGAGGCCGTCTTCGGCCACGGCTCCGCGGCCTTCGTCTTCCTCGCCGCCGCCACCGCCCTGGTGCTCTTCCTGGCCGCCAACACCGCCTACAACGGCTTCCCGGTGCTCGGCTCGATCCTCGCGCAGGACCGTTTCCTGCCCCGCCAGCTGCACACCCGGGGCGACCGCCTCGCCTTCTCCAACGGCATCGTTCTCCTCGCCCTGCTGGCCGGCGCCCTCGTCTACGCCTTCGGCGCGGACTCGACCAAGCTGATCCAGCTCTACATCGTGGGCGTCTTCGTGTCGTTCACCTTCAGCCAGGGCGGCATGGTCAAGCACTGGAACCGCCACCTCGCCGAGGAGACCGACAAGGCCGCCCGCCGCCGCATGCACCGCGCACGGGCCATCAACGCCTTCGGCATGGTCTTCTCGATCCTGGTCCTTGTCATCGTGCTGCTGACCAAGTTCACGCACGGCGCCTGGCTCGCCGTCCTCGGCATGGTCGGCTGGTACACCGTCATGACTGCCATCCGGCGCCACTACGACCGGGTCGCCGACGAGATCGCCGCCGAGGAGGGCATGGCCGAGGAGGTGCGCCCCTCCCGGGTCCACTCCGTCGTCCTGGTCTCGAAGATCCACAAGCCCACGCTGCGCGCCCTGTCGTACGCCAAGCTCATGCGCTCCTCCGGCCCGCTCGAGGCCCTCAGCATCAACGTCGACCCCGCCGAGACCAAGGCCCTGCGGGACGAGTGGGAGCGCTACGGCATCGACGTGCCGCTGAAGGTCCTCGACTCGCCCTACCGCGAGATCACCCGCCCGATCATCGACTACGTCAAGGGCCTGCGGAAGGAGAGCCCGCGCGATGTGGTCAGCGTCTACATCCCGGAGTACGTGGTCGGCCACTGGTACGAGCACCTGCTGCACAACCAGAGCGCCCTGCGCCTCAAGGGCCGACTGCTCTTCACTCCAGGAGTGATGGTCACCTCCGTCCCCTGGCAGCTCGATTCCTCCGAGGCCGCCCGCAAGAGGGCCCGCAAGCGCGCCGAGTGGAACGCGCCCGGCGCGGTGCGGCGCGGCCCGGTCACCCCGCCGAAGCGGGAAAAGGCCGCCGCGAAGAAGTAGCGCGCAGGAGGGTGGCGCGACGGGACGTAGACTGAGCGGCTGTTGTCCCGCCGTGCCACCCGCCTCACCAGGAGCTCTCCCACCATGCAGACCGAACAGCCGCAGTCCCTGGTGGGCCAGGAGTACGAGGTCGAGGTCGGCCCGGTGGCCCACGGCGGCCACTGCGTCGCCCGCACGGAGTCCGGCAGGGTCCTCTTCGTCCGCCACGCCCTCCCCGGCGAGCGCGTCGTCGCCCGCGTCACCGAGGGCGAGGAGACCTCCCGCTTCCTCCGCGCCGACGCGGTGGAGATCCTCGACGCCTCCAAGGACCGCGTCGAGGCCCCCTGCCCCTTCTCCGGCCCCGGCAAGTGCGGCGGCTGCGACTGGCAGCACGCCAAGCCGGGCGCCCAGCGCCGCTTCAAGGGCGAGGTCATCGCCGAACAGCTCAAGCGCCTCGCGGGCCTGACCCCCGAGGACGCCGGCTGGGACGGCACGGTCATGCCGGCCGAGGGCGACAAGGTCCCCGCGGGCGAGGTCCCCGCCTGGCGCACCCGCGTCCAGTACGCGATCGACGCGGACGGCCACGCGGGCCTGCGCAAGCACCGCTCCCACGACGTCCAGGTCATCGACCGCTGCCTGATCGCGGCCCCCGGCGTCACCGAACTCGGCATCGAGAAGCGCGACTGGCCCCAGATCGCCTCGGTCGAGGCCATCGCCGCCTCCGGCTCCGGCGACCGCCAGGTCGTCCTCACCCCGAAGCCGGGCGGCCGCCTCCCGATCGTCGAACTCGACAAGCCCGTCTCGGTGTTGCGCGTCGGCGAGAAGGACCACCGGATCCACCGAGTCCACGGCCGCCCCTTCGTCCGCGAACGCGCCGCCGACCGCACCTGGCGCGTCGCCGAGGGCGGCTTCTGGCAGGTCCACCCCAAGGCCGCCGACATGCTCGTCAAGGCCGTCATGCAGGGCCTCATGCCCCGCAAGGGCGATATGGCCCTCGACCTCTACTGCGGCGTCGG
The DNA here is from genome assembly GCF_059089585.1 of Streptomyces sp. SX-6. NCBI lineage: Bacteria > Bacillati > Actinomycetota > Actinomycetes > Kitasatosporales > Streptomycetaceae > Streptomyces > Streptomyces sp. SX-6. The sequence goes on along the minus strand of NZ_JBTHHU010000017.1, from coordinate 36,479 downwards.
CCTCTTCGCCGGCGCCCTCGCCGAACGCGTCGGCGACCAGGGCGCGGTCCTCGGCATCGAATCCAACAAGCGCGCCGTCGAGGACGCCCGCCACAACCTCGCCGACCTCGACCGCGTCCGCATCGAACACGGCAAGGTCGAATCCGTCCTCCCGCGCACGCGCATCGACTCCGCCGACCTCGTCGTCCTCGACCCGCCCCGCGCGGGCGCGGGCAAGCAGACGGTCCGCCAGCTGGCGGGTCTGGGCCCGCGCCGCATCGCGTACGTGGCCTGCGACCCGGCGGCGCTGGCACGGGACCTGGCGTACTTCGCGGAGGAGGGGTACCGGCCGGTGACGCTGCGGGCGTTCGACCTGTTCCCGATGACGCATCACGTGGAGTGCGTGGCGATCCTCAAGCCTGCGGCAAAGGGCGTCTGACCTGCGGTTTTACTCGGCGTGCATTATGTGCGCTATGGGCGTTACGGGCGAAATTCTGACGCTGAAATGACGCTCGTGACGCTCTCCTGACGCTCGTTCTGATGGGGTGTTAGCTGCCTGATCGCGCAGGTCATGCTGGGTGGGAGGCGTGCTTCCGCGGACTGTCTTTGCGGGAACTTGAAGGAAGGCGGCCGGGTTCCGGCGCCGCTGGTTGCGGTGGCAGGCGCGCCCCCGCCGCGCTTTGGCGGGCCGGACATCTGGCGGTGTGGGTGCTCAGTAAGCGGGGCCGTACGGGCTCCAGCCGCGCAAGAATGGCTTGAGATCCTCGGGGCGGGGCTCAGGGACTGCAGGCAGCAACGGTGAACCGTTGAAGGGGTTCAGATGTTGCACGTGGGTCTCTGCCCATGCGATCCATGCCTCGGCTTCGTCCCTGGTCGGCCCGGTCGGCAGAGCCTCTGCGTGGAGGCGGAGCGCGCTGATGTACTCGGCCAAGCCCGCTGCGTGACGCCACGCTCTTTCCTGCGCTTCGAGGTGCTGGACGCGGTACGCCTCCGCGTACTGGATGCGGGCTTCCTCCATGGCGGTCTCCAAGCGGATGCGCTTCTGGCGTGCCGCTTCGATCTCGTCCTGGCGTCTGCGTTCGGCGGCTTCGCCGCGGAGGGCGACCTCGTGGGCGATCTCGGCGAGCTGGTCTTCGAGGGTGCGGCCGGGGGTGTCGGCCCATTCGCTCGCCCGGTGTGGTTGGCCGCCGCTGAGGACGAAGCGGAGCCGTTCGGACGGGGTGTAGTCGAAGCGGGGGATCCTGATCCAGGAGTTCTTCTTGGCCTCGGCGAGTTCCTTCTCGGTGGCGACGTGCTCGGTCCGGTCCTGCTCCTGGAGGACGAGGAACCCCACGGTCTGGTCCTGTGCGGTGATGGTGAAGTGAGGAGTTGCTCTGCGGCGGCGATGAGACGGAGGTGCGGAGCCGGTCTGTCCTGCCGAACCGGAGTGTCCTTCGGTCTCGGTGGCGGTGATCAGCGCCTGGATGAGCCGGAGGGCACGTCCTTGGACGGGCTTGGTCAGGCCCAGTGGCTGGGGTTCGTTCTGCATGGCCCGGACCACGGCGTGAGGCCGCGTGAGCCGAGAGGGAACGGGCACGGGTGCGAGGACGGCGAGGCGCCAGGCGGGGATGTCGACCAGTTTGATTTCGTACCCGCCACGGCACCAGCCCCCGTACAGCTCCTTCGTCTCCGGGACCCTTCCGGACCTGCGTGCCGCGGCGACGCGGGACGGCCACTTCTCCAAGTCCGGACCGCTGCCGCTCTTGATGATCCGGCCGCCGGTCTCCGCGAGCTCCTGCAACAGCTGCTCCGTGAACGTCATGCGAGGCTGTGATGGAGGGCTTGGCTTCCGCCCGGCGGCCGGGGCTTCCTGCGCTCGAGCGGACGGGGGTTGCGGGGCAGCGGCCTGAGCCTTCCGTGGGCGAGACCCGCGGGGAGGGTATGTGCCGTGCGCCAGATAGTGCTGGCCTGCGCTCGTCAGGGCGACGCTCCACTGCCCGCCCTTCCGGGAGACCGTGACCAGACCCCGGTTCTGCAGTGCCTGACAGGTGGTCTTGTAGGAGCTGGTCTTCCAAACGCCGGCAGGGCACCCGTCTTCCACCCACTGAAGCACCGAGAGTTGCCACTCATTGACCTGCCGTTCCAATGTTCCGCCCTCGACTCGAGGTTGCCGTACGACGGCGGCATGTTGTCAGTTCCGTTCGTCAGCGACGGGTGGTTCGAAACAATTCGCTCGAATGAGCGGGGGTGACGTGGACCGTGTCTATGTCCGCGCGGGCGGCGTCTTCACCGTTGCCGTCAGCTCGGCCTCCGTGACCTGCTGACGAGTCAGCCCAGGGCTTCGGTCGGGACCTTCAGCCACTGAACTTCGCGCGCAAGCGTTCGTTCTCCTTCTCCAGCGCCTTAACACGTCGTTCGAGTTCGGCTCGTGTCGGCTTCTTCGGCGGCGGAGGAGGTAGGGGTTCTGTTGCTTCCGGTGGCTCACCACGCAGTCCGATGGGTTCGAAGGCCACGATCGTTTGGCGGTCTTCCCCGCACTCCGAGCAACGCCTGCCGTATGACCCGGCGGAGAGGGGGCCGGTGTACGTGTAGTGCGCCTCCGTCTCGATGATGTGGCCGCAGTGCAGCCGGACACGCCACCGCATGATCTCGTGGTCGGCCTTCTTGAAAGACTGCATCAGCTTCGCGACGTTCTCGAACGCCTGGCGGCGACGCTCTGCCCTCGCCGGGTCTGCCCGGCATTTGTGTTCAACTCGCCTTACCGGCACGCTCTATGGGCTTGCGTCTCCGGACAGATCGCCGGAGGCCTCAAACCGGAACGCGTAGCGCTTGATTCCCTGCATCACTCTGCGGGACACGACCCCTTGCGGATTCGCAACGCCGAGCATTCGCTGCCGTCCTCTGTGACAGCCTCGAAATGAGGCTGTCACAGAAACCGGGGTGTGACCTGAATCTCGGGATGAGTCTGGCGGGTGCCCGTTTATTGGCTAGGTGGTGTCCGGCATGTAGGCGACGTGAGTCCGGGGTGCGGCTTCCGCATGGAACAGGAGAAGGCGCGTCTCGATACCGCTCTGCCCGTGGCAGGCGAGAGGGAGCACCCCAAGCAGCGGACACTGCAAGGGGCTGAGTACCGATGCGGGGCGCGCTGGCGGACCGGCTCGTAGTAGTGATGAAGCCCCTGTAATGGGGGCGGAGCGAAGGGGCCGGGTCGTTCGTGGCTGTGTTGATCGCATCAACCGGGCATCGCCCGGGAGGAGTCCGGTGGACCAGTTGAAATCCCAGATCGAGCCGTTTGAGATTTCGAAGTGGGAAGTCAAGGAAGCGTGGGAGGAAGTCAGGGCAAACAAAGGGGCACCAGGGGTGGACGGGCAGAGTATCGCCGACTTCGAGAAAGACCTGAAGGGCAACCTCTATAAGGTCTGGAACCGGATGTCGTCGGGATCGTACTTTCCTCCCCCGGTGCGTGCGGTGGCCATCCCCAAGTCGCATGGAGACGGCGAAAGAATGCTAGGTATTCCCGCTGTCGCTGATCGTGTGGCTCAGACTGTGGTGGCCCGGCATCTGATGAGGCGGGTGGATCCAATTTTCCACCCGGACAGTTTCGGATACCGGCCCGGACGGTCTGCCTTGGACGCTGTGGAGAAGTGCCGGGAACGCTGCTGGAAACGGAGCTGGGTGGTAGAGCTCGATATCGCCAAGTTCTTCGACAGCGTGCCCCGGGACCTCCTGGTCAAGGCGGTGGAAGCACACACCGACGCCGTCTGGGTCAAGTTGTATGTTGAGCGGTGGCTCCGTGCGCCGCTTCAACTGCCTGACGGCTCCTTGCGGGAGCGGGAGCGCGGGACGCCCCAAGGTGCCCCGGTTTCCCCTGTTTTGGTGAACCTGTTCCTGCACTATGCGTGTGATGCCTGGATGGTCCGGGAGTTCCCGACCGTGCAGTTCGAACGCTATGCGGACGATGCGGTGCTGCACTGCGTCAGCGAGCGGCAGGCCCGCGAGGTGCTGGCCGCCCTCGCGAACAGGATGGACGAGGTCGGACTGCAACTGCATCCGGCCAAGACCCGGATCGTGTACTGCCAGGACGGCGTACGCCAACGTGCCTTTGAGCACACGGCGTTCACGTTCCTCGGGTACACCTTCCGCGCCAGACTGAACCGGAGTCGGCACGGGAACCTGTTCCTGTCGTTCGAGCCGGCAGTCAGCAAGGATGCTCTGAAGAAGATGGGCCGGGAGGTGCGGTCCTGGCACCTGCACACCCGCTCCGAACTGTCCTTCAACGCCATCGCCCGCAGGATGAACCTTGTCGTGGCGGGATGGATCAACTACTACGGCCGGTTCCGGCCCTGGGAGTTGAACCCCTTCTTGATGCGCATCAACGCCTACCTGGTGCGCTGGATCCGCCGGAAGTACAAGCGACTCGCGGCCAAGCGGAAGGCCATCGCGAAGATGCAGGAGGTCGCCCAGCGGTACCCCCGCATGTTCGCGCACTGGCGCTGCACCTCCGTGGCCGTATCGGTCTGACGATCAGAACGACAAGAGCCGTATGACGGGCGACTGTCACGTACGGATCTGTAAGAGCCGAGGGGTGAGACTCCCCTCGGCTACTCGGCACGGGGCTGGTGTGCGGGGCGGTCTGCCGACTCATCGGTCGTGGTGTCTTTCCCTGTCCCGTTGCCCGTCCCGGGCATCGCTATCGCGTACCGATTTCGGCTCTCATGCGTGTCGTTGAGGTAGAGAGCAGCCCTGTCTGCCTGGACGATGTGGATGCGGGTGCGGAGTTCGCCGGCAGGTTTGCCTGCGACGCGGTTCGAGACCTCTGGCAGAGGGTCCCGCCGTTCCGGGGATTTGATCTGGTAATGGGGCGATCGCGGTGCCGTCCTTGACGTTCGAGGTCAGGATGGTGGGGAGAAACAGTGGGGCGGGTGTTGCGACTCAGGACGCCCAGTGCCGGTACGCCTCCACCCAGGCCCATCCCGTGGGTGCGGGTTCGGGCAGCGGCAGGTCGAGGATGCCGATCGCCTGCCGGTACCGACCGCGTCGGCACAGGGCGATGATGCCGCTGCAGGGCCGTTCCTGGATGGCGGTGACACTCACTGTGACGCCGAGCACGGTAGTGTCGAACGGCAGCGCGAGGTGATCCTCGATGGCCACGTGGAAGGCGGCGAACTGTTCGTACTCGTCGTACGCGTCGACGGTCGCTTCCTCGACCATGGCGTCGAGTTCCGCGGTGGTGAGTCTCATCGCCTGTGCCGCCTCTGTGCGCGCAGGAGTTGGGCCAGGCGGGCGCCGACCGGGGTGACGCTGGGCAGGGGCTCGTGGTCGTAGTGGCTCTTCTTGCGGCGGCGCAGCAGCTCCTCCCCGTCCCGCTCCCAGCTGAACGCGGGCTTGCATAGGAGTGCGCGGAAGACGGCGTCGGCGTTCTCGGGATGCCGCTGGATCAGGCGGCGGATGGCCATGGGAGAGACGGAGCCGTCGTTCAGGTACTTCCGCAACTGCGCCAGGTAAGTTCGGTCGCGGGCCAGGGACGGATCGGCGAACAGCGCGTCGAGCCGACCGAAGTCGGCGTAGTAGCAGATGCCTTCGGTCTCGTCACAGATGACGGCGATGGTGTCCGCGTCGAGGAGTTCTTCGGGCAGGGCGCTGAGTTCGTCGAGGGAGGGGACGCCGCTCCTCGCCTCCGCGGCGGCCTTGCCCTTGAGTTCGGCGAGGGCTTTGTCCTGCCGATGGCGGTGGTACTCCCGTAGCCGGCCCTGTGTTTCGCCGGGGTCCAGGATGAGCAGATCGGTGCCGAACAACTCGATGAAGTCGGCGCGGGCCTCAGCCTGCATCTCCCAGCCCTTGCGCAGCATCTCGGGGTTTCGGCGCAGCAGTTGTGGATTGGCAGTGAGAGTCTGGACGGCGGCCTGCGCCAACTCCTTACCATCGCTCGGCCGGTAGGTGGCGAGGTTGCCGCTGACCAGCCAGGCGTCGGTGTCGGGGTGGACGGGCACGATGCGGGCGGCGACGAACATCCCCTTACGGAGCTTGCCCAGGGCGCGCCGCCCCATGTTGGAGTGGACCCGGTAGACGAGATCGTCGAGGAGGTTGTGCAGTGTGGCGGCATTGGGGTCGAGGCTCTGTACCTCGAAGATCCCCTCGACCACGTCGCGCCAGCCGAGCAGCATCGCACGCTCGTCCTCCGACAGCGGCGGCCGGCGCTGGGCCACGAACCGCTCGACCACCGTGGAGCCGTTCGCCAATCGGTATTGCAGCGCGAAGTGGTCGATCGTCTCGATGACGGTCGCCTCATCGAGGAAGCCGAGCCGGTCCGCTGCCTCGTCGAGCCGGGCATCCAGCCGCCTCGCGAAGTACGGACTCTGCGCGAAGGCCACCAGCTCGCTCTTGAGATCCCCGCTCCGTGCCACCAGCATGTCGATTTGAGGGAGAACCATGGGGGAGTCGCCTTTTTCCACTTCTTCCTACTGCTCCACTTCTTCTTGCCTGCTCTTTCGGGTTCTGTCGCTGCCGGGAGGCGTCCCTTGGGGTGCGTGCGCCCCTGGCTGCGACATGTGTCAGGAGCTGGACGGCCGTGGTCGGCCCGTGAGCTGCCGGGCGAGCCGTTCGGCGTTGAGGGCGCGCACGGCGGCGTCGACGGCATCGTGGTCGGTGAGGTCGACGCCCCGTGCGGCGAGGGCAGCGGAGATCTGCTTGGCCGGGCCCCATGCCGCCTCGTCGTCGAAGGCCGCGCGGAAGGCGGGCACATGGGTGTCGACCGCGGAGACGACGGGAGCGATCCACGGCGCCTCGACGCCGCGTTCGGTGAGCGCGAAAGTCACCCATTGCTTCAAGGCGTCGGGCAGGAATGCGCGGTGCTCCTGATCGAGTACGGCCTTGCGCGGCAGCCAGTCCTTCAGTAAGACGGCGACCTGGCCGGGACTCCAGCACAGTGGCCCGCGACTCAGGTAGTTCTCCCCGTAGTCAAGGAACAGCTCGCCCAGAGACCGGACGGTGCCGACCTCTTTCGCTGCGCCGGTGCGGGAAGCTGTGAACACGTTCAGCAAACGGGCCCGTTCAGCCTCCTCCAGCGGCTGCTGCCCGGGCCGGTCCGGCAGGCGGTCTCGGCAGCGCGCCCAGGCCAGCGACCGCAGGGCGACGACGTCCTCGTCGTCCTGGCGGGGCCAGGTCATGTCCGTCAGACGCAGGGCCGCGGCGAGATCCGCGAGGACATCGTCGACGTTCTGTCCGACCAACGGCATCGGTGCCTCGCCCGTCTCCCGTGCCTCCTCCCAGGCGGTGACGGCCTCCGGAGCCAGCAGCGCCAGCTTGTCGACCAGCGTGCCGCCGACCTCGCCGATCTGCGCCATCAGCGTGTGTGGGACCGGACCGTTGTACTCGATGAACAGCGCCCGCTCGCTGTCCCATACGTCCTCCGCGCACCAGGCTCGCACCGGGCGGTGCGGTGCGGCTCCGTGCCAGGCGGGCAGCGGCTGGGAGTCGGCGAGGATCTCCACCGTCCCGTGGAGCAGGGAGCGGCTGCCGGGCGGGCCGACCCGCTCCAGGGCGCCCATGGCGGCGAGGCCGTGCGGGGACGGTGTCGTCGAGGCCCGTCCCACCACCTCAAGACATAGCATGTGCTCCGGCTCGCGCTCCGTCATCCCTGCGGTCAGCCACGCCTCTCCCAGGAGCCCGCTTGCCCACGCCTCCACGGCGAGGATGTCCTTGTCTCCCAGACATAGCGTTCGGGCCTCCCGCAAGGCACGGTCCGACAGCCGCAGGGGGCGCGGTGAACGGCGTACGGGCTTCCTGGCACCGCCCGGCTTGCGGCGGCCGCGACTCTTCGGCATGCCTGGAAGCATGGCAGAGCAGAGCAGGATGCGGGCCGGGTGGCGGAGGACAGCCTCGCCACGGTGAACGGTCGGGGCCAGCCGCGCCAAGAGCGCGCCAGCCGACGCCAATATACATCAGCTTGGTACATGGGTTAATCTTGGTACATGTCGATGAAGCGAACCAACGTCTACGCCGATCCGGAAGATCTCGCGATCATCAAGGAAGCGGCCAAGCGTCGTGGCATCAGTGAGGCCGAGATCATCCGGCAGGGTATTCACCTCGCTGCCATGGCCAACCGGGTCTGGGACGAGCCGCTGTTCTCCCGGACCTTCGAGGGTTCGGGGCGCACTCCCTCCAAGGCCGAGGTCCGTGACGCGGTCGCGGATGCGGTTCAGCGGGAGACGGGGACCGCTGCGTGATCATCGTTGTGGCCGACACATCCGGCCTGCTGGCCGCGCTCGACTCCACGCACCCCGAGCATCAGGCGGCGAACGAGGCGATCATGGTGGCGGGATTGCTCGTCATGTCGCCGCTGTTGCTCGCGGAGATCGACCATGTCGCCACCCGTGAACTCGGCCGCGAGGCCGCGGTCAGTGCGGTCGACGACATTCGACACTGGATGCGCCGGGGGCGTATCTCGGTACCGGAGATCACGGAGGACCACCTGGGGGTCGCGCAGTCCGTCCGCGCCCGCTACTCGGGCCTGGACCTCGACCTGGCGGACGCAGTGAACGTTGCGCTGGCCGCGGACTTCGACACCGATGCCATCCTCACCCTCGACCGCCGGGACTTCCGCGCGGTACGCCCGCTCGGCCGCTACAAGGCATTCCGGGTCCTCCCTGACGACCTCCCGCTCTGACGTGGACCTCGCCAGTACGGTCGGCGATATGACCCACGGAAGGTCAGCGGAACGCCCCCTTGCATAGGGGAGCGTCGCGCAGGTGTCCGTAGCGCCCACGCCGCACGTAATGCACACTGCCGGTCAGTGCGATGCTCGCGCAGCAGGCTCCTGACCTGCAGTTTCTTTCCACATGTTTTCCATCTACTGCTTCCCGATGACCCATCACGTGGAGTGCGTGGCGATCCTCAAGCGGGTGGAGACAGGGGCCTGACCCGCGGTTACTCGGCGCGCTCGCTGATGCGGCCTGGCTGCTGGTTGGCCCGGCAGTGAAATGCCCGGTGTCCTGGCGCCGGGCGCTTCACCCATTGCGTGCGCCGGGCCGGACCGGATCCGGCGACCTTGCCGGGCATCGTCTGCGCCGTGCGACACGTCGTCGGAGACGTTGCAGCTGGTGCGTCTGACTTCGGTCTGGAGCCGACATCGTCGCTGGAGACTCTCTCCGCGACGATCAGTGGCCAGGCCTGCACGCACGCCGCTCCGGGTGAGCGTGTCTGCTCCCGGCAGCGCGACCTCACACGCATTCCCGGTGCACCTCTGCCAGCTGCGCTGGTCGCAGCCGCACTGTCGCATCCGCAGGACGTGCATGGGGTAGATGCCAAGAACGTGGACCCTGCCATTGGGCGCCCCAAGATGTGGGCCGCCGTGAGCCGTATGCGCCAAGCCGGGATTCATCGCGGGCTGCTGGCTCGAAGTAGCAGGCTCGGCACGGCCGTTGTCTGCGGAAGGGAAGGGCGCCCAGTCGACGATGCGCTCTCCGTGCCCGTCGACGATGCCAACGGGTGCCAGCGCTCTCCAGCGTGAGCGCGGTCTGATGCCGGCGCCTGGACGTGATCGGCGTGAGCCGCTGTCAGCCATCGCAAAGTGACGAAAGTGCCACCGGAATGCCATGCGCAGACATAGTCTGCGGGAATTACCGCACTCCGGGCTCGGGCGGTTCGTGCAGTGCGGCGGAGGTGTCATGGGTGGGGACCCGTCTGCATCAGCAGCCGTCGGCGCACGTGGGTGGCCGGAGGCGTCATCGGCGCGTCGCGACGGGACGGAGGTGCCTGACCCATACGGCAACCGGGCACTGCTGAGCTCCGCCATGACATGGGGCTACGACGCCGTACCCGAGCAGGAGCGGGATCGGCTTCTGCGCTACCTCGAAGCGGTTGTCAGAGCGCGCCCGGCGCCGGTGCACACCACCGTCGCCTTCAACGCCGTGTACTTCGGGTATGACCTCGGCGGCGATGGATATGGCGGCAGCCCGCTGCGCCTCGACGACTTCCCTGTAATCACCTTCGGCGAGTGCGCTCCCGTGCTCCCGGTCGGTGCCATGGTGTGTGTCGCTACCGGGTCGGACCCGCTCTACGCCGAGATCGTTTACAAGGAGGGCGCCCACCCGGGGGTTGGCGGTCTTGGTGATGTTCCGGCCTGGGTGTCGGGGGCGCCCGCAGGTGCCGAGGGGCCGGGCAGGCCGGGGAGCGGCGCCACTTCCCGGCGAAGGGAGCTGCTGGTCCCGGACCTCCACGCCTTCGGCTCGGCCCTGAGCTTGTCACCGGCCCAGCTCCACCGCTTGCGCATGCGCCGGCGCTGGATCAACGGGGACGGCCATGTCGTCGTCGACGTCTGCTACCCGTCCCCGGAGGCAGCCCGGCGTGACGACCTGACGGCCTATGCGGATCACCTCCTGACGACGGCGCGGGAGCAGCTGCTCAGTCCCTTCGTTCCCGTTTCTCTCGCCGAACTGGTGGGCGGCACACACGCCGACGACCTGCGGGCGGGTCTGCTCGGTCTCCTCGACACGGTGCGGGGTGTCCTCAACTCCAGCGACGCGCTGCGCACATGGGGTCATTACGCCATGACCCGGATCTCCCTCGCGGATTGCTGGCGCGACACCGGGCCGCTGGGCGGTGATGACCTCAAGTCCCTCGCGGCGGCGGTGGAACACGCGGCCACTCCGGCGAGGCGGCGCTACGGCCTCACCTCTCCGGTCACCGTGTACACAGCGGTCGGACCGCGGCTTCGGGGGTTCCCCGGGGCAGCGGGACCGCTCGGGGGAATGGGGTACGCCGCAGCGGTATGCCGGGCGAACGTGGCACTTGCTGATGTCGTCCAACGGGAGAGTGACCAGGGCCTGTTCGAGAACGGATCCCGAATAACTCTCGACGACGCCTTTGAGGGCGGAGGTGTATGGCGGTCGCATCATCCCGGTGACACGGAAGCTCCCGGAGATCCCCTGGTTCCGGCCGGACGCGGCTGGACGTCCACGACATCTGTGCCATCGGGGCCGGAAGCGGATGTGGATCCGGTCGACCTGCCCCTCGCCGACGATGCCTCCCTCGGCCCCAGCGAACTCCTGCGGGCCGACGCGAAGGAGATCGTCTGGCGGTTGCCCCTGCGGCTGGCTCATCTCATCGACGGTCGGCTGCCCCTGCACCCGGATGTCGCGCGGGAACTTCGCCGGTCTCACGGCCGGCACCTCATGGTGCATCTCGAACTCGCTCACTCTGGCCGTGTGTTGGGCAGGAACGAGGCGATACAGTCCGTCGCCGCCGAACTCGGTGATGACTCCGGTCGGCTGACCGGAGCCATCTGGCCCCGAGACTACTTCCCCGGCCTGATACTCGAGCTGTGCTGGCCCCGCGGTGGCATGGTGATCCGGGTGGCCACGACACGGCTCAAGGAGCCGGTGCAGATCGATGACCGAGTGATCGGGCACTGCTACGACCCCCGTGTGCTCACCCGGGAGGATGCTCCGGGCAGTGGCCGCCATGGGGACACGGCTGTCGGGCTGGGCCCCCGACAGCTGGTGATGCGCACCGTGCGCCGCTGCGGCCTGCTCACCCTGGACGGCCATGCCCTGCTGGACCGTTCGGCCCTGCCGGGTGCGGTCTACGGCTGCCGGCCGGCATGGCCACAGGCCGCGGTCCTGGAGACAGCGGTCGTGGAACTACTCGCGCAGCGGCTGCTGGAACCGGCCCTCGGCAGCCGCGACGCCTGGGGCCGGCCACACTTCCCGGCGCGTGCCAGGGAACCGGCCATCCCCCTCATCGGGTACCGCCCCGCTCGACGCCGGGTGATACGCCCATGGAGCGGTGCGGAACCGGGCGATGGAGTGCTGGGCGGTGTCCAGTTCGTCCCCGGCCATCTGCGCCGCCTGCAGCCGGGCTGCTTGCCCAGCGAAGTTCAGCGAGCGGCCTTTCGGGATTACTGCCGCAGGCTCGGCAAGGCCGACGGCTGGGAACTGCCTGATGGCTACACGTTCGTCACCGAGTACACGCGCGGTCGCTGATCCCGCCACCGCTTGCGTGCATCCCGCTTCACCCCGCAAGGTTCCTCGCCGTCGGGTGAGCCGATCCCGGAGAGCCAACCACAGCCACAGAATCAGGAGTACGCGTATATGCACGACTGCTATCGCGTCGTCACAGAGCCGCCGTTGTCCCCGCCCAGCGTCTCGGTCGAGTGCCTCGAAGGCCTGGCCGCTGCGCTCAACGCCCTGGAAAACCCGGCCGTTGCTGCCCTGAACGACCTCACGGTCGGCATGGTGGAACTCGCCTTCAACTCCCTGCCTCCCAAGTGCCGTCAGGAGTTGCTCGGAAAGCTGGGAATCCGTATGGCGGCCCCTCGGCGGGCGGGCAGCGCCCTGTGTCGGGACGTTCTCACCAGGCTGGGGCGCGAGTCACGCCAGCACACCTGCACCTGCAAGGTCAGGGATCTCACGTACACCGTGATGAATCAGGTGGACAGGTTCGTCTTCGCTCAGGACGCCGAGACGGCTTCCGACCCCGTTACCCGGTGGGGTACGACGCTGGTCCGGGCTGCGGTGTTCGCTTGGTGCAATGCCACCGTCGCCGACGCCTACGTCCTGGCCTGGGCGGCGGACCAGGACTGGTTTGCGGCGACGGCCGATGAGAGGGAGGCAGCACGACTCTCCGCTGTCGGTGACGCAGCACGGTCCGTCGTGGCGGCGAACCCGGGCTTCGTTCTCGGTACACCGGAAGACCAGGAGTCGCCTCTCGCGGGCGGCGGGAAGCGTGCGCGCACTACCGTCGGCCGGCCGGTCACGAAGGCCGCCGCACGGGACCGTGCCACTTTGGGCGACGTGCCCACGACGGTGGTCGACGACGTCCGGACCGAGATGTCGACGGATCCGGAGATGGTCTGTCGACAGCTGGAGTCGGCCCTCGAAGAGGCCAGGCAAACCGCGCAGAACGTGACCGGCGCGGTCACGGACGGCCGACCTCCGCGCGATGAGGACTTGGCTCCGCTGGTCGCCCTGGGCGCCGTTTTCGACAGCGCCGACGCGGTGTTCCGAGCGGTGGGGATCGAGGGAGTGCCGCGTCGCCTGGAGGACATGACGCGCGCCGCACGCGCGCATCGGGCGGCACACGAACGTGACCTCCAGGCACGAGAGACCTTGCGGGAACTGCTCGATGCCGAATGCCGCCCGGACAGCGCTGCCGCCTCAGCGGCCGAGGCCGTACGAGGTGCAGCCCGCCGCCTGCTGGACGCACCGGTATGGGAGGAGACGCAACGGCAGGAGAACGCCGCGCTCGCCGCGTTGGCGCGGCTCATCCGGCTGGGGCGCCGGGCGGACGTCGCGACGGAGATCCTGGCCCTCCAGGAACAGGTCGCGCGTGTGCTGCCCGAGTGTGCCGTGGCAGCGGTCATGGCCGCTGAACTGACCTTGGCACAGTCGGAGGACGCCTGTCGCAGGCCGGTCGGAGCGGAGGCGGACGGCGGCGACGGCAGCATGACAGGCAACGCCGGGCCTGCGAGCGATGCGACGACCGTGGCGCACGGGACCGTACAGCCCGCCGGGCACATGGAGCCGGCCGAGAGGACGGACGGGAGCCCGACGGGGGAGATCCCCGGCCACACCACCGGGATGCCGGCTCCCCACCCTGCATCGGCAGCCGTCGCACCTGTTCGGACGACGGCCTCCGGTCCCCTCCACGCCGACGATGCAGACGCGGCGACACATGCCGACAGTGACCCGGTACCACTCACGGACCCGGACGCAGGCCCCCCGGCCGCGCCGGCCTCGGCACCCGCACACGTGCACACTCCCGCCGCGCCGCGCGACGAGGGCGCATCAGCCCTGGGAACGGCCCCGGCCATATCCGCCGGCGAGGACTTCGGCGAGGTCGCGGCCGAGCGGGCCCTGGCGCGGCTGGTCGTGGAGCGGCGCTTCGGGCTCGCCCACCATGTGGCGAACGCCGCCGGGCACCCCGAGCCGCAGGTTGCGGCGCTCCGACTGGCCGGCGCCGCCGCGCTCCTCACCTCTGGTAACAGTCAGGGCGCCCGGCTGACCACGGATCTGCTCCAGCAGTACGGCGGATACGCAGGCCGTGATGCGGAGGGCAGCGAACTCCTCCTGCTGCCTGCCCTGCTGCGTACGGCGCTGATCACCGGCAGCTATCTGGCGGGCGCTCAGCTCAAGGCTCTGGTGCCCCGGCTGCCGGACCGGCTCGGGGAGGCAGCGGCCGCTGTTGCCGACCGTGCCCTCAGCGGCGCCCTGATGATCGCCTCTCCACTGGTCGTCATTGCTGACGTCTCCGGGACGGAGGCACGGCTGCGTGAGCTGCGCGAGCAGTGCCATGCCCTGCTCGCGCCGCAGAGGCTGCGGTTCGCGCGGGCGACGGAGATCGGCAAACGATGGCTGGCCCCCGACGACGGGATGCTCGGATCGCTGCTCATGGCCGTGGTCCGCAACGACCGTGACGCGGTGCCGCAGGCGCAGGAGCAGGCCGAACGCCTGTCGAAACTGACCGAGATCAACAACGAGATCGACCGCATGGACCGGAAGCACCGCTCGCCCAGCGGCAAACCGCTCCAGGGCTCCGGGCGGCAGGATCTGGTGCACGTCGTGGAGCGGGCCGTCGGCTTGGTCAAGGAGTGGTGCCTGGTGGTCGACGGCGCCCGCCGCAGCGACCGGTCCGACGGCAACCGGGCAGTGAAGGAGATCTCCTCGCTGCGCCAGTCCCTGCTGGACGGCAAGGCGGCGATACTTGGCGAACTGGAGCAGCTGGCGCGACGCTCAGGCGCCGTCGCCGCCGCGACGGCATGGGCAGCGCGCGCCTCGATGGAGGAGCTGTTCGCCCTGCTGGCCGGTGACACGGCGACCACGCGTCCCGGCGGTTCGCTCACCCCTGAACTCGTGCTGGACGCGGAGCTGCTGAAGGTGTGCGACACCCGTGACGAACGGCCGTCGCTCGGCCTGCTTCTCACTGCCGTCGATCGGAGCTGGGAGGACGCCCTCGCCGAGCGGCTTGCCCACGACGCCTTTCCCGCCGCTCGTGCCATCGTCGAGCTGGCCGGACGCGAGCTGCTGCCCGCCGCACAGGCAGGGGAGTTCACCCCGCCCGCGGTCACCGAGATCGCGGAGCGGGAGACCGTCCGGCGCCGAGAGCTGCGCCGGGCGCACGGTGAACTCGTCGTCGAGCTGCACCACGCGCAGGCCGGTGGTGCCGTGACCGACGATCAGGACCTGCGCCTCCAGGAGCTGCTGGCCGACGCCCGCGACCGGCTCGACGGCGCCGCCGCGCACGACCTGATGAACGTGCGGCGTGCACTCGACACTGTACGGAGCGACCTGCCCGCCTGTTGGCAGCAGGCGGCTGACAGGATCCGGGCTCGGCTCGACGCGCTGGACCTCACCACGGGTGAGCGTGCCCGGGTCCTGCGGCACCTGGACACCGACGACCTGGTCACCGCCGCCGACCTCGTCTACTTCCTGGAGATCGGTGAACCTGTCCCGGAGATCGAGACCGGCGAGTCCCATCTGACCGAGTTCTTCCCGGCCGTGCCCGACGGACTGCGCAAGGGTATCGACCGTGGCCTCGTCGACCTCGTCCGGTGCGGCGGCAAGCATCCGGTGGTCCCTGTCCTGGACTACGGCGCCCTCTCCACCGACGAGGCAGCGCTGGCGGGCGACGCCCTCGACGAGTGGCGGGAGCTGGGCGCGACCGAGCCGAAGGACCGGCTCGACGTGTCAGCGCGGCGCCAGTTGCTCCCGGCCCTCAAACTGCTCGGCTACGACGCCAAGAGCGCCAGGCCACTGGACGAGCGGTCACCGCACCGGCGTGAGTACCGCCTGTTCGAGGTGACCGAGGTGGAGATCAACGGCAGGGCGAAGGCACCCGCGTTCGGCTCGCAGATCAGAGAGCAGGGTGGCAGCATCCGCGTGCTGATGGTCTGGGGCCGCCCGCCTGCCAAGGTCGTCATGAGCCTGGCGTCCCGCGACACCAGCGGGGCGAGCCTCCTGGTCGCCTATTTCGGTACGTTGGGCCGCGAGGCCCGCATCGAACTCGCCGTCGGGTCCGACCGGTTGCAGCCGTTGCTGGTGGTGGACGATGCCGCCCTCGCCTACCTCGCGGCCCGGGGCAACCGCCAGGTCAGCACGGCCACGCAGACACTGCTGCCGTTTTCCGGAGTCAACCCGTACATCAGGGAGAAGCGCGGCCGGATCGGCGGCGAGATGTTCTACGGCCGTGATGCCGAATGCGTGAGCATCCTCAACCCGCACGGCACCCAGGTCATCTTCGGCGGCCGGGGTCTCGGCAAGTCGGCGCTGCTCAGTGATGCCGGGGAGCGGTTCGAGGGACAACGCCCCGGCTACCACCAAGTGGTGTATGTGAACCTCGATCAGGAGAACATCGGCAAGGGCAGCTCGCTGGGACCGGAGGCGCTGTGGAGCGTCCTGGACAGGCAGCTGGCAGAGGCACGGGTGCTGGGCCGGCCGCAGGGCCGCAAGTCGCGGCAGGGCATCCCCGAACGGGTGCGTGCCGGCATCCGGGCCTGGCTCGACGGGGACTCACGCCGCCGCCTGCTGATCCTCCTCGACGAGTGCGACCAGTTCTTCGAGGCGGACGCCCCCCGCTTCGACCACACCAAGAAGCTCAAGGGCCTCGGGTCGGACACCAAGGACCGCGCCAAGGTCGTCTTCGCGGGGCTGCACTCCGTACAGCGATTCTCCAAGCTCGCGAGCAACGGTCCGTTCGGCCACCTTGCGCAGACCCCGAAGGTGATCGGCCCGCTTGCCCCTCAGTTCGCCGCCGAACTGCTGGTCGAGCCGATGCGGGCACTCGGCTTCGAGTTCCAGGACGTGGACCTCATCAACCGGGTGCTCGGCTACTGCTCCTACCAGCCGTTCCTGCTCCAGATGTTCGGCCACCGGCTGGTCGAGCTGATGCACCGCAAACGGGCGCGACGCGGAGCCGAGGGACCCCCGTACCGGGTGGAGGTCGCCGACATTGAGGTCGTGGAGTCGGACACCGGGCTCAGGGACGGCATCTCGGCGGCCTTCAAGGACACGCTGAGCCTCGACCACCGCTACGACGTGATCGCCAACGTGCTGGCCTACCATGCCCGCCACCGCGGCTTGGAGGTGCGGCTGAGCGACGCCGAACTGCGAGAGGAGTGCGAGACGTTCTGGCGCAGGGGCTTCGAACAGCTCGACACCGAGGGCTTCCGCGCCTATCTCTCCGAGATGGTGGGTCTCGGCATCCTTGCGCCCAACCACGACGGTCAGGGCTGGCATCTGCGGGGCCCGAACGCCCTGCGCATGATCGGTACCTCCCACGAGGTGGACGCCCGTCTGCTCAGGGCCGAACAGGACTGCGAACTCCAGGAGAGCATCGTGCAGGAGGGCCGTCCCGAACTGCCCGACGGCCAACCGGCTCCGCTCACCATCACCCAGCTGGACGATCTTCTCGGCGAGCGGTCCAACCAGACGAGGGTCGTGCTCGGCACATCTGCCACCGGCGTCACCGACGTCGGCGACACCCTGCGCACGGTCGCCGGGCGCATCGCCGACTGGAAGCTGCCGCCCGTCGGCAGGCCCAGCGTCTACAAGCAGGAACTCACGGGCGGACTTCCGCGTGAACGTCGCGTCGTCATCAGCGACTTCGCCCGCTACCCCGATGCGCGGCCCGAGGCCCCACGGCAGGCCGTCGACCTGGCCGAGACGCTGCTGCCCGCGACGCCGGGGGTGACCCGTGCAGTGGTCATCGTCACCGACCCCACCCAACTGACCCTGTGGCGCACCCTGCTGACGGGCACCGAACCCACCTCGGCCGCCCCCGTGGTGCTGCGCCGCCATGATCGCCGCAGCCTGCGCGGCTGGGCCCAGCGCGTCGAGATGTTCCATACGGAGGACCGCCTGGACCGCCTCCATGAGCTGACCGGCGGCTGGCCGCTCCTGGTCGGCCGGGCCCGCCGCCTGCACGGTGAACTGGGCGACCCCGACGAGGTGTTGCGGCGCCTGGCCGGTCTGCGCACGGACCGGGCCGAGGCCCACGCCTTCGCCGGGGCGACCGGAGTGTACGCGGACCCGCTGCTCGCGACCGGATACCGTGCCCTCGACGACGAGTTCAAGAAGGACTCGTTCGACTGGGAGAGCGCGGTGACCGCCGTGGCGGTCCGGATCGAGGACGAGGCCGAGGCCCGGTGGATCGTCACCTGCCTCGACGCCCTTCAGGTGTTCGACCGCGAGAACACCCAGCTGCGCCTGGAACCGCTGCTTCGTGAGTGCGTGGCACTCCACGTGTGAGAACTGGCACGATCCGGTCGTCGATTATCCGGGCGGGTGCGGTTCCGTACCTCGCAGTCGGCGAGCGCGGCGACGAGGAGGAGCCGGGGCCTGACTCGGCGAGGTGCGCGAAGGGGGCGTACCCGCTCGGGACCGGGGTCGGGGGCTCGGGCGTCGGGGTCATTGCTTCGCCATCCTGGCCGATGTTCTGTGGTGCTGACGTGCAAAGCCGGGAATCTCGCAGATCGTGAGCAGTCGCTTTTCCGAGTGACATCAGCCTGCCCCGGCTGAGGCCTGCCGGACGGCGACCGGTTGGTCAGGCCCAGAATCGCCCCGCGACCAGCAGCGCGATCGCCGCGTACCAAACCACCGGCACCGTCCAGTGGAACTCGCGCACCGCGGCCACCAGGGCTCGCGGTGCCGGGATGATGCCGTGGGCGAGGTTGTGCACCGTCGTGTACCAGAACGTCGCGATCGTGGTGGCCCAGGCGAGGCAGCACCACAGGCACAACGCACCAACGGAGTACAGGGCTTGGCTCATCAGCCACATGCAGAAGATCGCCCCGACCAGTGTGCCGAGGTTGAGGCCGAGCCAGAACCAGCGGCGGTAGCGGGCGCCCGACAGCAGTGCGCAGCCCACGGTCACGATCACCGCGTACCCGGCCAGTCCCAGCAGTGGGTTGGGGAAGCCGAACGCCGATGCCTGAGGGCTCTGCATCACATTGGTGCAGGACAGCACGGAGTTGATGCTGCACGAGGGTTGGAAGGCGGGGTCCTTCAGGAGTTCGATCTTGTCGACCGTGATGATGAAGGAGGCCAGTAGCCCGAGTGCTCCGCTGGTCACCAGGAGCCAGGACACGGCGCGCCCGGCGCCGAAGGAGTACCTCACGGTCGGCCCTTCCGGGCGGCACCGGAAGGCCAGACGACCTCCACCGGGATGCCGCGGGCGCGGGCGAAGGCCACCAAGTGGGCGGTGGCGTCACGGCCGTTGGACGGGGAGCCGTCCCAGACGGCCAGCATCCGGCGGCACGAGGCGACGAGCTTCTCGTCCGCGGTCACCTGCGCGTGGCGGTCGGTCGGTGCGTACTCGAGGAGTTGTACGTGCTCGGCCAGGAGCAGGAGTTCTCCGGCTGCGACTCGTTCGTTCAGCGGCAGGGGAGCGGGCACGCCCGCTCGTGCGGGCAGTGCTACGACCAGCCGCCCGCCGGCTTCCTTCACCGCCCGTCCGAACGCCACGGGCAGCCCGGTGCCGACGCGTACCAACCCCTGGGGTTGTTCCGGCAGGCCTGCCAGCCGACGGGACAGTTCGGCCTCGAGCAGCTCCACCGTGTCCGGGGTCAGGTCGGCGTGTCCCACGCTCGCGATCTCCACGTGTTCTCCTTCCGCGGAGATGAGTGAACACAGTCGTGATCTTCCTGGGGAAGGGGCCGAACGGCCCTGGTGGGGGAGGTGCATGCCGGGACTGTCGGTCCCGGTCGAGGGACTGTTCGGCCCTGTCCGGGGGGTGCACCCTGCGGCCGATCATGGGGCGGCGGCCGGGAGCGGCTCCGGCTCCCTCGCCCGGAGCCCCTCCCGCCGCCTTCGGACAGAGCACGAGCAGGAGGTCACCGGCCAGTGGACGCGGTGGATACGCAGACGAAGAAACCCGCGGAGAAGGTGGTGAAGGCTCCCCGGAGTCGGGCGGTGGAGTGGCTGACAACCACCGACCACAAGCAGATCGGGACGCTCTATCTCGTCTCCGCCTTCGTCTTCTTCATCATCGGTGGCGTCATGGCGCTGCTGATGCGCGCCGAACTGGCGCGCCCCGGCACGCAGATCATGTCGAACGAGCAGTTCAACCAGGCGTTCACCATGCATGGCTCGATCATGCTGTTGTTGTTCGCGATGCCGTTGTTCACCGGCTTCGCGAACTGGATCATGCCGTTGCAGATCGGTGCGCCCGATGTGGCGTTCCCCCGGCTGAACATGCTCTCCTTCTGGCTGTTCCTCTTCGGCTCGCTCATCGCCGCGTGTGGATTTCTTACGCCGCAAGGCGCCGCGGATTTCGGGTGGTTCGCGTATGCGCCGCTCTCGGATGCCGTCCACTCGCCCGGCGTCGGGGCCGACATGTGGATCATGGGCGTGGCGCTCTCCGGTTTCGGGTCCATCCTCGGTGCGGTCAACTTCATCACCACCATCATCTGCATGCGTGCCCCCGGCATGACGATGTTCCGGATGCCGATCTTCGTCTGGAACGTCCTGCTCACCGCCGTGCTGATCCTGATGGTCTTCCCGGTGCTCGCCGCCGCGCTGTTCGCCCTCGAGATGGACCGCAAGTTCGGCTCGCACATCTTCGATCCGGCCAATGGCGGGCCGCTGTTGTGGCAGCATCTGTTCTGGTTCTTCGGGCATCCTGAGGTCTATGTCCTGGCGCTGCCGTTCTTCGGCATCGTCTCCGAGGTCATTCCGGTCTTCTCGCGTAAGCCGATGTTCGGCTACTGGGGGCTCATCGCGGCGACGATTTCGATCGCGGGTCTGTCGGTGACGGTGTGGGCGCACCACATGTACGTCACGGGTGGTGTGTTGTTGCCGTTCTTCTCCTTCATGACGTTCCTCATCGCGGTTCCGACCGGTGTGAAGTTCTTCAACTGGATCGGCACCATGTGGAAGGGCTCGCTGTCCTTCGAGACGCCGATGCTCTGGGCCACCGGCTTCCTGATGACCTTCGTCTTCGGCGGGCTGACCGGCGTCATCCTGGCCTCGCCCCCGATGGACTTCCACATCTCGGACTCGTACTTCGTGGTCGCGCATTTCCACTACACGCTCTTCGGCACCGTGGTGTACGCGATGTTCGCCGGATTTCATTTCTGGTGGCCGAAGTTCACGGGCAAGATGCTGGACGAGCGCCTGGGGAAAGTCACCTTCTGGACGCTGACCGTCGGGTTCCACACCACCTTCCTCGTCCAGCACTGGCTGGGTGTCGAAGGCATGCCCCGCCGCTATGCCGACTATCTCGCCGCCGACGGTTTCACCGCGCTCAACACCATTTCGACCATCGGTTCCTTCCTGCTCGGGCTGTCCTTCCTGCCGTTCTTCTACAACATCTGGAAGACCGCAAAGTACGGGAAGAGGGTCGAGGGCGACGATCCGTGGGGCTACGGCCGTTCGCTGGAGTGGGCCACCTCCTGCCCACCTCCGCGGCACAACTTCACCACCCTGCCGCGGATACGTTCCGAGTCCCCGGCATTCGACGCGCACCACCCCGATGTGGCAGCGCTCGAGACGGTGCACGGCTGATGGGGGGAGTGAGTGCAATGTCCCACCCTGTCCTGTCACTTGGAGCGGCGGCGGTCAGTGCGTCCGGCTGCGTCTGGTACGTGCCCGCCATCGTCGACCTGCGCGCCGGGCACGACCGGCCGGTCTCCCGGCGGCTCGCCGCCTGGGCAAGCCTGACCGGGTGGGGCGCCTGGGCCGTGGCCGGTCTGGTGCTGTTCGTCACCGGCACATGGCAGGCCGTCGGCATCATCGCGGCGGCGGGTACGGCAGCCGTGACGCTCCTCGCGCTCCGGTCCCGCGCGTACCGCCGCCGCGAGCGACACGAGATCGACGACTGCTGGTCCTCCCTGGGCTACGACGCACCCGCCGCCGCTTCCAGGGGCGTGGCGCCCGCCGCCGTGGTGGCCGTCGCGATCACTGTGGTGTTCCTGCCGGTCGCGGCAGTTCTGGCAGCTCTGGCCGTACGGACCTGAGGAGCCTCACGGTTGGGGTGCGGGGAAGGCGACCGGGCTGTGCAGGCCGGAGTGGTTGAGTGCGCGGACGCCGAAGAAGACGTTGTCCTTGGACATGTCGACGGTGTGCCGGGTCGTGTTCCCGGCCGGGATGACATGCGTCCACTCCGGTTCGGTGGTCTCCCGCCACACCACCTCGTACCCGGCGAGGTCCGGCTCCGGGCCGCGTTCCCACACCAGCTCGGTGGAGTTGCCGAGGGCGGCGGTGCGGATCTTCGCGCCGCGCGGGGCGCCGGGGGCCTGGGCGAGCGACCACAGGGCGGCCGCGTTCACCCGGGCCACCCGGGCGATGAAGCCGAAGTCGCAGAACTCGGGCAGGTCCCCGTACTGCCTGCCGTCCACCACCCGCACGTCCTGGTGCTGGTGCGCATAGTTCTCGGCGGGCTCGGTGAACCGGGCCGCCGGATAGCCCTGTTGGAGGAACGGGAGGTGGTCACCGCTGCGCAGGTAGCGGTCGCGGCGGTACACCACCCGTACGCGCATCCCCGTCGCGTCGTTCTCGGCGGTGTCCCGCACGAACCGGGCCAGCTGGCGCGAGGGCGAGTCGTTCTCGCCGCCCACCGAGCGTCGTATCTCGGCCTGTTCCGGCGTCTCCGAGGTCGGCACCCCCTCGGCGAACAGCCGGATCGTGTGCGGGTCGCGCGAGCCGTCCTCGGCGGTCGGGCTCCCCACGATGTCGTTGGTGAACATGCCCTGCACGTCGGCCTGCCGGCCCCGGTACGTCCGGGCCATGTGCCCGGACCCGTACAGCCCCTGCTCCTCGCCCGCCACCGCCGCGAACACGATGGTCGCCGCCGGCCGCCGCCTCGCGAAGACGCGGGCCAGCTCCAGGACGACGGCCACCCCGGAGGCGTCGTCGTCGGCGCCGGGCGCGTCACCGGTCGCGTTCATGGGGTCGCTGTTGCGCGAGTCGTAGTGCCCCGAGACCACATAGATCCGCTCGGGCGTGGCCGAACCCCGCAGCGTGGCAACGACGTTGGTGATCCTGGTCGCCACCGGGACACGGGGCGCGGGCTGCTGTACGTACGACTGGAGCTCCACGGTCATCCGGCCACCGGAGGGCCGTGCACGGTGGCGCAGCTCGGCGAGAAGCCAGTCGCGGGCCGCACCGACGCCGCGTACGGGATCGTCCTGGGCGGACAGGGTGTGCCGGGTGCCAAAGGAGACCAGCTTGCGGACGGTCGCCTCGATACGGCGCGGGTCGATCTCCCGCAGCAGCGCGCGGAGTTCGGGCGGGGGAGGCTGTTTGGTCGGTCGGTGGGAGGCGGTTCCGGCCGCCGCCGAGGGCGCCGCCGCTGCCGACGGCAGCCCGAGAGCCGCCGCACCGGCCGTGGCCGCACCGAGCACCGTACGCCGTGCCGTACCCCGTCCGCTGTTCCCGCTGCGCTCGTCCTGTCTGCTGCCCGCGTCCTCGCCCGACTGCGTCATGCCCGCCATCGTCACGCCCGCCCCAGTACCCCCGCAAGGTTCGGTTTCGGCCCGGTGAGGAGTCAGAGGAGTCAGAACGGACCGTGGTCGCGCCGCCCGCGGCGTGGGTCGGGCAGGCGGTGCGTCATGAACGGACTGCCGGTGATGAACTCCTGGAATCTCAGCGCCGCTTCCGACAGATAGGCATCGCGGTTGCGCACCAGCGTGAGCACCCGGTGGCAGTCGGGAGCGTCCACGTGCAGCCAGAAGACCGGGACGTGCGTATCCGTACCGAGCCGACGGGAGATCGTCGGGATGAGGCCGATGCCGAGGCCCACACTGATCATGTCCTGGCTGGCGCCCGGTTCGTCGCCCTCGCAGGACACCAGCGGCGTGAGCCCCTCGGCAGCGAACAGCCGGTCGAGGAGGGCGCGTTGCCAGTGGCCTTGCCGTGTGGTGACGAAGGGCTCGTCGGCGAGCTCGCGGATCGTCACGCTCTCCCGCCCGTCGAGCCAGTGCCCGAGCGGAACCGCGAGCAGCACCTCCTCGCGGGCGAGCTCGACCGACTCGAGGTTCGCTCCGCTCAACGGCTGTGAGGCCACACAGAAATCGACCTCGCCGGCGCGCAGCTGGCGTTCCATCTCCGCCGCGTTCGACTGGAAGAGCCGTACGTCGGCACGGGGGTGAGCGGCCCGGAAGCTGCCGAGGAGATGGGTGATCGTCAAAAGGGTCTCCGAGGCGACGCTGACCCGGCCGAGCCCCGTGTCACGGGCCTCACGGACGGCCCTGCGGCCGTCGTCGAGCTCGCTCAACGCGCGGTCGACGTGGCGCAGGAACACCGTGCCGTACTGGTTGAGCCGGATGCGGCGCCCCCGCCGGTCGAAGAGCGGGGAGCCGAGCTCGGCCTCCAGGCGCGCGATGGTGCGGCTGAGCGAGGGCTGGGCCACGCGCAGCTCCTCCGCGGCGCGGCTCATGTGCTCGTAGCGGGCGACGGCCTGGAAGTACCGCAACTGCAGAAGATCCACTGTCCACCTTCGCTCATGCCTGCGGAGTCATCTCTACATGGCAAAACAGGTCTTGGAATGCATAAGCCATTCTCCCTACGGTCTTGGTCGGGGTGATCACCACACCCCTCAGTCCGCCGTCAGCCCGCCGTCCAGGAAGGCCGCACCATGAGCGCTGCGGATCTGGCCCGACTCCAGTTCGCGGCCACGACCGGCATTCACTGGCTGTTCGTGATCCTCACCATGGGACTCGTCCCGATCGTGGCGATCATGCACACCCGGGCCGCGTACTCCCGTGATCCCGGCAAGAGAGCCGACCGGGAGCGCATGACACGCTTCTGGGGCCAGCTCTACGTCATCAACTACGCGGTCGGCATCGTCACCGGCCTCGTCATGGAGTTCCAGTTCGGGCTCAGCTGGAGCGGCCTGAGCAAGTTCGCGGGCAATGTCTTCGGCGCCCCGCTGGCGCTCGAAACCCTCATCGCCTTCTTCGCCGAGTCCACCTTCCTCGGCATGTGGATCTTCGGCTGGGGCCGCCTGCGCCGTGGCGTGCACGTCACGCTCATCTGGCTGGTCGCCCTGACCGCGTACGCCTCCGGGTACTGGATCCTGATCGCCAACGGCTTCATGCAGCACCCCGTCGGCTACGAAGTGCGCGGCGGCGCCGCCTACTTGACCGACTTCGGGGCGCTGCTCACCAACCCCAACGCGCTGCTCGCGCTCGGCCACCTCACGCTTGCCGCGCTGACCACGGGCGGCCTCTTCGTCGCCGGGATCAGCGCCTTCCATGCCGTCCGGGGCGCCAAGGAGACCGACCTGTTCCGCGGCTCGCTGCGTCTGGGGCTGTGGGTGGGCACGATCGCCTCCTTCTTCGTCATCATCGTCGGCCAGCTGCAGGTCCCCGTGCTCGAGCGGACCCAGCCCATGAAGATGGCCGCCCTAAACAACGACAACGACGGCGTCGCCCGGCTGCAGGAGCAACTCGTCCAGCAGCACGGCCCCGGCGACTACGTACCCCCGCACGGCTGGCTGCGGATCGCGATGGACAGCATGACCATCATCGGCAACACCCTCTCCACCATCACCCTCATCGCCCTCGTCCTGCTGTGGAAGGACAGGCTGGTGCGCCGCCGCTGGCTCGCCTACCTGATGACCGCGCTGATCCCATTCCCCTTCATCGCCTCCGTGGGCGGCTGGGTCTTCCGCGAGGTCGGGCGCCAGCCCTGGCTCGTGTACGGCCAGTTGACGGTCGAGGACGCGCTCTCGCATGTGAGCAGGACCTCCCTGGCCGTGTCTTGCATCGCGTTCATCGCCATCTTCGCCGCGCTGGCGGTGACGAACTGGACCCTGATCACCCGCTTCGCCCGCCGCGGCCCGGACGCGACCCAGCTCGGCGCAACCGAGCCACTCGCCGCGGACAGCGAGCGCCAGCCTGTTCCGGCCTTCTGACACGGAAAGTTGAGCAAGATGAGTCTGGAGACCCTCTGGCTGGCCCTCCTGGGCTTCCTTCTCGCCGGGTACTTCGTGCTCGGCGGCTACGACTACGGCGCACAGATGCTGCACCCCTTCCTGGGAGGATCGCGCGGTCGGGACAGCCGTAACGCCGCCCTCGACGCCATCGCGCCGTTCTTCCTCGGCAACGAGGTGTGGCTGGTCGCCTTCGCCGGCGTCATGTTCGGCGCCTTCCCGCACCTGGAAGGCGCCCTCCTGCCCGGCCTGTACCCGCTGATCGTCGCGATCCTCGTCGGCCTCGTCCTCGGCAACGCCGCGGTCCAGCTGCGCCGCCGTGCCCAGAGCGCCCGCGGCCGCCGGTGGTGGGACGCCCTGATCGTGTTCGGCGGCGCGCTGCCTGCGCTGTGCTGGGGGCTCGTCGTGGGCCTGCTGCTCCACGGAGTGCCCCGCCGGGCCGACGGGACCTTCCATGCCGGGTTCGGTGACGTGCTCCGGCCGTTCGTGCTGGCCTGCGGAGTGACCACCGCACTGCTCTTCGCCGCGCACGGGGCGGCCTTCGTCGCGCTGCGCTCGGCTCCCGAACTCGCCACCAGGGCACGGAGAATGGGCGCGAAATTGTTGTCCGGAGCCGCCACCGCGGCCGCCCTCGCCTTGCTGCTGACGCTCCTCGGCACGGGCGCCTCGATGACGAACCGTGTGACCTCGGCGGTCATCGCCGCCCTGTTCGCGGCGGCCATCGGCGGCGGCTGGTGGTGCCTCTCACGCGGGCACAACATCCCGGCGTTCGTGGCCACTTGCTGTGCGACGCTGCTGCCCGTGCTGCTCGTGGGGGCTGGCCAGTACCCGTACCTCCTGGTCAGCTCGGCCGGCCACGGGCTGGCGGTCGGCCAGGCCGTGGCGGACGGCGCCACGCTGAAGATCCTGAGCGGCTTCGGGGTTCTGGTGGTCCCCACGATCCTCGCGTACCAGGCGTGGAGCTGGTGGGCCTTCCGAGGACGTACGGGCCGTCGCCACCCGAGCTACTTTTGATGAAGCCTGTAGAACGCCGCCTGATGCGGGAACTGCCAGTCCTGCGGCGCCATATGACGTACTCCACCGCTCTGGCGCTGCTGGGCGCGCTGCTCGTCGTCGCCCAGGTGAGCCTGCTGGCGGCGGTCCTCGCGGACGGCTTCGCCGGGCACCCGCTCCGGTCCGCGCCCCTGGCCGCACTGGGCGCCGTCATGACCCTGCGCGCGCTGCTGACCTGGGCCCGAGGGGTGCTCGCCCAGCACGCCGCGGCCGACGCCAAGCGGACGCTGCGGGACCGGATCACCGGCCGGCTGCAGCACACCGGCCCCCTGCGCCTGGCGGCCCGCCGCCACGGCGAGACGGCCACCCTGCTCACCCGCGGCCTCGACGCCCTGGACCCGTACGTCGTCGGCTACCTGCCCACGATGGCGGCCACGGCGGTGGTCCCCCTCACCGTCGTCACCTGGCTGCTGTGGACGGACTGGACCTCGGCACTGATCATCATCGTGACGCTGCCGCTGATTCCCGTGTTCGGCGCGCTGGTCGGCATGCACACCGCCCAACGCACCGCCCGGCAATGGCGGTTGCTGGCCCGCCTCGGCGGCCACTTCCTGGACGTGGTGGCCGGACTGCCGACGCTGCGCGCGTTCGGCCGCGAGCAGCACCAGACCCGGGTGGTGGCCGACATGGCGGACGCCCACCGACGGGCCACCATGCGGACGCTGCGCGTGGCGTTCCTCTCCTCCTTCGTCCTGGAGACGGTCGCCACCCTCTCCGTCGCGCTGGTGGCCGTCCCGGTCGGACTCCGGCTGCTCGGCGGCGAGATGGACCTGCGCACCGCCCTGACCGTCCTGTTCCTCGCCCCCGAGGCGTATCTTCCGCTGCGTGCCGCCAGCGCGGCGTTCCACGACAGCGCCGAGGGCATCGCGGTGACCGAGCGGGTCTTCGCCGTCCTCGACGACGAGGACCCACCCCGCACCGGCAAGGCCCCGGCCCCCGACGCTCGCACGGCGCACCTGCACCTCGACGACATCACGGTCCACTACCCGGACCGCCCCGCGCCCGCCCTCCGCAGCGTCTCCCTCTCCATCCGCCCCGGCGAGCACGTGGCCCTGGTCGGCCCGAGCGGAGCGGGCAAGTCCACGCTGCTGTCACTGCTCCTCGGCTTCGTCACCCCGGGGACGGGCCGGGTCACGGTCGGCGGTACCGACCTCACCGACCTCGAACCCGACGAATGGCGCGCCCAGGTGGCGTGGGTGCCGCAGCGCCCGCACCTGTTCGCGATGTCCGTCGCGGACAACATCCGCCTCGGGCGCCCCGACGCGAGCGACGCCGAGGTGCGGGAAGCGGCTCGTGCCGCCTCGGCCGACCTCTTCATCGACGAGTTGCCGGAGGCGTACGACACCGTGCTCGGCGAACACGGCGCCGGACTCTCCGCGGGCCAGCGCCAACGGATCGCCCTGGCCCGCGCGTTCCTCAAGGACGCCCCCGTACTGCTCCTCGACGAACCGACCGCCCATCTCGACCCCGAGAGCGAGGCCGCCGTCACCCGCGCCACGGTCGACCTCATGCGCGGCCGGACCGCGATCGTGGTCGCCCACCGCACCAGCCTGTTGCCCCACGCCGACCGGATCATCACGGTACGGGCGGGCAGCACCGAAGAGTTGGTGACCTCATGACCCGCCTCCTGCGTCATCTCCTCCCGTACTGGCGCCGATTGCTGCCCGCCGCACTCGCTTCGGCCGGCAGCGACCTCGCCGCCGCCGCGCTGATGGCCACCGCCGCCTGGCTGATCACCCGCGCCGCGCAGCAACCTCCGATCGCGGCGGTGAGCGTCGCGATCGTCGCCGTACGCGCCCTGGCCCTGGGCCGCGGGACCCTGCGCTACGCCGACCGGCTCCTCGGCCACGACGGCGTACTGCGGGCCGTCGCGGGCTTCCGCACCCGGGTGTACGAGGCACTGGTACCGCTCGCCCCGGCGGGCACCCCCGCCTTCCGCAGCGGTGACCTGCTGACCCGCCTCGTCGACGACGTCGACGCTGCCCAGGACTTGCTGCTGCGGGTCCTGATCCCGGCCGTCGCCGCCTGCGCGGTCACCGCGACCGCTGTTGGAACGGCCGCTGTGCTGCTGCCGCAGGCAGGCCTCCTGCTCGGGCTGCTCCTGGCCGTTGCGGGGTTCGGCGTGCCTGCGCTGGTACTCGCCGCGTCCCGCCGCGCGGGCCACGCGGAGAAGGCGGCACGCGCCGAACTCGCGGCGCTCACCGTGGACTTGACCCAGGGTGCCGCTGACCTCGCCGCGTACGGCGCCCGGGGCCGCGTTCACGAGCGCGCCCGCCACGCCTCCGCCCGGATCGCCGCGCTGGAGCGCCGCAAGGCGCTGACCACCTCGCTCGCCTCGGCCGTGGTGTTGTTGCTCCAGGGCGGGGCGACGGTCGGCGTCACGTGGCTCGCGCTGCGCGCGCACGCGGCCGGTGCGCTGCCCGCCGTGCACCTCACCGTCCTCGCGGTCCTCGCCCTGGTCTCTTTCGAAGCCCTCACCCCACTGCCCGCCGCAGCCCGCCACCTCGCCGAAGTCCGCGCCTCCGCAGGCCGGTTGGCCGACCTGTTCGACACGCCACCGCCCGTCACCGACCCGCCCGCCCCGGCCCCATTCCCCACCGGCGAGCCGCTCGGCGTGGACATCACCGACCTGCGAGTGCGCCACCGCCCCGACAGCCCGCCGGCCCTGGACGGGGTGAGCCTGCACCTGCTGCCAGGGCAGCGGGTTGTACTCCATGGCGCCAGCGGGTCCGGCAAGTCGACGCTGATCGCGGCGCTGATGCGGTTCGTCCCGTACGAAGCCGGAAGCATCTGCGTCGGCGGACGCGAACTGCGCGACTGCGCGGGCGCCGACGTCCGCCATGCGGTCACCGGCATGACCCAGGACGCGCACGTCTTCCACACCACGATCCGGGCCAACCTACTCCTGGCCCGCCCCGACGCCACGGACACCGACCTGCGCGAAGCGGCGCGCCGGGCCCGGCTCCTGGACTGGATCGAGTCGCTGCCCGACCGCTGGGACACCCTCCTCGGCGGGGACGGCGCCACGATGTCGGGCGGCCAGCGCCAACGCCTGCTTCTGGGCCGCGCGTTGCTCGCCGACCCGCCCGTCCTCGTCCTGGACGAACCCACTGAGGGCCTCGACCCGGACACCGCCGCCGCCGTGCTCGCCGACATCCTCGACGCCACGCGCGGCCGCACCACGCTCCTGGTCACCCACGAACGGTCGGGCCTCGCGGCCGCGGATCGGGTCGTGACCCTCGATCGCGGTCCTGCCGATTCCGTTCCGGACGTCACTGTGTGGCGGTAGTGTGACCGGTAGTGACATCTGAGTGGGAGGGCGAGCAACTGTGCCCGCGTCAAAGCTGGTTGAACCGACGAACCTGAACGAGTGGTACGGCCTGAAGATCCGCGAGCTGCGCGAAGCGCGCGGCTGGACGCAGGCGGAGCTGGGGAAGATGGTCAGGCTCTCGCATAGCCGGATCGCTCAGTTCGAACGGGCGGAGGGCGTGCCGCCGAAGGACATCGCGAAGTTGCTGGACGAGGTCTTGGATTCAGGGGGCATCTTCACCTCGCTGCGGCCTTATCTTCTCACGCGCAGCTCGTATGCCAAGTGGGTTGACCTGTTCCTTGAGCCGGACGACTCGGCGGTGAAGATCCTGGACTTTTCGTACGTCATCCCAGTCCTGTTCCAGACGAGGGAGTACGCGACGGCCCTGCTGAGCGCGGGAATTCCGTTCTTCGGGGGCGATCTCGAGGATAAGGTCGCAAAGCGTCTGAGGCGTCAGGCTGTCTTCGACAGCCCAAGGCGCCCCTGGGTACGTTCCATCATCGATGAGTCGGCCCTCTATAAGGTTATTGGTGACGCAGATGTCATGCGGCGACAGCTGTCACATCTGCTGGAGATGTGCGAGAGGCCCCGAGTGGGGGTCCAAGTGCTGCCGCGGGATGGCTCCTCCCTGGTGGTCATGTCCGTTGCGCAGTGCTTCATCTGGGTGCTCGAGGACGGACGCACCATTGTGGCGCAGGAATCGGCTACTGACGTGTCGCGAGTCAAGGACCCGGCGGATGTATCGCGGATTACGTCGGTGTACGACCAGTTGACCGCGGACTCACTCTCGATCGAGGCGTCAACTTCACTCATTCGTAAAGTCCTTGAGGAGCACTACTCGTGATTGTCATCAGCCCCGGCATACCTCGCCCGGACTGGCGGAAGAGCACCTACAGCAACGGTATACAGGACTGCGTCGAGCTCGCCGACAACATACCCAGCCGCATACCCATACGGGACAGCAAACGCCGCCCCTATGTGATCACTGCCCAACCCGCCTCCTGGGCCGCGTTCATCGCGGCCCTGCGCACCGGCACCCTGTCAACCTGTGGTGGGTGAGTAGGCGCGGGCGACAGCAGAGAAGGCGGCCTTGGGGGTAGTGCGCCCGTCCGGCCAGGAGCGGACCAGGCCGTAGCCGACCATGTCGAGATCGTGCAACGGGTCTTCGGCCGCCGGATAGACAGGGGTCACGTAGGTGAAAACGAACGCCCCGGCCAGTCCCGCGGCGGTGAACAGGTCAAGCATCGAGGTGAGTTCACGGGCCTGGGTCGCCTCGTCGCGGACCAGTTCGGTGCGCAGCCGACGTGGCACGGCTGATCGGTCGACCAACGTCCAGGCCAGGCTGCCGTGGTCCGCCGCCCCGGCGAAAGCGGCGCAACCGAACTCAGCTGCGACCACCGGCTTGCCGTGCTCGTGCAGCGACTTCAGAGCCGCTTGGAGGGTCGTGGCGTTGGTCGCGTCTCGGTAGGCATCGACCGCCACGATGTCGAACGGTGTCCAGTCGATGTCCTCCCAGAGCCCAGCGGCATAGGTGACCGGGCCCGTGAAATGTTGCCGCGCCGTCGCGACCGCGGTGGCCAGCAGAGAGTTGAGCCGGACCGGCGGCGGACCTGCCGCGAAAAACTCCGGCGGCCAGCCCATCGGGTCAGCAAGCGCGGCCAGCCGTGCGGAGATGTCCGCGCCCGGTACGAGACCGGCCATGAACACGCTCAACTCGCAGCCGACGACCAGCGTGACGTCGCCGCCGGCGCGGTGAAGCTCCCCGGCGAGTTCAGCCGCGTCAGCAACCGCTCCCAGTACCTCTTCCTCATCGGCGTCCGGCAACATCGGGGAGAGCCACACCGCCAGGCCCAGCCCGACAGCCATCTCCGCGGCCTGCCGCAACCTGCTTACATCGCCACCGGTTATCCGTACCGCGGTGCAGTGCAGCTCGTCGGCGATCGCAGCAAGCTCCCGCTCCATCGTCGCCGCGGCAAGATCCGGTCGAGTCACCGAGCCATCGACGGTCCGAGTGCCTACGTCATAGGTAACGCCCTTGATTCTCACGGCTCCTTTTCTACATGACCGTGATCGGCCGCGACCGCGCGGTCCGGTGGGTGGGGCGGCATCGGTGGGCGGTTTACGTGGCGGGTGCTTGGCCGTCTGCCCGCATCGTCGTTGTGCACGTGAAAAGCGGCTGGTTGTAGGGCGGGTGGGGCCCGTGGGCGGGCTCTCGTCGCCGGGTGCGCGACCGGCTGGGGTGGTCTGACTGTGTGTCAGCGGTAGGGAAGTTACGTTCCATGGCCCGTATGTCCGCTATGGAATGTAGCCAACTCACTGCTGACGTCCCGTCATGTCACACCCGTCTCACCCGCACCGTAAACAGCCCACCGCTGCCGCCTCATGCGCGAGCGTGAGGGTGACTGGCGAGTCGGGTACCGGTTTCCTCCCGAGAACTGCTCTCAGTCGTGCGGAAACCGGTACCCGACTCGCCGTTCAGTAGCTGGGTTGTGGCGCATGGGATCGGTGAGGCCGGGCCCGCCCCCCCGCGCGCAGTGGAGCGGGCCCGGGATCGGGCAGCAACGGCACGCCGTCGCCGCCGATATCCCGCACCCGGCAACGGGCACCGGCCGGGCTCCCTCCTCGCCCGTAGCCCGCCGCTGTGCGCCGAAGGCGCGAGACGAGACCCGCACCCGCCCGAGCGCCATGCCGCCCCACGGAGTGGTGTAGGCGTCCGGTACCTGCGATTCCGCAGCAGGGGCCTGAGAACCATCACTCGTTCGGCCTGCAGCGCTCGCTGTGGTACGTGGGTTCGGTTTCGATGAAGTGAGCCCCGGCTTGTGACCGGACCTCTCCAAACCGTCGAGCGAAGGAGACGCAGCCATGTCTACAGGCAAGATTCAGGAGTGGAACGAAGCCAACGACGAGGGCAAGATCAAGGACGATCGAGGTGGTCCCCAGCTGGGATTCTCCTCACAGGACCTCCGGAATCCTCCCGAGCGCATGAGTCTCCAGCGTGGCGACAAGGTCCAGTTCGAGCTCGACACCGAAGAGCCCGATCATGCGGTGGACATCAAGAAGGCCTGAGCTTCGAAAGCACCGCACGGCAGGCGCCGCCCGCAGGCCAGCGGGTGGTGCCTGCCGACGTTCCAGGTTTCCCGAGAACGTGCCCGTTCATAACGCGTCGCAACAGGACCGGCTGTTGCACCGAATGGGCAGGCGCCCTGCAGCCTGGTCAGGTCGCTGCTGCTCGCAGCAGGCGGAGTCGCTCTTCCGGCACCCGGTCCAAGGACAGCAGGGTGAAGAAGTCGGCGGTCCGGAAGTCGCTGTCGAGCGCGGGCGGTCCGCAGACCCAGGCGCCCAGCGCGAGGTAGCCACGGAGCAGTGACGGAATGGCGGCCGGCTTGACGGGACCGGCTTGTTGCGGCTGCCAGGGAGTCCGAGGGTGCACTTGATATTCGGCCGGGGCGCGATGCCGCGCTCCAACCGCTTCCCGCACAGCGGCTGCCCGGGCGCCGCCGTCCGCCAGTGACACCGAGGTGCATCCGCAGATCCAGCTCAGCCCCCGGTCCGTCATGTAGCGCAGGATGCCCGCCCATAAAGCCTGCAGCGCCAACCCGTTACGATGCGCGGGCTGTACGCAGGCCCGTCCCGCCTCCACCAGAGCACTGCGCAGCGGCGCAAGGGCGTCCAGCGTGAACTCGCCTTCCGCAACGAGCCGTTCCGACCTGCCAGGGGGCAGGAGCCGGTAGGTTCCCACCACCTCGGCCGTCGCCTCGTCCCGCACGAGGAGGTGATCGCAGAGGTCGTTGAAGCCGTCCGCGTCCAGGCCGGAGTGGGCCGACGGTAAACAGGCACCTTGTTCCATGCCGAAGACCTCGTACCGCAGCCGCTGGGCGCTGCGGATGTCCGATTCGCCTTGAGCCAGAGAGACTTGATATGCGCGGTCCGGTGCCGCCGCTCCGCCTCGTGGGCGGGCAACACGCGCCAGAACCTGGAAGTCCGTCATGAGATTCCCCGCCCTGCCAGGAGGCCGCACTCCGGCCCGGTTCCGGGAGTCTCTTCCTTGAGTCCCACGCGCTACAGCGTCGGGGCGGGTTATCAGCCCAAAGAGTTAGCGTGTCAGCGGGACATGGGGGTGGTTCCGGGCAGTGCTCGAAATCGGCCACGAACAAGGGGAGACGACGGGTGATCTCTGTCGCGGAGCCCGATGCCGGGCAAGATCCGCACCTAGCCTTTCCGGGGCCACCGGCCCAGAGCACTCAACAGAGAGGCGGCACCGTATGAGGAAGCTCTCCCGTGTCTGTGTATCCGTCGCGGCCAGCCTGCTCGCGGCTTTCGCGACCGTTCCCGGACAGGCGTCCGCGGCGGCTCCCGCCGAAGCGCGCGCGGGCTGTCACAACGAAGGGACGTCGTTCAACGACCGTCTGATTCCTGGTCATTGCATTTCGAACGGCGGCTATCGGCTCGAGATGCAGTACGACGGCAATCTGGTGCTCTACTCGCCCTCACGGGCCTGCTGGGCGAGTGGTACGGACGGTACCGACGGCGTCTACGCGAAGTACTCCGGGGACTGGAAGCCCGACTCCCCGTGGATGTCTCTGGAATCACAGTTCGGCCAGCTGAGGAAGTACCGCGGCAAGTACACCGGGCTGCACAAGACCGGCAATGTGAGCATCAACAACAAGGGCGAAGTCTGGATCGCCTACGGCAAGATGGCGGGCTGCTGACGTGCGGCGCTCGATCGCCGCGGCCCTCCTCGCGCTGAGCCTGCTGGCGGGCGCTCCCGTGTCCGCGGAGGCGGTGGACGTCTCCTCCGTACGGTCGCACGACGCCTGCGTGGCGAGCGAGAACCTGGGGGAGGTCGCGAACAACTTCATCTCCCGGTGCCGGAAGGCGTCCATCCGGCAGAGGTTTCCCGGGCAGCACTACGGTGACACGCTCGGCTTCATCAGGGGGTGCAACGCCGCATCGTGCAAGACGGCCTGGAAGTTGCTGAACGACAACAGGTTCAAGAAGTCATGACCAGGTATGTCGCCGTTCTGCTGCATGAGTCCCCGGCCGGCGGAAAGGGGCAAGCTCCGCTCTACCAGGAGAGTTTCGTCCTGCTCACGGCGGAGAACCAGGAGCAGGCCCTCGCGAAGGCCCGCGCCCACGGCGAAGGCCTGGAAACGAGCTATGAGAACGAGAACGGTGAGCTGATCACCTGGCGGCTGAAGCACGTGGTGGACGTCAACGAGGTGCTCGACGAGAGCCTCGGGGACGGCGCCGAGCTCTACGCCCGGCACTTCAGCGACTACGCCGCCTACCGGTCTTTCGAGCCTCTGCTGTCAGGCGAAGAGCTCTGATGTCGCCATGGTTCAGTTGGCTACCGACCCGGCACAGGCGCACGAACACCTATAGCCAGGGGCTGGAGCAAAGCGCATAGCCATACGGGACAGCAAAGCCGCCCCACATGTTCAACGCCTGGGCAGATCGCACCTGTGAGTAGTACCAAGTACTACATGGAAACCACGGCTCGCGAGTTCAACCAGAACTCCTCGCAGATCCTCGCTGCGGCGGAACGCGGCGAGACCATCACAGTCACGAAGAACGGCCGCCCTGTAGCCGTGCTCCGCCCCTACCAGCAGCCTGAGGTCGCCCCCTATCCCACCGACCTCATGGGCGACATTGAAATTCCCCGGCTCGATTTGGGCGGCGATCTCAGTGACGATGAGATCGACAACGTTAGGTAGACGCACCGGGTTGCGGGGAACACCTCGGTAGCCGCCCAACCCGCCTCCTGGGCCGCGTTCATCGAGGCCCAGGAGGCGGCACCCTCGGGGTTACTCCCATTCGATCGTCCCCGGCGGCTTGCTGGTCACGTCCAGCACCACGCGGTTGACGTCGCGTACCTCGTTGGTGATCCGGGTGGAGATGCGTGCGAGCACGTCGTAGGGCAGGCGTGACCAGTCGGCGGTCATGGCGTCCTCGGACGAGACGGGGCGCAGGACGATGGGGTGGCCGTAGGTGCGGCCGTCGCCCTGGACGCCGACGCTGCGGACGTCGGCGAGGAGGACGACGGGGCACTGCCAGATCTCGGCGTCGAGGCCGGCGGCGGTGAGTTCCGCGCGGGCGATGGCGTCGGCCTCGCGCAGGAGGTCCAGGCGCTCGCGCGTGACCTCACCGACGATCCGGATACCGAGACCCGGGCCGGGGAAGGGCTGGCGCTGGACGATCTCATCGGGCAGGCCGAGCTCCTGGCCGACCATGCGCACCTCGTCCTTGAACAGGTGCCGCAGCGGCTCGACGAGCTTGAACTCCAGGTCCTCGG